>NZ_JBLFEO010000005.1:0-232260 GCF_047345505.1 Maribacter aquimarinus | reverse complement strand
CCAAGATACAGCTTGCCAAGAAAAGGGCAAGGGGCTACCGGAACACGGAGAATTTTATAAACATGATCTATTTCATAGCGGGTAAACTGAAATTCGATTACCCACTGTATTTAACATAGAACCTTAATTAAACAAGGTAGTGGTCCAATTATCATACAAATAAGCATTTTTACCGTTGTCAGTTCGAGCGCAGTCGAGAACTATTCACCTGCCAAAGGAGGCTTCGACTGCCTGCCTCGACTGCAATTCAGGCGGGCGCTCAGCCTAACATTTTGACCAAAATTGGATTTAAAATACGAAACTAACTACTGATCTGTATGTATTTGTTTTTTAAGGTCAGACCTGCCCGTTCCGTTTCAGGCGGGTGTAAATTGCCAATAAACATTTCGGTTGGTATCCAGCATTGTTATGGCTCATTTCATTAGGGCAAATTTAGGGAAAGGGAGCGGGGCCGTATATGATAATTATCATAAAAGGATAAAAAAGTCTTTTATTTTTGAGGCCCGAAGGTCATCGAACCAAAACATATTGAAACAAGAGGTCCACAATAATATTTTTGGGATTTTCAAGGGAATTTTCCAAGCTTTTTAAAGCTGGGAATCAGTGCCAAGTCCTTCGTTGGTATGCATCACCCTAGGGTAAGTGCACACCAGGGTGCCGTCCCTATTTTCAAGGCCCTGCATTCGCCCCAAAAAAACAATCTCAAAGTCTTGGTTTCATTGGGCGCAATGGGCGTCTTGTGTGGCTTGAAATCAGCCTTTATCCCTTATATTTTAAAGGTCACCACGGGCAGGGTACTGTGGTTGGCAATGTCTTCCCCGATACTGCCCATAAAGAAATGGGAGAGGCCCTTACGGCCATGGGTGGGTACGCCAATGATGTCGGCGGCTCGGCTCTCTGCGTAGTTGAGCACTCCGCGTTCCACGGTATAGTCGTTGTAAATGTCCACCTCAAAGCCCACCTGTACTTTGGGCAGGAACTTGGACACCCGTTCATAAATGTCCGCTGTGCTCAAAAAGGCATCTCCAGGGGTGTTAATGTACACCAGTTGCAGTTCGGCATCCAACAATTTGGCAAAATCAATGGCCTTTTTTAGTGCCGGGACATTCTCTTCGGCAAAATCGCAGGCAAATACAAAGCGTTCTGCCTTAAAGTCCGTGATGTCTTCCTTTACCACCAGTACGGGAATTTCAGAATGCCGTACCACCCTCTCGGTATTGGAGCCAATGAAGATCTCTTGGAGGCCGTCCGTGCCGTTGCTGCCCATGACCACCATATCGGCCTGGTGTTTCTGGGATACCTCGTTCACCTCGCTAAAGACTTTGTAATGCTTAATGACCGGGGTTACTTTCAGGTCTTTCAGATAGTCTTGGTCCAAGAACTCTTCAAATCTTTTTTCGGAGAGCTTTATCAATTGCGCCATCTGTTCCTGCGGTATGTACTGGGAGCGGCTCATAATGGCCGGGGCCAGTTCCAACATATGCAGTACTATGAGTTCCGCATTTTTCTTTTTGGCCAGTTTGGCGGCCATCTTCAGGGCATTTTCAGATTGTTTGGAGAAATCCACGGGGACTACAATACTTTTCATAACACAGGTTTTAAAGGGTTAAACGGTCATGGAGAACACCCTGGTGTCCGGTTTGTTCCGTTGTAATTTTAGGTCGAAGGCCATACTGATGTTCCGTATAAAGGGCTTGCCCTTTGGGGTGACCGTAATGCTGTTGGCACCAATGGCAATGAGTCCGTCTGCCTCCGGTTCCCTTAAATTATCGATTATATGCTGAAAATCCAAGGAAGGCGTACCTCCTTTTTCCCAGGAGGTCTCAAAGCGGCACATGAGGTTCAGGATGTGCTTTCTTATGATTTCGTCCTCTTGGTTCAAGAGGTGGCCCCGAAAAACGGGAATGATATCATTGGCCACCAAATCTTGGTACTCTTTGATGCCCTTGACGTTTTGCGCAAAGGCGTTCCAACTATCGCTAATGCTGGAGGCGCCCAGTCCGATCATCAATTGGGTCTTGGATGCCGTGTACCCCATGAAATTACGGTGCAAATTCCCATTTTGGGCCGCTTGGTAGAGCGTGTCCGTGGTCAGGGCAAAATGGTCCATCCCTATGTCCTCATAGCCCAGTTGGGTCAGGTGTTTTTTTCCTATTTCGTACTGCAGTTTCTTGTCTTCGCCCTTGGGCACGTCCTCATCCCGGTAGCCTCGCTGGCCGTTGCCCTTTATCCAGGGCACATGGGCATAGCTGTAGAAGGCCAGTCTGTCCGGTCGCAGTTCATTGGTCTTGGCTATGGTGTTCTTCACGTCTTCCACGGTCTGGAAGGGCAGGCCGTAAATAATATCGTGGCTTATGGAGGTGTAGCCAATTTCCCGGGCCCAATCCGTCACGTTTTTTACGTTCGCAAAGGGCTGTATGCGGTTAATGGCCTTTTGTACGGTCTCATTGTAGTCCTGCACGCCAAAGCTCACCCGGGTAAAGCCCACATCGTACAAGGCCTGTAAATGTGCTTTTGTGGTATTGTTGGGATGGCCCTCAAAGCTCAGTTCCGCATTTTCTGCCCGATCGGCCAGGGCAAAGATGCCATTGATGAGCAGGCTGAGGTTCCCAGGGGAAAAGAAGGTGGGCGTGCCCCCGCCAAGGTGCAGTTCCTTAATGCGGGGCCTGGCACCGAGCACGTCGCGGTAAAGGCCCCATTCCCTGAGCACGGAGGCTATGTAGGGAAGCTCTACCTCATGCCGTTTGGTGATGCGTTTGTGGCAGCCGCAAAAAGTGCACATGTTTTCGCAAAAGGGCAGGTGAATGTAAAGGCTAATGCCCTCTTCCCTGCTTTCTTCAAAGCACCCCTTTACGCTCTGCTCCCATTTTTTGGCCGTAAAGCTCTCCGTGTCCCAATAGGGCACGGTGGGGTAACTGGTGTACCGTGGTCCCGGTACATTGTATTTGTTTGTAAGACTGCACATACCTGATCTGTGTTTTTAGTGCAGCAAAAGTAGGAGCGTGGCCCGCGAAATAATATGATAATTGTCAGTTCACCGGCGATAAGAACCGTAAATTCTGACAATTATCATATTTTTAGGAAGCCATATACGGTAGTTTTGTTGGAAATGGGTCTATGACAATATGGGTGAATTGAATGTAAGCAGCGCCAAAGACCATCTGTCCCGGATGGACTTCATCCAGCACTTGGTGCGGGATGTGGACGCCCTGGAACTGATGCTCCAAAAGCAGATGTTCGAGGATGATGTGGTGCGCATTGGTGCCGAGCAGGAGATTTGTCTGGTCGATGGCCATTACCGTCCGGCGGGCATCAGTCTGGACCTTTTGCGGGCCATTGACGACCCGCACTTTACCACGGAATTGGCCAGTTACAATATTGAGATCAACCTAGATCCCCTGGAGCTTACCGGCAACTGTTTCGCGGAAACGGCCGGGCAGCTGAACCGTTTGCTCAAAAAAGGTCGAGAAGCGGCCAATGGCCTTGGCGTAAAATTGCTCCTGGCCGGCATACTCCCCACCCTGGGCAAGAAGGAGGTGGGCCTGGATTATCTTACCCCCATAGCGCGCTACAAAGCCCTGAACAAGGTCTTGACCGAGACCAAGGGAGGCAATTTCAATTTAAAGATCAGGGGCGTGGACGAGCTTTTTCTAAAGCACGGCTCCGTGATGTTCGAGGCATGCAATACCAGTTTTCAACTGCACCTGCAGATTCCCTCGACCGATTTCATATCCAGCTACAACTGGTCCCAGGCCATTGCGGGCCCTGTACTTTCGGTATGCTGCAATGCGCCCATGCTCATGGGCAGGGAACTGTGGAAAGAGACCCGCATTGCCCTTTTCCAGCAGAGCCTGGACACCAGGAAGATCTCTGCTACCCTGCACAACCAGAGCCCCAGGGTGGGCTTTGGGGACCATTGGGAAACGGGATCGGTGGCCACCATATTCAAAAAGGACATATCCAAGCACCGGGTCCTGCTCACCAAAGCCATTGAGGAAGATTCCCTGGCGCTGGCCAAGGCGGGACAGGTGCCCCAATTGGCCGCACTTCGGCTGCACAATGGAACGGTGTACCGTTGGAACCGCCCTTGTTACGGCATTGGCGGGGGAAAGCCACACTTGCGCATAGAGAACCGTTACATTCCCTCTGGCCCGTCCACCAAGGACGAGCTGGCCAATTTTGCCTTCTGGGTGGGCTTGATGATGGGCCGGCCCAAGGACTATGACGACATGCCCGGCAAAATGGACTTTAAAATGGTAAAGGCCAATTTTATAAAAGCGGCCCGGACCGGAAGGGAGACCATTTTTTCCTGGATGGGCCAGTTGCGATCCGCAAAGGACCTGGTGACCAACGAACTGTTGCCCATGGCCAAAAGGGGTCTGGAGAAGTGCCAGGTGGACCCGGCGGACATCACCTCCCTTCTGGACATCATTGCCCAGCGGGCGGAAACCCAGACCGGAGACAGTTGGCAGGTGAACAACATGCGCAGCCTCAAGAAAAAGTGCAAGACCGATCGTGCCCTGGTCTTGCTTACCAAGGCCATTTATGACAACCAACAAACCGGGCGCCCCGTACATTTGTGGCCCGCGGTGGACGTTGAAAAAGATACCGCGGAACACCGGCACAGGCTCGTGAGCGAGATCATGACCACCCACTTGTACAAAATGCACACCGAAGACACCGTGGCCATGGCCTTGGCCATCATGGATTGGAACCAGATCAACCATGTGCCCGTGGAAGACAATAAAGGCAAGTTAAAGGGACTTCTTACCCGAAGCCATCTCAATGGCCTCCCCGATCAGGCCAAGCTGCCGGCCAAAAAAGTCTCCGAGGTCATGATAAAGGCAGTGACCACCACCACGGCAGACACGCTGGTGGAGACCGCCAGCCAGATCATGACAGCTACCGGGTTTGGTTGTCTGCCCGTCTGCTCAGAAGGTCGTCTTGTGGGCATCATCAGCAAAAAAGATATCCCATAATGCAACGGACCGCAACGCTTACCGTGGCTCCGGACTTGGTTTCGGAGCGTATTGTTGGCCACGTGCGGTCTTCGCGGCAGGGGCCCACCATCGTTTTCTTTGGAGGCATCCACGGCAACGAACCCGCCGGGCTGGAGGCCCTAAAACGGGTTTTTGGGAAACTCAAGGGAAGCAAATCGCACATCAAGGGATCTATCTATGCCGTTGCCGGCAATTTGGGTGCCCTTCTTCAAGGGGTACGGTTTCAGGAAGAGGACCTGAACAGGATTTGGCTGCCCCAGAGATTGGAAAAGACGGCACATGGCCATGCACCGAGTTCTCCGGACGAAAAGGAAATGCGGGCGCTGCACCAGCTCATTCACCAGATTACGGAAAGTGATCGTCCGCCCTACTATTTTATGGACCTGCACACCACTTCGGGGCATACAGACCCCTTTATCGTGGTCAATGACAGCTTGCTCAACAGAAAATTTACCTCCCACTATCCCTTGCCCATTGTGCTGGGCATTGAAGAGTACCTGGCCGGTGCCCTGCTCAGCTACATCAATGAATTGGGCTATGTGTCCTTTGGGTTTGAGGCCGGACAGCACGCCGATCCCCGCGCCGTTACCGTGGCCGAGCATTTTATTTGGTACAGTATGGCCCTTGCTGGAGGCCTGGAACTGGCACCCCAAACCCTACAGATGCATTACAGTGCACTGGCCTTGGGCAAGTTTCCCAAGGCCACCTTTATGGAAATCTATCATCAGTTCACCATTGGCAAGGGAGACCACTTTAAAATGGCGCCCGGTTTTGAGAATTTTCAGAAAATACCCAAGGGGCGTACCTTGGCCACCTTGAACGGGGAACCGCTCATCACCCAAGAAGAACGGAAAATCTTTATGCCACTGTATCAGGAAAAGGGAGCAGAGGGTTTCTATTTTGTAAAGCGCACGCCCTTGTTCTTTCTAATCCTATCCAAATACATCAGGAAAATAAAGGCGGAGCGACTTTTGCTGTGGCTGCCGGGCGTGTCCCGTTCCCGGGAAACGCCATCCGCTCTTTTGGTGGATAAGCGCACGGCCCGTTTTATGGCAATTTCGTTCTTTCATCTCCTGGGATATAGGGTGCGCAGGCGAGGCGCCCACCATTTGGAGCTCCAAGGGCGCGACCGCACCTCCAGGGACAGGGCCTACCAAGATGCACCCTGGTATTGAGCGTATTGATCTTTCTTTTCCAGTTCCAAAACCAATTGGTCCCTTAAACGGGCGGCACCAGGGTGTGCCCTACCGGCCAAGGAACCCATGCCATGGACCGGTACATCTTCTTTTACTTTGTAGATCGCTGCTTCGGCCTGGGCCAATGGCCTTTTCAACGGGGCACGCCATCGTGGAACACCTTGGTGGGAACAATAGGGCGATGTGTGCCTACCATCGACCTAAAAACAAAGAGGACCAAAGTGTGTTGCTTTCGGGAAGGCGAGCATGGGGAAAGGGCTGCGTTGCACCCACATCATGTGCTGGAGTTTTACCATGAGGGCGCTACCCTCCAACGGGACCAAGACTTTATACCAGTTCTCGTTTGAAATGCAGCCATGGAAATGGAATTATTTTTTTGGCCTGGGAAGAAGAAAAATCAGGCATAGCCGAGCTACGGCTTATTTTTATTTTGAAGTAGGGCGTAAAAAGAAACCATTTATCGGCTTTTTTTCAATTGGGAAATGATATTATCCATGGAAGCATTCCCTGGCCCCGTTGATCGGGCCAAGGTTGGCCCAGTCATCGGTTTGGCGGACATGGGCAGCCCTAACGAAATTTTTGGTGCACAAACCAATTTAAAAAGCCTCTGGACACAAAGGGTGCTCAGAGGCTTTCCGTAGTAATACCAGAACTCAAGATTACTGCATTACAAAGTTTATGGGGATGCTGTACGGAACCTTTACGGGTCTTCCGCGCTGAATGCCCGGTTTCATTTTGGGGAGCAGGGCAATGATGCGTGCCCCCTCCTCTTCAAGGATACGGTCTGGCCCCCTGTACCGGATATTGCCCACCGTGCCGTCTGACTGTACCACGAAGCTTACAAAAACCTTTCCGCTAATGCCCAGTTCAATGGCAGTTTTGGGGTATTGAAAGTTGTCCCTGACATGCTGTTGGATGCTCTTGTTGAAACACGCTTTCTTTTCTTCCTCTGTGGCCAGGTCCTCGCAACCCGGAAAAACGGGCACGTTCTCAATAATGGCAAAGGGAACACTGATGTCCTCTTCCTCTTCTATAAAGTCCACATCGTCTGCCTGCACCACATCGCTGATCATGGTCTCTTGCGTACTTTCTGTACTTTCAATGGTGGTTTCCTCTATCTCTTCCAGATCTTCCACTATCTCGATCACGTCTGGGGCCGCGGGGGGCGGTGGTGGGGTGTTCATGGTGAGTTCGGTGATGGGCACTTCCTCGTCCATCGTATCCATCACGTCCAAGGTTTGGGCATATTCTTTTTGTGTATCATAGGTCTTGTATTCCAAAAGTTGCCAGGTGGTAAACAAAACTATGGTGAGGCCGATCACAAAGTAAAGGCCGCTGTTCCTGTTCAGGTCTGCCTGCGGGTTTTTCTTGAGTTCCATGATAATTGATTTTAAGATTCATATCAAATGTATAGGATATGGGTATTTTAAAATATGATAATTATCAGTTCGGTAATTTTAACACTTGTTTTTTGTCATATTCATAAAAATGATGCCGTTTTCCATTCTTGGACCGGTTGCTGTTCCGTTCCAGGGGCTTTGGCATTGGGGGGCAAGGGGCGCCGTTGGGACCATTTTGGGTTGGCGCCCCCACCAGATGGATGGTGGCATGGAGCAACCTGGCTGTTTTTAAAGTACGCCCGTTGTAAAGGGCATGCTGTCCAGAAAGCTAATCGGCCGTGTTTGGAGGGGTGCCGTTTTGTTGGGCCACGGCCAGGTTTTGTTTTTTGGAAAAGAGATCGGTCTTGAAATAGACGGTTAGCCGTATGCGGTCAAAGTTATTTTTGTTGATGTGGTTTTTCATGTACCCCAGTTCCACGGAAAGGTTGGGGTCCAGGGCGTGTCCCAGCCCCAAGAAGAACCTGTTTTGGTCCATACGGCCACGGTTCAGGTTAAAGAACGCCTCTTCACTGCACTTCACAAAGAGTTTTTTGGTCAGATTTTTCTTGAACTGCAAGCGATATCGGGCCCTGTGGTTAAGGAAACTGTCGTCTGCTTTGGCGATCCAACGGTGTTCCAGTTTTAGTCGGTGGGAGATGATCGGACCCTGTTTCCACCTGATTTCCTCGTAGGCCCAGTGTTGTAGGGTGCGGGTATCAAACTCGTCCTCTGCAAACGGGACGGTGTTCAGATAAGCGGCGCCCACGCCCAAACTGATGCCATGCCCCGCCTGGTAGCGCACCCCCAATTGCACAAAGGCAAATTCCTCTTCCTCTATGAACTTGTACTCCCGCAAAATTCCGGTCACCGGGATGCTCCACTTGGGCAGGATCTTGTTGTTGCCATCGATCATGTACCAGGTGCCCATACCGTCCTTAAGGGATTCCTGGGCGGCAATCTGGCCCATATTGGCCAGGGCGGTAAGGATGATGGAAAGGAGAGCGGAAACAAGATTACGGGATGGTACCATGCCCTTTTACTTCTACTATTGGGTGCAAAGTTCGGGAGGAACATCCACTGGGATTATGATAAATATCATTTACGGGAAATAAGGTTTTAAAAGGGGCCTAAATCATCAAAAACTGATATCCATCATGTTTTCCCGGAGCAGCCCTTGCTACTTTAGTGCTCTAGTTATATGTATAATGGTTTAAACACAATTGGTATGAGCAGCATCAGCAAAATTTTAATTCCATTCGACTTTACCGAACCCGCCATATCTGCCCTGGAATATGGGCTTCAGTTTGTGGGATATGAACGCCCCATTGCCATAGAGGCGCTCTATGTGAGCAAGGTGCCCACGGCGCCCCAAGATGTGAAGGAAATCAAGGAAGACTTTGCAAAGCTCTTGGGCAGCATGAAGATAAAGCCCAAGATTGCGCCCACCATAGTCATTGGGCAGGGCGCTTTGGTGCCCACCATCCTGGAGGAAAGAAAGGCCCAGAACATTGAGCTCATCTTAATGGGCACCCTTGGGGATATCAGTGCAGATGAGCACGTGACCAATGCCTCCAAATTGGTGCTCCAGGCAGACTGCCCCGTCATTACCGTGCCCTATGGGGCCAAATTGCAAGTGCCCAAAAAGATTGCCCTGGTGCTTGGAAAAGAAGAGATAGAGCACCCCAAATTGCTGGGACTGCTCTTGCACATTGCCCGCTCCTTCAATGCCAAGGTGCACGTCCTTACCATATACAAAGACTCCATTTACGATGAAAAAGTGGTGGTAGAGAGCAATGAGGAGACCTTGGAGTACTATTTGGAGCATTTCTATGCAGAGCACAATTTTGAGCAGAACGATGATATTGAAGAGGGGATACTCCAGTACATCAAAGATAAAAAGATAGATCTGTTGGCCATTTTGCCGCGCAATCATGCCGATCGGTCCAGTCCCTCGGAGGGAAGGCTCACCAAGATCCTTACCCTCCACGCCACCGTTCCGGTGCTCACTTTGGACTAATCTTGCTAAATATCCTTAAATGGCCATTGTACTCGTAATCCTTGCCATTACCATTGTTTTGTTTGTCTGGGGCAAATTTCCGCCCGATGTCGTTGCCCTGATGTCCATGATCGCCCTGTATTTAACCGGGGTGCTGGAGGTCCATGAGACGCTGAGCGGTTTCAGCAACACCACGGTGATCATGATCGCTGCCCTGTTTATCATCGGGGAGGGCCTTTCCCGAACCGGATGGACCGCCCTTGCGGGCCAACGTTTTGTGAGTTGGGCGGGCAAGAGCGTGCCCAAGCTCTTGGTCATCGTTACCCTGGGCGCCAGTGTGCTCTCCGGTTTTGTGAGCAATACGGGTACCGTGGCGGCCTTGTTGCCCGTAACGGTCTCGGCCGCCTGGAACGCGGGCACACTGCCTTCCAAATTGCTCATGCCCGTGGCCTTTGGCTCCAATACGGGCGGGCTGCTCACCCTAACGGGGACCCCGCCCAACATCATTGCCAGCAACACCATGGTGGAAAACGGCATGGAAGGCTTTTCGTTCTTTGAATTTGGGTTGATAGGCCTGCCGCTTTTGATCATTGCCATTGTCTATTTTAGGTACGTGGGCTACCGTTTGCTGCCCAAACGACAGACCAACGAACGGCCGGCCGACATAGACGCAGAAATGCACAAATGGATCGAGGGCTATAGTATTGGTGACGATCTGTACCGCTTGCGCATCCGGTCCATGTCCCCGTTGATCAACACCACTCTGGGACAATGGAACCTGGAACAGGCGCACCAAGTGAACGTAACGCGGCTAAAGCGGCGCCACCCGAGCAGATTAAAGCAGACCGTGCCCGCCTTTGTGGAAATGCCCGATCCAGGGACAGAGTTGCGCTACCACGATATCATTACCGTGCAGGGCGAGGCCAAGGACGTGGATGCCCTGGTGCGCAAGTACAGTTTGGCCATCATTCCCACCCCAGTGGAAATGGACAACCTAAAAGAAGAACTGATCAACCAAGAGGTGGGCATGGCGGAGATGCTCATTACCCCACGCTCGATCTTTGTGGGCCGTACCATAAACTTGGGCACCTATCTCAAGGAATCCGGGGTGCAGGTCCTGGCCGCTTCCCGGAACAACAAGCCCTTGGCCGGGGAGATCACCATTAAGGCGGGAGACGCCTTCATTATCCGCGGTCCCTGGGACCGTATTGAGAAATTGAAGTCGCTTTACGAAAATGTGGTCATAACGGGCAGTCCGGAGGCCATGGCCAAGAACGTGGCCACCTTGAACCTAAAGAGTTATTTGGCCATGGGCACCTTGGTGCTCATGATCGTGCTCTTGGTCTTCAAAATATTGCCGGGCGCCATAGCCGCCCTGGTCTGTGCCGGCATTATGATGCTTACCGGTTGCGTGCCCATAAGCAAGGCCTATAAGGGCATTAGCTGGACCAGTGTGGTCATGATCGCGGCCATGATCCCCATGGGCGTGGCCCTACAGAAGACCGGGGTGGCGGAGCTGGCGGCCAATTCCTTGGTGGAGGCCTTGGGCAGCATCAGTCCCACCGCCTTAATGGCGGGCATCTTTCTGCTCACCACGGCCTTTAGCCAGACCATAAACAATTCTGCAACGGCCGTGCTCATGGCGCCCATTGCCCTTTTGGCGGCCACATCCCTGGGCGTTTCGCCCAAACCGTTCATGATCACCGTGGCCATCAGTGCCTCCACGGCCTTTCTTACCCCGGTGGGCACCACCACCAACGCCATGGTGCTCTCGGCCGGCGGCTATACCTTTATGGATTACGTGAAGGTGGGCGGCCCGTTGCTCATGGTGTTTTTTGTGGCATCGATGCTATTGGTGCCGTTGATATGGAACTTTTGAAATGAAATCTAAAAATGGATGATTATGGATACAACTGAAGGTAGAAAGAAGAAGCTGGAGGCCTATGGCCTAAAAGATGTGACGGCCCATTGGAACATGGACGCCGAGACCCTTCAAAAAATTACCGTGGAGAAGGGGATGGGCACAGAAACCGGGAATGGCACCTTGGCCATCAATACCGGAAAGTTTACCGGACGCTCGCCCAAGGACCGTTTTTTGGTAAAGGACGACTATACCAAGGATAGGGTCTGGTGGGGGCGCATCAACAAACCCATTTCTCCGGAGCATTTTGATGTGCTGCAACAGGGCATCATCGATTATCTGAACGGAAAGGAAATTTACGTACGGGATGCCGCCGTATGTGCGCACCCGAAGTACCAGATGAACGTGCGCACCATAACGGAATACCCCTGGAGCAATTATTTTATAAAAAACATGTTCCTGCGCCTGTCCGAGGAAGAGCTACAGGATTTTGAGGAAGAGTGGTTGGTACTTTGTGCCCCGGGCTACGAGGCCCCGGACCCTGAGGCAGTGGGCATCCTGGCCGGTAATTTCTCCATCCTCAACTTTACCAAAAAAGTGGCCCTGGTAGGCGGTTCGGAATATCCCGGAGAGATGAAGAAGGGCATTTTTTCTGCCCTTAACCTGATTTTGCCGGTGGACAAGAACGTACTGCCCATGCACTGTTCCGCCAATGTGGGGGAAAAGGGGGACACCTCCATCTTTTTTGGTCTCTCGGGCACCGGAAAGACCACTTTGTCAGCCGACCCAAACAGAAGGCTCATAGGGGACGATGAACATGGCTGGACCGCCGATAACGTGATCTTTAATTTTGAGGGCGGATGCTATGCCAAGGTCATTGATCTCACGGAAGAGAAAGAACCGGACATCTACAGGGCCATACGTCCCGGCGCCCTGCTGGAGAACGTGGTTTTCAAGGAAGGGACCAAGGAGGTCGATTTTTTTGACAGCTCCATTACCCAGAACACTAGGGTGAGCTATCCCATAGAGCACATAGACAACATCCAAGTGCCCTCCTATGCGGAGAATCCGAAGAACATTTTCTTCCTTACCTGTGATGCCTTTGGCGTTTTGCCCCCAGTGTCCAGATTGACCCCGGGCCAGGCAGCCTATCATTTCATTTCCGGTTACACCGCCAAGGTGGCCGGTACGGAAGCGGGCATCAATGAGCCGGTACCTTCCTTTAGCGCTTGTTTTGGCGAACCCTTTATGCCATTGCACCCCACGGTGTACGCCGAGATGCTGAGCAAGAAAATGAGGGAGGCCGGAGTGAACGTTTGGCTGGTGAACACCGGTTGGAGCGGAGGCCCCTACGGTGTGGGATCAAGGATCAAACTGAAGTACACCAGGGCCATGATCTCTGCCATTTTGGAAGGGGAACTGGACAATGTGGAGTATAACGTGCACCCCATATTTGGTCTGCACATGCCACAGTACTGCCCTACGGTGCCCATTGAGATCTTGGATCCCATGAACACCTGGTTGCAGAAGGGCGCCTATGTGAGCAAGGCCATTCAACTGGCGCATTCCTTCCACATCAACTTTGATAAGTTTGCCAGCGAGGCGTCAGAGGAGATTATTAACGGAGGTCCGCTGATCGATTCGCACCACAGCCTTACGGAGCACTTCTGAGCATATCGTGCACCGGCCGTTGAAACGGTCTTCCGTGATGGCTTGGCCCAAACTGTCTGCCCTAGTGAAACCAAGGCTTGTCCCGTACACTCCTTTGGTATTCCCTGGCAGACAGTTGTGTTAGGGCCCAAATGTTCTTGTTTTGGCCTGTGAACGGGCCCCTGCTACGCTGGGTCAATGGTAACTGTCGTGAAGGACACGTAACTTTACCTTTGGAAAACTGTAAAAAAAAGCAACATGTTTCAAATAGAAAATCTGGGGAAGCCCAGCATTCCCTCCCCATTGGGCCTCAGTACCGTAAGGGGAGACAACATATTTACCTTTGTAAAGGATGGGGAGGCCTTTGTGCATGACCTCTCCAAAAAGGAGTATGACCGGAGTTTGGAAGGGGGCGGGCCGCCACAATTTTTGGAAAAGGCCGGGCCCAGGCAACAGCTCTTCTTTGATCCCGCAAAAACTACCGCTGCCATTGTCACCTGTGGCGGACTTTGCCCCGGCATCAACAACGTGATCCGTGGCATGGTCATGGCCCTGCACTATTTTTATGGCGTGCGACGCATATTGGGGGTGCCCTATGGCTATGAAGGGCTGAATCCGGAAATGGGTCACGACTTGATCGCCCTGACCCCGGAAAAGGTCAAGGACATCAACCAGTTCGGGGGCACGATCTTAGGTTCATCCAGAGGGGGCCAGGATGTGGGGGTCATGGTGGATACCTTGGTGGAAAACAAAGTGGACATGCTTTTTGCCATCGGGGGGGACGGTACCTTAAAAGGAGCCAATGCCATTGGGGAAGAAATCCAGAAGAGAGGGCTCAATATCAGTGTTGTGGGAATCCCGAAGACCATAGACAACGATATAGACATTATAGACAAGTCCTTTGGTTTTGAGACGTCGTTTGACATTGCCAGCCCCATTCTCCGGGATGCATACAACGAGGCCACGGGAGCCTACAACGGCGTCTGTATCGTAAAGCTGATGGGAAGGGACAGTGGCTTCATTGCGGCCTCGGCCGCTTTGGCCATGCCTGTGGTGAATTTTGTGCTCATTCCCGAACAGCATTTTCGGCTCCAGGGAAAAGGAGGGTTTCTGTCCCTTTTGGAAAAACGCTTGGCACAGCGCCACCATGCCGTGATCGTGGTGGCAGAGGGAGCCGGGCAACATCTTTTTAACAAGGATGCCGTTCGCACAGATGCCTCGGGCAACGTGCAGCACAACGATATAGGTCTTTTTCTAAAGGACAGCATCCAGGCCCACTTCAAGGACAAAATGCCCGTGACCATAAAGTACATAGACCCCAGTTACATTGTGCGCAGCGCGGCCGCCAATTCTGGAGACAGTATATTTTGCAGTGGTTTGGCCTATATGGCGGTGCACGGCGCCATGGCCGGTAAGACCAAGTTTGTTACCGGGCTGGTGAACAATAAGTACGTGTATTTGCCCATTGCTGCCGTGACCCAAAAGCGCAAGAAAATAGACTTGGAAAGCGAGTTTTGGTTCAGTGTGCTGCAAAGTACGGGGCAGCCTTTTGTGATGTAGGTTTTACAGGATCAAAAGGATGGTTCCCCAAGTGTTTTAAGGAACCAAAGGCCCATAAAGACCGTCTTCGCGAGGCACGAAGCGATCTGTTTGTTTCGGGTTTCCAGATTCAACAGATGGCCGCATCGCCGTTGGTCTCAATGCCAGATTTCACCTTTGTGGTAGCTCCGCGCCATGACGGTTGCTTCAAATGAAAGTACAAATTCAGCCTAAAATTGAAGCGATGAGGTCCTGTTGAAGCCCGCTCTGGGAGCTTGGGAAAAAAACGACCCGACGTGCCCACGGAGTGGACCCCTCCGCTTTTCCACAGTGAAGTGGAAAACCACCTCCCCTTGATCAAGGGGAGGAGCCGCCTCTGGGTTTTCAGATGCGGCCCAAAGCCAAACTGGGCCGTCTTCGCGAGGCACGAAGCGATCTGTTTGTCCGCACTCCCGGGTTTCACAGATGGCCGTGTCGCCATTGGTCTCAATGCCATAATCGAATATGGTGGTGGCTCCGCGCCATGACGGTTGCTTCAAATGAAAGTACAAATTCAGCCTAAAATTGAAGCGATGAGGTCCTGTTGAAGCCCGCTCTGGGAGCTTGGGGAAAAGAACGACCCAAAGTGCCCACGGAGCGGACCCCTCCGCTTTTCCACAATGAAGTGGAAAACCACCTCCCCTTAATCAAGGGGAAAGGCCCCCTAGCCCCCAAAGGGGGAACTTTATTCTGTCGTGGGGGGCTGATTGCCCTGAAATATGGTTTTTTTAAGTAAAGAAGCTCAAAAGACCCCCTCCTCGATCAAGGAGGGGAGCCGCCTCTGGGTTTTACAATGCGGCCCAAAGCCAAACTGGGCCGTCTTCGCGAGGCACGAAGCGATCTGTTTGTTTCAGGTTTCCAGATTAAAGAGATGTCTAATGTGGAAGGTCTTCAGGGAGTCACTCGCTCCACTTCGCCCTCATCCAACAGGGCCTCGTAGCGCAGGCGCAGCAGCACTTGGGCCGTAGTGATCACATCGAGCTCACAATAGTCCACAATGCGCTTTATGTTGTTTTCCCCATAGTACACATCGCGCACCATACTGCCATCCAGATCCACCTTTGGGGATGGGATGTCCAGAACATGGGCCAGGAGCTTTAGGGAGGTGTAGTGCTTGTAGTCCCCAAACTTCCATAGTTCCAAGGTGTCCAGATGGGCCACCTCCCAGGGCTTTTTGCCAAAGAGCTCCAGGGCGTGGGGCAGCGGAATGCCGTGAATGACCATGCGGCGGGCAATGTAGGGAAAATCGAATTCCTTTCCGTTATGGGCGCAAAGCAGGTGCTTGGGTGAGCCAAAATGGCGCTCCACCATTTTTTTGAACGCCTTGAGAAGCGCAAACTCTTCCCCATAAAAGGTGCTGACACGAAATTTCCGGCGGTGCTCCAACATTTGAAAATGCCCCACTGAGATACAGATGATCTTCCCGAACTCGGCCCAGATTCCGGCGCGGTCATAGAACGCCTCCGCACTTTGCCCCTCTTTGCGCTGGTACCGGGTTTTTTGCTCCCAAAGTTCTTGGGTGCCGGCATCCAAGGCATTGTAATGCGCATGCTGGGGCACGGTCTCAATGTCCAGAAAAAGGATATGGTCTAGATGGAGCTTGGATAGCATTTCCTTGAAGATTACCGATAAGGCACTCAAGATAAGCTATTTATTTGAAACAAAGGTGGGTCGCAGGGACCCGAAAAGCCATCCTTTGGGTGGTCTAATACCAGTTCTCGTTTGAAATGCAGCCATAGAAATGGAATTATTTTTTTGGCCTGCGAAAAAGAAAAATCAGGCATAGCCGAGCTACGGCTTATTTTTATTTTGAAGTAGGGCGTAGAAAGAAACCATTTATCGGCTTATTTTCAATTGGGAAATGGTCTAAAAGAGCCGCAGCTGCTCCGTTCCGCGCTCGTGTTCCAAGAGCCATTTTTTTCTTTGCAGGCCGCCGGCATAGCCCGTCAGGGAGCCATCGCTGCCAATGACCCGGTGGCAGGGCACCACGATCCACAGCGGATTTTTGCCGTTTGCCGCCGCCACGGCCCTGACCGCTTTGGCGTCTCCCAGATGCTTGGCAAGGTCCAGGTAAGAGATGGTTTCGCCGTAAGGGATGTTTTCCAGGGCCTTCCAAACTTTTTTTTGAAACGGGGTTCCCCGCGGCCGCAAGCACAACTGAAAGTCTTGCCTTTTGCCCTTAAAATAGGCTTGCAGTTGGGCTGCGCAGTCCCTTAGCGGTTCCGGAACGGGAGTTGTGGTATGTTCTTCTTCACCCTTCATCAGCACGGAGATGCTTTGGATGCCCAGGTCGTTCCCGGTGATCTTTGCCGTGCCCAATGGGGTGTTCAGATAAGCCGTTGCGGTTTCCATGGACTTGTTGTGGGCGGGGTCTTCCCCAGGTTCATAGCGCTTATGGTATGGGTCAGAGGGCTCAGGATTCTGATTTGGCCCCGGTATCCTGCGGGCTGTCCGCTACGGGCCCGGTAGGGGCCTGCCCGATCACGCCGGCGCGCTTGGCCCTGCTTTCCCAGTTTTTCCGGGCCAGGCTCTGGAGATCGGCCACATTATCGCTTTCATCCATGATCTCTAGGCCCAGGAGGGTCTCTATGACATCTTCCATGGTCACCAGACCGGCCACGGAACCATATTCGTCCACCACCAGCGCAATGTGCTCCCGTTTGGCAATTAGGGTCTCAAAAAGCTCTGGAATGGGCGTGTTGCGCTGGGTGATCAAAATGTCCCTGCGTATTTCCGCGAGGGGCCTTTCGCCGTTTTCGTGGATGATCTCCTCATAGACATTGTCCTTGAGCACAAAGCCCGTAATGTTGTCCACTTTTTCGTGAAAGATCGGGATCCGGGAAAAGCGCAATTTGGGGTTGTCCTCAAAAAAAGTGCGGATGGAAATGGCATCCGAGGCGATCTTCACCACCGCCCGCGGCGTCATGATGTCCTTTACCAAGACCTGGTCAAAGCGCAGCAGGTTTTTAATGATGGTGGATTCCGATTTTTCGAACACCCCTTCCTCGTGCGCCATGTCTGTCATGACCGTGAAGTCTTCCCGGCTCAGCATGCTGCCGTGGTGCCCTTTGCCGCCCACCAGTCTGGTGAACAATTGCAAAAGCCAGAGGATGCCCGTGTATTTCAGGGCCAGGACCATACCGTTCAGTACCTTGGCCGTGAAGTTGGCCAATTGGCGCCAGTAGGTGGCCCCAATGGTCTTGGGAATGATTTCCGAGGCCACCAGAATAAGAATGGTCATCACCGTGGACACCACGCCCACCATAAGGTCTTCCGTGAATTCAATGCCCATAGCGGTTCTTGTGGCGGTGCCATAGACATCCGCATAGGCCACTTTTGCCTGAACGCCAACCAGAATGGCCCCCACGGTGTGGGCTATGGTGTTCAGGGTAAGGATGGCAATGAGGGGTTCATCCACATCCTTTTTTAGGTTCTCCAGGGTAGTGGCATAACTTTTTCCCTCCCGCTTGGTCACATTGATAAAAGTGGGCGTAATGCTAAGGAGTACGGCCTCCAGGATGGAACAGAGAAAGGAAAAGAAAATGGAAATGACTGCGTAAAAAACCAATAACCCCATAAACTCGTTTTAAAGTGCCAAGATACCTATTTTTTATCTCTTATTCATTGTTGTTCCGGGAGTTCAATGCGGCATAGAACACTTGTTGCACCCTGGTCCGGATGTTAAGGCCATATAATGCGCGGTGTTCCCTTGAGGGATGTACCCGGTTGGAGAGAAAAACATAGATCAATTGGTTTTTGGGGTCTGCCCAAACAAAGGTGCCCGTAAAGCCGCTGTGGCCAAAACTCTCCATACTGGCCCCCGGCGCGGGGTAGGCCTCGTGAACGGACTGGGTGTTGTTGTCCAGCAAGGGTTTGTCAAAACCAAGGCCACGGCGGTTTTCGTTTTTGGGGAACTGTACGGTGGTAAATTCGCGCACCACGGCACTGTCCAACAGCTGTTCTTCCCCAAACCTGCCCATTTGCACAAAGAGCTGCATGATGCGGTGCAGGTCATTGGCCGTGCCAAAGAGTCCCGCATTTCCTGAGATGCCGCCCATAAGGGAAGCATTTTCGTCATGTACCCAAGCTTGGGTGAGCGCTTGGCGGAAAAGGGTGTCCACCTCTGTGGGCACTATGTTGTTCGGGAAATTCTTGGTGGCCGGCAAAAAGCCCAGGGTATGGGCACCAATGGGTTGGTAAAACCGCTCTTCCAGGTACTGTTCGTAGGGCATGCCGGTGAGGTTCCCTATCAGTTCCGGAAAGATGAGAAAGGTGAGGCCGGAGTAGCGGTATTTTTTGTCCCCTGCCACCTTGCTGCGGTTGATCTTCCGGTGCATCTTTTTGCGGAAGTTGTTTTTTACGTAAATGCCGGGATAGGCCTGTTGTTGGAACCTTTTGGTTTTTTTGTTTTGGATGAAGCGCGCTTTGGGCCTACCATTTTTTTTGATTACCTCGTTCAAGAAAACGATATAGGGGGTCAGGCCCGCCTGGTGGGCCAGAATTTCCCTCAAGGTCAGGTCCTTTTTGTCCTTTCTGCGCTTCCAGGGTTTCCAATAGCTGCTAAAGGGCTCGTCCAGGTCCAATTTGCCTGTTTCCACCAATTTCATCAAGGCGGGCAGCGGGGCGGTGATTTTGGTCACGGAGGCCAGGTCATAGAGGTCGTTCAGGGCCGTTGTCTGCATGCTGTCATAGGTGTGGTGGCCGTAGGCCTTGTGAAAGAGTACCTCGTCACCCTGGGCCACCAGCACCTGTGCCCCGGGAAAGGCCATGGCCTTGATGCCGTTGTTGATGATGGAGTCCACCTGGGGCGCTACGCCCAGCACATCAATTTCGGAAAAGACATCCGCCTGGGCCCACGCTTGATGTTGCGGAGGCAACTGTGCCCAAATGGGCCCTATAAAAAGTAGGGAGGCGAGGAGTGGGATGGGGCTTAAGGTGTTTTTCATGGTTGATATGGAGATGGGGCCATTGCGTCAAAATTATCGAATTTTGGTGGGAGACCCGCAAATTATTGCGTCTGTACGGCAAGATGTAATGAGGAGCCGCAACATATTGCGTCTGTACCGCTATGTGGCCGATTTTTGGGCGCGGTACGCGCTTTCCAGTTTTTCCCAATACGCCTTGCACATCCATCTAAAGGCCAGATAGGCACATGCAATGCGTATTTTTCTTAGGGCATTTCTTTTGGATAGGGATGCCGCAATGCGGTGTGCCAACCCATCTTCATCAAAACCGGCCCATTCCCCGGCAACGCTCAATAAATTGGGCTGTAAAACCGGAAAAACCTCGTATTTGTCTATGTGCTTTACTTCTTCCCAGGAATAGGGACTGGCAAGGATGGTTCGGGCAATGTGGGCAAAGTCATCTTCTTGCAGTTCGGTGTCCAAATAAAAATCGGACAGGGCCGCCCAAACGGGTTTTCTTTCCTCTATGTTCAAGGGTAGGTGCATTGCGATGTGGGCCATAGTTCTTTTCCCTGGCCCCAAGGTAATGGTTTTAGCTGGGTTTACAGGGTGGCCGCGCGGGCCTTCCAGAGAACATTTGCATGGCACGGACTGTGTAACGGGCCTTGGCCCTTTCCTTACATCAGTTTTACGGCGTCTTTGGCAAAATAGCTGGCAATGATGTTGGCACCCGCCCTTTTTATGGCCAGGAGCTGTTCCATCATGACGCTGTCGTGGTCCAGCCATCCTTTTTCCGCGGCGGCCTTGAGCATGGCGTATTCCCCGGAGACCTGGTAAACGGCCACGGGCACATCCACTTCGTTTTTGATCTCCCGCACAATGTCCAGGTAGCAGAGTCCTGGTTTTACCATGACAATGTCCGCCCCTTCGTCAATGTCCTGTTGTGTTTCGCGGAGGGCCTCAAAGCGGTTGGCGGCATCCATTTGATAGCTTTTCTTGTCCTTGGGCACCATATCCATGTCCACCGGGGCGGAATCCAGCGCATCCCTAAAGGGGCCATAGAACGCACTGGCGTACTTGGCGCTGTAACTCATGATACCAGTGTCCACAAAGCCCTCGTCCTCCAGGGCTTCGCGGATGCTCAGCACGCGGCCGTCCATCATATCGCTGGGCGCCACAAAATTGGCCCCGGCCCTGGCGTGGGAGACGCTCATTTCGGCCAAAACATCCACGGTGTCATCATTTACGATCTGGCCGTTGGCCACAATGCCGTCATGGCCGTAGGAGGAGTAGGGGTCCAGGGCCACATCGGTCATCACCAGCATGTCCGGACAGGCATTTTTAACGGTTTTTATGGCCAATTGCATCAGTCCATTCTCGTTGAGGGCTTCGCTGCCCTTGTTGTCCTTGAGCTTTTCGGGCACCTTTACAAAGAGGAGCACCGCGCAAAGCCCCATGTTCCAAAGTTCTTTCACCTCTTTCTCCAAGTGGTCCAGGCTCATGCGGAAATAGTTGGGCATGGACGGGATTTCCTCCTTTACGTTCTTGCCCTCCACCACAAAGAGCGGCACCAGGAAATCGCTTGGGGTAATGATGGTCTCGCGCACCAAATGGCGAATGGCTTCGGATTGGCGCAATCTTCGGTTACGGATCAATGGGTACATGGTTCACTGTTTTTGTTGAATGGAAAAAAGGGAATGCTTAAGGTTGTTCACAAAGATAAATCATCATGGGGCCAAAACGGCCGTTGGGAGCCAAGTTTTCCTTGGTTGACGGAGGTTAGGTTCGTTGAGGCCCATACGGCACCACTTTTCTGCTCGGTGCAGGGGCACTTTCCGATCCCTCCTTGTAGGTGTGGCCAAGGCAAAAAAAAGTATTTTGCCCCAAGAACAGCGGGGCATCCCCTTGGGGTGTTCCATTTGGTGTTATGGAGATTCAACTGATGGGCACGAACCAAATAGGATGTATAATTCTGATAATCAATAAAATAAAATAAATCCAATCTGTATATTAAACCAACCGTTTGGTTTTTAAATAGGGATTTCAATTTTTAAACAGTTCGTGGCCCTGCCGCGGACGGCCACAGATTTTTTCCGGTTTTTCACAGATCCCTTGGCCGTCCCCGGAAGAGCTTGGTTGGGCCCTTCCTTTGATCTTGCCCAATGTTTGGTCCGGGAAGGGGGTATGCACCGATCTGGTAACCTGATGTCTCCAAAAAATCCGGCACCGTGGATGAACGCGAGACAAAGTGAACCCTGCGCCCCGTGGCCAGGGCTCCCAAAAGCACACCACATGGATTTTGGCCTAGGAGCGTGTCCGTAAAGGCAACAACGCGATATATGGGCACGATGCTTGCTTCTTACTTAAGGTAGCCCCGGCTTCTGAGCTCCCGATGTATGGCGTCTATGTCTTCCGGGATGTTGAAGGTGCTGAGCCAGTTCACGTCCAGCCCATGGTATATGGCCTCCTCCATAATGGAATGCTCACTACCGATCAGTTTGCCAAGTTTTTTCATATCGTCCTCCAGGTCCAACCTGTAGTCTTCGTGTATGTTGTCTGTGAGCACCAAGAGCTTAAAGGCCCGGGCAATGATGTAAACGATGAGTTTACGTTTCTTATGGGAGGGGGCCGGTTCCGTAAGGGGGAAGGCATGTTCCAAGGCCTCGTTGAGCATGAGGAGGTTCAGGGAAATTTCCCCAAACTTGTCCTTGGTGATTTTTACGTGTTCGTTGATCTCCCCGCTCAGGTAACGGAGGTCCATCATCAAGTAGCCGGGGCTATGGTAAGAGGCCTTGGCATAGGCCACCTGCTCGCGTACCCGTGCTTCCATTTCGCTGCGTTTGGCGTCCACATCGTTCCCTTCCACCAGTTCAAAATAAAGCCTATTGGCCAGGGTGCTGTCTTTTTTTAGCAGCCGCAGCAGCAGTTTGTCCTTTTCCTTGGTGGGGAGGTTTAGCAGGGCCTCCTTGAATTCCTTTGAAAATGTCATGAGCGGTATGTTACGTTCTGGGGGAAAAGCGCCATGGGCCACTGTTCCCGTGTGGTTGTTGATTCATTTTCCTTTTCTTTGGGGCTGCCTGTAGCCGGTCTTACGGGGCAACGGAAGGGCATTGGCACCTGGTCAGGTCGGCCATTTTATACCGTTTGGGATATCCAATCCCTGGGGGATTTCAGCACTTGTAGCAAGCGGGCTTCCTCACTGCCGTTTTCTGGGGCGTGGTCATAGCGCCATTGCACGTGTGGCGGCAGGCTCATGAGAATGCTCTCGATACGCCCGTTGGTCTTGAGGCCAAAGAGGGTGCCCTTGTCATGCACCAAATTGAATTCCACGTAACGCCCGCGCCTAATTTCTTGCCAGTTGCGCTGGGCCTGGGTATAGGCCAAGTCTTTTCTTCGCTCCACGATGGGGACATAGGCCTCGAGGAAGCTGTCTCCCACTTGGGTCACAAAAGCATACCAATCGGTCATTTTCATGTCCGCGTTCGCCTTGCAATAGTCAAAAAAGAGTCCGCCCACGCCACGCGCCTCATTTCTATGGCTGTTCCAGAAATAGTCATCGCAGCGTTTTTTGTAGTTGGGGTAAAAATCCGGATGGTGGGCGTCACAGGCCTTTTTGCAGACGGAGTGGAAATGACGGGCATCCTCGTCAAAAAGATAGTAGGGGGTAAGGTCTTGGCCGCCACCAAACCATTGATCTACCTTGTTGCCGTCCTTGTCGTACATTTCAAAATAGCGCCAGTTGGCGTGTACGGTGGGCACCATGGGGCTTTTGGGGTGCAGCACCAAGCTGAGGCCACAGGCAAAGAAATCCGCATCTTCCACGCCAAAATAGGTCTGCATGCTCTTGGGCAGTGCGCCGTGCACGCCAGATATGTTCACGCCCCCTTTTTCAAACACCTGTCCGTTTTCAATGACGCGGGTGCGCCCTCCACCGCCTTCCGGTCGTTCCCAAATATCTTGCTTAAAGGTGGCCTGGCCATCCACGGCCTCCAATTGGGCGGTAATGGTATCCTGCAACTGCTGAATGTAGGCGTAAAACTGGTCTTTGATCATGCGCATTTACAATTGGGTGCCCTGTTTTTTTGCGGGATGTCCTCTGGCCCTTTACGGAGCTCCATTCCTTGCCGGTGGTGAGGGTGCAGGGTAGGCCCATCCTGTAGGGCGATTCCCTGCCCGATATGATGTTTTTTACGGGGGCGTTGTGCTGGGTAAAATTACGATTTTCATGGGCACCGCCAAAGGGTTTGATACTCCGGGGCTTGCCTCGATATTAAAATTCAGTTTCTTGTTAATGCTTAGTGGGCCTGCCGGAGGTAGTTTACTGTACCCTGCCTCAAATAAAAAGGGCAGCGCTCTGATGAGGCTGCCCTTTTTGTGCCAATTGGTGGGGTTTTACTTAAAATCCCCCGCGTTCACCACGCTCCATTGGTCAAAAGGTTTTAGGTATTTTTTTATGGCGGCATTGACATCGGCCACGGTGAGCTGGGCCACCTTGGCCTCCAGGTCTTTGTGGAAGCCCATGTCACGGCCATAGAAAATGTTGTTGTTGATCAGGCTGGACAGTTCGTTGTCCTTGGCCCTGGACACATTTTGGTTCTGGATCCAACCGTTCACGGCATTCTTGAGTTCCTCTTCCGTGATGCCCTCGGCAATGAACCTATCCAGCTCCTCCTTAAAGCCCAATTGCACCTTGTCAAAGTTGGCAGGGGCGTAAATGGCGTAGAGGAACATCTGTGAGTTTTGGTCGTTTTTATCGCCATCGGCCTGGAAACCTGCACCGGCGCCATAGCTCACCCCATCTTTCTGACGGAGCCTATCGGCAATTCGCGAATTAAGGAAACCACCGCCCAAAATGGAACTGGCCACGTTCAGGGCCGCGTAGTCTTTGTGGTCTTCGCTCATTTTAACGTCCAGGAAGCCTAGGGTCATGGCGTTCTGTTTGTCTGGCGTAATAATGTTCTCGTTGATCACCTTTACGGGTTTGTGCGGATCGCTGATCTTGGCGTAGGCTTGTTTTGCCTTGAAATCTGCAAACTCACTCTCAATGAAGGAAGACACCTGGTCCGCATCAAAATTACCAATGCCCACCAAAATGCTCTTGCCCAAGCCGTAGAAGTCATTGTAGAACGCTTTCAGGTCCGCTACGGTAAGTGCTTTTATGGCGGCCTCCTCTTCTTCCATGCTCAGGTTGTAGAGCGGGTGTCCTTTGGGATAGCTGTTGTTTATTTCCGATAACCGTTGGGAGGCCAGGTACTGTGGCTCCGTCTTGTTGGCCTCCAGAAAGGCCAGTTCCTCGGTTTTCATCTTCTCCAGTTCAGCGGGGTCAAAGGCGGGATTCTTTAGCATGTCTGCCATTAGGGCCAGTGCGGGCATCAGGTGCTCTTCGGTGGAGGAGATATTGGCGTAGATATTGCCGTTGGCCCCTCGGAAGTTCACGGAAGACTTCAGCCTGCTCAATTCATCCTCGATCTGCTGCCGCGTCTTGGTGGTGGTTCCCTTGTCCAGCATGCGGGCGGTGAAGCGCGGAATGACGCCTTTGTTCATCAAGGAGTTCACATCGCCGTTGCGGCCACTGAAACTGAGGGTAACCGTATTGCCTCGGTTTTCCTTTTCAATAAAGCCATATTCCACGCCATTGGCCAAGCTGCCTCCCTTGATCCGGCTTTGTATGGCATCATAGGCCACATCAAAGGCTTCCCCGGTGCTCATGGCCTCCTTGCCCTTGTAATCTGCCACCAGGGCATTGATGTCTTCCGTATGGGGAATGGACACGCGTTCCGGGCTCTTGGTGGGGATAAAACGGCCCACGGTGCGGTTGGTGGGAATGAGGTACTTGGTCATGGCGGCGTTTACCTGATCCAAGGTCATGTTCTCAATGCGGTCACGCTGTAAAAAGGCCAGCCTCCAGTCGCCCGCACCAATGAATTCGCTCATGTAGGTGCCCAAGAAGGCCGAGTTGCGCATGATCTGGTCCACCCGTTTCAGGAGGTTGCCCTTGGCGCGGTCCAGTTCCTCTTGTGTAACGGGGTTGTCCTTGAGTCCGTCCAGGGTGTTGCGCAGGTTCTCTTCCACCACATCGGCATTTTTGTCCGAGGGCACGTCCACATTGATGTACAGAAAACCCGGTTCTTTGGTAAAGGGGGAAAAGGACCATAGGGACGAGGCCATTTGGCTTTCCACCAACCCTTTGTAGAGACGGCCGGAGGGTTCGTTGGTGAGCACATCTTCCACCACGGCCATCGCGGCATAGTCGGGATCGGACCCCGCTGGGGTATGGTACATGGCACTCACCAATTGCAGGTCTCCAACCCGGCTCACCGTAACCGATTTCTCGCCGTCCTGGGCAGGCTCCTCGGTGTAGGAGTCCCGAAGTGGTGTGCTGGGCTTGGCTATTTTTCCAAACTTCTCCTCAATGAGTTCCAAGGTGCGGGCCTCATCAAACTTGCCCGTTACCATCAGTACGGCATTGTCGGGGCGGTAAAACTTTTTGTAAAAGGCCTTTAGGTTTTCAATGGGCACGCGCTCAATGTCCGATCGGTTTCCAATGGTGGTGTTGCCGTAATTGTGCCATAGGAAGGCGGCGTTTATGGTCTTGTCCATCAAGACGCGGTTGGGGTTGTTCTCCCCGGCCTCGAACTCGTTCCGTACCACGGAAAACTCAGATTCCAGATCTTTTTTGGCAATATAGGAATTTACCATACGATCGGCCTCCAGGTCCAGGGCCCATTCCAAATTGTCGTCCGTGGCGTTGAAGGTCTCAAAATAGTTGGTGCGATCGTACCAGGTGGTACCGTTTGGTCTGGCCCCGCGGGCACTGAGTTCCTTGGGAATGTCCGGGTGGTTGGGCGTGCCCTTGAAGAGCAGGTGCTCCAAGAGGTGGGCCATTCCCTTTTCGCCATAGCCCTCATGGCGGGAGCCCACCAAGTAGGTGATGTTCACGGTAATGGTCTGGGAACTGTTGTCCGGGAACAAGAGCACCTTAAGGCCATTGTCCATTTGGTATTCCGTAATGCCCTCTACCGAGGCCGTTTTTGTGAGTTGGGCACTGCCCGCAAATAAGCAGGATACAAAGAGCAGCCCAAAGAGATAGTGTTTCATTTTCAACAGGATTTATGTTTAGTGTGCCACAATATAAGGAATTTACCTACTTCTTTGGACTAGGAACGAAAAATTGGACTTTTTTTAGGAGTTGGCACAGAGGTGCACCAAACGGTTGGGGTGTTTCTCCAATTCAGCGGTATGGCTTATTTGAACCGATCGGTGGGTCATTTCGCGGAGAAGGGCTATGGTTTCCTCCCATGACCTGCCCTCTTGGACCATGAACAGCTGCCTGCCCACGGCATTGTTGTGCAGGTCCATGGCCCTGGCCAAGGGCCGGTTGGCAAAGGCGTCCTCGTGCCAATCCGTAATGGCCTTGGCCCAGGCCAAGGGGCTGTGGTCGTTGTTGCTCCAAGCACGGCACCTCAGCGCAATGGCGTAGTTCCAAAAGGCGTGCCTAAAGGCATTGGCCGGGGTGTTTTGGTAGTGTTCACGGCCGTAGTGCAGGGTGGCCACGCGCATGCATTGCTTGGTGGCAATGAACGTGGGGCACAAAAAGTGCGGATACCGCACGGCCAAGCGGAGCAAGGTGAATGCACTCTTGGGGCCAATGCGCTTTAAGGTCTGCCAGGGTCTCACGGTTCGTTATGGTATTTTTCGCAACACTCCATATCCATCACTTGCCCATTGTGCCCGGTGGGTGACTTGGGGAAGGTTCGTTGCCCCCGGAGCCCCCTTTTTTTGGTAATGGCAATGCTGGCCAAGTCCTCGTGGTGGGGCATATTTTGCAGCGTGTGCGGCTCTAGTTCTCCAAAGGCCTATACTCCTTCACCGCGTCCACAAAGGCCTTGGCGTTGTCCAGGGGAATGTTGGGCAGAATGCCGTGTCCCAGGTTTACCACGTACCGATCCTTGCCAAAGTCGTGGATCATTTGGGTCACCATTTTCTTGATCTCGGCCGGGGGCGACAATAAACGGGAAGGGTCAAAGTTCCCTTGAAGGGTGATCTTGCCCCCGGAGAGGTAACGTGCATTTTGGGGAGAACAGGTCCAGTCCACCCCAAGGGCACTGGCACCGGATTTGGCCATATCGCCCAGGGCGAACCAACAGCCCTTGCCAAAGACGATCACCGGTGTTTCTTCCTTAAGGGCGTCCACGATCTGCTGTATGTACTGGAAGGAAAATTCCTGGTAATCCGTTGGGGAGAGCATTCCGCCCCAAGAATCGAACACCTGTACGGCATTGACCCCGGCGGCCACCTTGGCCCTGAGATAGGCAATGGTGGTATCGGTGATTTTTTGCAGCAGGGCGTGGGCCACGGCGGGCTGGGTAAAGCAGAGTTCCTTGGCCTTGTCAAAATTCTTGCTTCCCTGTCCCTGCACACAATAGCAAAGTATGGTCCAGGGCGAGCCCGCAAAGCCTATGAGGGGGATGTCATTGTCCAGCTTTTCCTTGGTGGCCTTCACGGCCTCCATCACATAGCCCAAGGCGTCGTTTACATCTGGCACGATCACCGCATCCAAATCCTTTTGTGTGCGAACGGGGTGGGGCAGGTACGGCCCAAAATTGGGCTTCATTTCCACCTCAATGTTCATGGCCTGGGGAATTACGAGAATGTCCGAAAAGAGAATGGCGGCGTCCATGCCGTAGCGGCGGATCGGCTGTACGGTGATCTCTGAGGCCAGTTCCGGGGTCTGGCAGCGGGTAAAGAAATCGTACTTGGCCTTGATCTCCATGAACTCGGGGAGGTAACGGCCGGCTTGGCGCATCATCCAAACGGGGGGTCTTTCCACTGTTTCGCCCTTGAGGGCCCTGAGGAACAAATCGTTTTTTATCATCATAAATGTACTACGTTTTTATGGGGTTGGGCG
Organism: Maribacter aquimarinus; assembly: GCF_047345505.1. Classification (NCBI taxonomy): domain Bacteria; kingdom Pseudomonadati; phylum Bacteroidota; class Flavobacteriia; order Flavobacteriales; family Flavobacteriaceae; genus Maribacter; species Maribacter aquimarinus. Next base: position 203,788 of record NZ_JBLFEO010000005.1, on the reverse strand, counting down.
GTTTTTGGTGGGGGTATGGTAGGGAGCTTCAACCGTTTGCCCGGGGCCTCCCTTCCGCGGCCCTTGACTCTTCCAGGCGGCAGTACCGTTCTCTATGGTCAGATGGAAAGTCGTTATGGGCCTTCCACCGTAAAAAGCATTGCCTCCACCTCACCTTCTATCCTTTTTCCTTTTGGGCACGGCCTTGGCCGTAATCCTCGTTCACCAGGGAAATAACGCCCTCCACATCGGGTATTTTGGCCACCCTTACCGATTTAAAGTGCTTTCTGGCCTCGGTGGCGGTGGTTTCCCCAATGCAGTAGGCCTTCTTGTTGGCCCGGTTGTTCTTTAGGTAGCTTGCTATGCCGGACGGACTGAAAAAAAGCACACTTTCCACGCTATCGTCCACTTTTTTTCCGGACAGTTTTGTTTTGTAGGTCTCCACCGAGTGCACGGTGATGTTGGCCGCTTCCAGGGTCTTGGGGATCTCGTCCAGGCTCAGGTTGCCGCAAAAATGGGTTACCTCGGTGCCTTCCAGGTGGTCCACCAGGTATTGGGCCAGGTCGGCGGCATAACTTTCAAAATGGGTCACCTTTCCCAATTTTTTTTGGATGAGCCTCCGGGTCTTTCGTCCCACGCAATAGATGTTCTCAAAGTTCAGTTCCTCTGCCGTAACATTGGTGAGCAGGGCCTCCACGGCATTTTTGCTGGTAAAAATGGCATTTTTTACCTTTTTCCTGAGCAGTTTGGGCGCTATGCGGTTGGGGCTTATTTTTATAAAGTCTTCAGAGGCCACCTTGAGGGAGGGATCAAAACGGTGCAGCTGGTCAGGGGTTAGTTTTTTGGTGGAAAAGACCTGGGTGTTGGCCGTTTCGCCCTGCAGTAGGTTCATAAGGCGCTTTCCGCCCTTTCTCAAGATGATCCTGGCGCACTCCACGCCCAGATGATGGTGTTTTCCCAATGGGGCAGACCGGCTGGTCTCCAGTTTTTGGGAGCCGTCCACGGTGAGCAGCACGCCCTCCAGGGTAACCACCCCATCCTGGTCGATCTTGGCCAGCGCCCCTATGGGGGCACTGCAACCGCCTTCCAGTTCCCTGAGGAAGTCCCTTTCCAATTGGGTGCAGATGGCGGTCTCCTCATGGTTCAGCTGGGCACAGGCGGCTCTGGTCTCCTCGTCTTGCTCCATGGCCACCACCATGATGGCGCCTTGTGCGGGGGCGGGCAGCATCCAGGTAAGGCCCAGGGTGTTCTCCGGCTCCAGTTTTATGCGTTCCAGTCCTGCGGCCGCAAAGATGGCGGCGTTCCAGTTGTTGTTGTCGAGTTTTTCCAGGCGGCTGTTGATGTTTCCCCTGAGGTCCACCACGGTGTGGGTGGGGTAGCGGTTTAACCATTGGGCCTTTCTCCTGAGGCTTCCGGTGGCAATGACGCCCTCTCGCTGGCCCAGGAACTCCTCATTTCCCTTAAAGGCAAGGATGTCCAAGTGGTTGGCGCGTGGCAGCACGGCGGCCTGCACAATGCCCTTGGGCAGGGCGGTGGGCACGTCCTTCATGGAATGCACGGCCACGTCCACATCGCCGTTTAGCATGGCCACGTCCAGGGTTTTGGTAAAGATGCCCGTAATGCCCATTTCGTAGAGCGGTTTGTTCAGCACCAAATCGCCGGTGGATTTTACGGGCACCAGTTCCGTTCGGTGGCCCAGGGCCTCCAATTGTGCTTTTACCGTGTTGGCCTGCCAAAGCGCCAATTCGCTGTCGCGGGTGCCTATGCGAATGGTTTTGCTCATTTGCGGTGCGGTTCTATTTGGAACACCTTTTGGATGAGGTCCAGGCTGGAATCAAAATCAACGGTATCGTCCTTGAGGTGGTTGGCAAATTGTTTGGTGATCTTTTGTATGATGCGGTCCGAGATGACCTCTGCCTGTGCATGGTTGAAGTCGTTCCGCTTTTTGGACTGGTAGTTCAGTTCCTCCGTTTTTATGGTGTTCAACTTCATTTTCAGGGCCTTGATCACGGGTGCGAACTTACGGGTCTCCAGCCACTGGGTAAAATCGTACCGGGCCTCTTCAATGATGGCCTCTGCCTTGGGGATGAACTTTTTTCTGCGCTCCAGGGTCTCGTCCGTCATCTGGGACAATTGGTCCAGGTACACCACGGACACATTGTCCAGCTCCGCCACGCTCTCGTGCACGTTCTTGGGCACGGAAAGGTCCAAAATCAACAGGGGTTTCTTGGTGTGTATGAGTTCTTGGGTAATGGTGGGTTTCAGGGCGCCGGTGGCCACCACCAGGATATCCGCTTTTCTGATCTCTGCCTGCAGGTCCCCGTAGTCCTTTACAATGAGGTTGAACTTCCCGCCCACCTGTTCCGCTTTTTCCTTGGTGCGGTTTATGAGGGTAATGTTGGGGTTGTTGGTGTGCTTAATGAGGTTTTCGCAGGTGTTCCGGCCGATCTTTCCCGTTCCAAAGAGCAAGATGTTCTTTTGGCCAATGTCCTGCACGTTGTTCAGGATGTACTGCACCGAGGCAAAGGCCACGGAGGTGGCCCCGGAAGAGATTTCGGTCTCGTTCTTTATGCGCTTGCTGGCCTGGATCACGGCGTTGCACAAACGTTCCAAAAAGGCGTTTCCAATGCCCGCCCTTTTGGATCGGTTAAAACTTTGCTTGAGCTGGCTAATGATCTCAAAATCGCCCAAAATCTGGCTGTCCAATCCCGTTCCCACGCGGAACAGGTGCCCTATGGCCTCCTTGTTCTTGTACACATAGGCCACGTCCTGAAATTCCTCCACGGTGCCACGGCTGTGGTCGCACAGGAGTTTTATGAGCTGGTAGGGGTGCTGGGCAAAACCATGCAGCTCGGTACGGTTGCAGGTAGAGGTGGCCAACAGACCGTCCAGTCCCTCTTCCCTGGCCGCGGCCAACAAGCTGTCAATGGCCTCTTCACTGAGACTGAATTTTCCACGCATTTCCTCATCGGCCTTTTTGTAGTTGAGGCCAATGGTATAAAAGGAGTTGTGTTTGGAAATGTGGTAGTCTTTCATAAAGAGGTACAAAAATAACGGGCACGTTTTTATAAAAATAACGCTCTAGGAACAATTAATATCGTTTCTTGGCTTTTTGTTTGTAATTTGCCCCAAATAGAGCGAAATACCCTATTTTTGGGGCCTTAAAGAAGATGTTTGTCCACTCTATTTAGAAAGAATCTAAATAGATTACAGAAAGATGTGCCCATGGAAAAGGTAAAAAATGTCGCTACAGGTTCATTTGAGGAGATCTTGGTGGACGATGGTTTTTATGTGCTTAAAATTCAGAACGATAGGTCTCAAGTTGCACAAATCCAGCGCGATATCAACAAACGCCACATACAGTTTCATTTTTGTCTCAAGGGCAGCGGTAAATTTCTTTTCAATGATGGCGGTTACGCCCTGGAGGTCTCGGAAGAGAACTCCCTGTTGTTGTACAACACCCAGCAAGACCTGCCCTTGGACCTTCATTTGTCTCCGCGGTCCTGGATGGTCTCGGTGGTGATGACCATACGCAAGTTCCATTCCTTTTTCTCCGAGGAGGCCAGCTACATTCCCTTTCTCAATGCAGAGAACCGGGAAAAGAAGTACTACGCCCAGGAGGCCGTTTCCCCTGCCATTGCCGTGGTGCTGAGCCAGATCATGAACCATAACCTGCACCCCACCATTAAAAAGCTCTATGTAAAGGGCAAGGTGTACGAGCTCATTTCGCTCTATTTTAACAAGACCACGGATGCCGAGGCGGAACAATGTCCCTTTCTGGCGGACGAGGACAATGTGAAGCGCATTCGCAAGGCCAAGGAGCTGGTCATTGCCAATATGGCAGAACCGCCCAGCCTGAAGGAACTCGCCAAGAGCGTGGGCCTGCCCTTAAAGCGGTTAAAGGAGGGTTTTAAGCAGATCTACGGGGACTCGGTCTTCAGTTTTTTGTTCGACTACAAGATGGAGTATGCCCGCCGCCTTTTGGAAACGGGGCAGTACCATGTGAGCGAAATAGCCTTGCGCATAGGCTACAGTACCAGCAGCCACTTCATTGCGGCCTTCCGTAAAAAGTACGGCACCACGCCCAAGAAGTACATGAAGGAACTGGCTTGAAACCCGTACGGGCAGGCCAGTGTGGTGTGGGGAGCCATTCAACCTTTGAAAAGGAAACAAGGCTTGGTGGCATCTTCCATTGATCTGTACTAAATGTACACCTACAAAAGCGTCCATTCACCACAATGCCTCTTGCCAAAAATAAATCTGCCATGGTGTTCCCAGGGTGCTGGAACCGGCATGGCTGGTGAACTCTTTGGAAAAAACAAGTTTGCCCCAGGCCATGTCCGGGTGCCCAGGTCCAAAGCCAATGTCAGTGACAAAGTGCTGTCTTCCATGTTGCATCTTGCTCCCAAAACATCTTTCTGGACAATCGTAAACCCTTGGATTTCTTGAACACGATCAGTGGGATACGGATGATCGGTGACCATCTTGCCGAGATGGAATACGGAGACAACGTTTCATCGAACTTTATACGATAACGTGGGAGAAATACGCCAAGAACCTGGAAGCTTCGGGTAGGGCAAATCGATGGAATTTGGACAAGCAGCGCGTCTTTTGTGCGGCTTCCGGCCGTTCTTTGGGCGTTCTGGAATTGGTTGCGCACAGCAATGCCATTATGGAAGGGGCACCCTCTAATATGGTGACCTTGGCAATTCCCGAGATTGAGGATTTTGTTTTTGGAGCGGCCACCGGTGCTTTTCCACCTAAGGGGCACTTATTGGAAAACAGGGCCATTGCCCAAGGGTGTGGAAGTGATTGGTATTTAAATCAGCACAGTCCGGTTTTGAGAGTGCCATCCCCTTTTTTCCAACATTGTCATGGCCCACACGACCAATTTCAAGGCGGACCAGCGACTGCTTTGGCCCCGTGCGCTACCAAGCACACTATTTTTCGGGAACCATTGGCCTTGCCACTAAAACACCTATGTTTTTGCTAACGCCCTTTAGGTATTCTGCCAGGGGTTCCTTGGTCACTTCCACCTCCATCGAGGTGGTGGAGGCGTGCAAAAGGTGGATGCGCCCGTTGGCCTCCCGCACGGCAAATCCCGTGTGGGTAACGTCCAGGCCCTTGATGGACGTGGCCAGGGCAATGATGTCCCCCGTTTTTATAAGGTGTTCGTTGGCGGCTATTTGATCCTGGGGCAGGTAGCAAAAGTCTTCCTTGGCCAGTCCTTTTTCGGTGGCCAGGATTTGCTCAAAGTTGTCATCGTCCTTTAAGAACGGATAGAGCTCCCGGTGGGTTCCCATAAAATTGATGTCCTTTTCCATTCCCACACCGCCCAGTGCCGCGGTCATGTCCTTTAACAGGCCCTTCTTTTCGTTGTTGCGGATCCAATGGGTAAAATAGTGCAGGCGGGAACCGTAGCCATCCATTTTCCCGTCCAGGTACCTCAGTTGTTCCAAGGTTTCCGTAAAATCCCCAAATTGGGTCTGGCCGCGGTGCAGCATCAGCCCAAAGGCCATGGCATTCTCCACAAAGGTGGTGCAGTCCAGGCCCTGTAGGTTCACCACCAGGGTCTCGGTCTCGCCGATCTCCAAGGTTTTTGCCACGTAGGGCACGGACAGGAACGTCTTGCCCACTTGTGCCACGGTGGCCCCGAGATCGGACTGCAAGAGCCCGTTCACCTCCTTTATTTTGGCCTCCACCAGCGTTCTGTTCTCTGGGGAACAGCTAATTTGCTGTGCCGTTGTTAGGCAAAGGGGCATCAAAAAAACGAAAATAAAGATCAGATGTTTCACGAGACGCTATTAGGGGAACAAAGATAAGCCATTTTCAACGTTTGCCGTGGGCATGTTGGGCCCCTGTGCCCTGCCTTGGGATTTCCGTCATGGCATCATCCCATCGCATCCCTTTCCCTGAGTAGCACCCGATGGTGGGGCAGGCTTTCGGGATGGTTTTTTTGGAGATAGGCAATGAGCTTTTCCCGCACGTGCACCCTGAGCTCCCAGGCCTGGGAGGCATCCCTGGCGCTCATCATGGCCCTGACCTCCATATGGGTGGCCTTGCTGTCCGTGACCTGGATGTTGTTGGCCTGTCCGTCCCACAGGTCGGTCTGTTCCAGGATACGGGTAAGTTCTTTGCGCAGGGCGCCAATGGGCACCCGGTAATCCATGTGCAGGAACACTGTGCCCAAAATGTCCGAAGAGCTCTTGGTCCAGTTTTGGAAAGGGGTTTCAATGAAGTAGGGCGTGGGCACTATGAGCCTGCGCTTGTCCCACACCTTCACCACCACATAGGTCAGGGTAATTTCCTCAATGCGCCCCCATTCGCCCTCCACGATCACCACGTCGTCCAGTTTTATGGGCTGGGCAATGGCGATCTGTATGCCGGCCAGTACGGTGCCGATCAATTTCTGGGCAGAGAAGCCAATGATGATGCCCGCCACCCCGGCCGATGCAAACACGCTGATGCCCACCTCCCTGATCTCATCAAAGGTCATCAGGGCCAGGCCCACGGCCAGGATAACCACGATAAAGATCACAATGCGCTCCAGGATATTGAACTGGGTATAGATTTTTCGCGCCTTGAGATTGTCTGCCGTGTTCACGTTATAGCGGTTTACCACCACGTTCTTTACAATTTTGAGCACGGCAAGAATGAGCCAGGTAACGGCAAAGATGAGCAACAGGGTGCTGGCCCTGACAAAGGGTTGCACCATCTCGGTGAGGCCCAAGAGCTCCCGCAAGGCCGGAAGGCGCAGGAGAATGGCCCCGAAAATGAGGAGAAAGGGCAGGGCCATTTTTTTCATACTGCCCTTGGGCAGCAGATATTTGGGGTCTTTCCCCAATTTGCGAAGTACGTAGAGCACCGCCCAATAAATGACCATAAAGAGCAGTATGGTGCCCACGAGGGTGAGTACGGAACGGTTGGATAAAGAGTTCAAAAAGCTGTCCATGCCATAGGTTTTGGGGCCAAGGGTAACCAAAAACAGCACAAATCCTTGGGGCAATCGCTTTTACTTATATCGCAATCAAGAAAAGAAGCCCGGCGGGCATTGGAAGATGTCAGGGGCATGCCTTATTTTTGCAGGAAAACAAGGAAAGCTATGAAAGGAGTGTTGTTGGTAAACCTGGGTTCCCCGGACAGCCCCACGGCAAAGGACGTAAAGCCGTATCTGGACGAATTTTTAATGGATGAAAGGGTCATTGACGCCCCCAAATGGCTCCGTAACATCCTGGTGCGGGGCATTATATTGCAGACCCGGCCCAAAAAATCTGCCAAGGCCTACGCCAAGATCTGGTGGGACGAAGGCTCGCCACTGATCATCCTATCGGAAAAATTCACCGAAAAATTAAGGAAACAGACCCAGATGCCCGTGGCCCTGGGCATGCGGTACGGGAGCATGTCCATTAAGGGTGCCCTGGCCGAACTGAGGGAAAAAGGCGTGGACGACGTGCTCTTGGTGCCCCTTTACCCCCATTATGCCATGTCTTCTTACGAGACCGTGGTGGTGAAGACCCTGGAGGAGCAACAAAAGCACTTTCCGGAAATGAAAGTGACCACCATGCCGGCATTCTACAAACACCCGGATTACATTCGGGCCCTTTCCGAAAGCATCAAGGAGGGCTTGAAGGACTTTGAGTACGACCACATCCTGTTTTCTTACCACGGCATCCCCGAAAGGCACATCCGCAAGAGCGATCCCACCAAGTTCCATTGCAAGATGGACGATACCTGCTGTTCGGTAAACTCCGTGGCCCACAACACCTGCTACCGGCACCAGGTCTATGACACCACGGAACTGGTCAAGGCCTACTTGGGGCTGCCCGATGAGCAGGTAAGCTCGTCCTTTCAGTCCAGACTGGCCGGGGATCCCTGGTTAAAACCCTATACCGATTACGAATTTGAGCGCCTGGCCAAAGAGGGCGTAAAGCGGCTTGCGGTGATCACCCCCGCCTTTGTGAGCGACTGCCTGGAGACCTTGGAGGAAATTGCCATTGAGGGCAAGGAAGAATTTGAGGAAGCCGGTGGCGAACACTACAAGCACATTCCCTGCCTGAACGACAACGATGACTGGGTGGCCGTTATGGCCAAGTGGGTGAACCATTGGGAGCGCAGCGGCAAGCTGGATGTGGTTCCGGTGGACTGACGCCTACTGCGAAAGCCTTACAAATTTGCTCGTATGGGCAGGGCCCCAACGGTCCGTTCCTTTTTCTTTGCAACCGGCGGAAGCCTGCCCTGCAATGACCCCGGGGTTTTTTGCCCTTGCCCAATTGGTGCCGCATTGGAGGTGCGCCACGGGTTAAATTAGATAAGTTCCTATGGCCAAACTCACTTCCGAACAATTGGGCACCGAGCCCATTTCCAAACTGCTGGTAAAGCAGGCCGTGCCGGCAAGCATCGGTATCTTGGTCATGTCCCTGAACATCCTGGTAGATTCCATTTTTGTGGGCAATTGGATCGGTTCCGTGGCCATTGCCGCCATCAATGTGGTGCTGCCCGTCTCCTTTTTTATCGGAGCCCTTGGCATGGCCATAGGCATAGGAGGTGCCAGTGTGCTTTCCCGTGCCTTGGGGGCCAATGACCGGGAAAAGGCGCTGAAGACCTTTGGCAACCAGATCACCCTGACCGTGCTGGTCACCGTGTCCATGGTGCTTTTGGGCCTTTATTATGTGGATGCGCTCATTCCGGCCTTTGGGGGCAAGGGCGCCATTTTCGACTATGCCAAGATATACTACGTCATTGTGCTCTATGGGGTGCCCTTTTTGGCCTTGAGCATGATGGGCAATGCCGTGATCCGGGCAGAGGGCAAGCCCAAATTTGCCATGGTGGCCATGATCATCCCCTCGGTGACCAACCTGACCCTGGACTATGTTTTTATAGAAATCTTTGGTTGGGGCATGCACGGGGCCGCCTGGGCCAGTACCGGCGCCTATCTTTTTTCCTTTGGCTATATCCTGTATTTCTTTTTGTCCAAACACTCCGAGATAAAGATCGATTTTTCCCATTTTGGTCTGGACCGTGGTATTCTCGGGGAAATAGGCTCCCTGGGCTTTGTGACCCTTGCCAGGCAGGCCGTGGTGAGCGTCATTTATCTGTTGCTCAACAACATTCTCTTCAACTTGGGCGGCGAGGCCTCCGTGACCGTCTATGCCATTATTGGCCGCATGCTCATGTTTGCCCTGTTTCCCGTTTTTGGCATTACCCAAGGCTTCTTGCCCATTGCGGGCTACAACTACGGCGCCCACAATTATGGCCGGGTCAAGGAGTCCATAGCCATTGCCATTAAGTATGCCGCCCTGCTGGCCAGTTTGGTCTTTGCCGGGCTTTTTATATTTCCTGCCGAGATAGCGGGGCTCTTTCTTGGAACCGCAGAAGGTGCCACCGCGGCCGAATTGGCCATAAACGCCTATGTGCTGGAGCATACGCCCAGTGCCATGCGCTGGGTGTTTGCGGCCACGCCCATCATAGCCCTGCAGCTCATTGGAGCGGCCTACTTCCAGGCCATTGGCAAGGCCGTGCCCGCCCTGTTGCTCACCCTCACCCGGCAGGGCTTCTTCTTTATTCCCCTGGTGCTCATCTTGCCCCAGATCTTTGGCGAACTTGGGGTGTGGATCAGCTTTCCCATTTCAGATGTATTGGCCACCGCGGTCACGGGGTACTATCTCAGAAAGGAAGTCCGTGCCCATTTAAGGGAATGATCGTTGGCGGCCATAAGTTTCATATCTTGTTCCAAAATCATTGAAGGATGAAACATTCTTATTTATCTTTTACGGCGCTGTTGCTGTTTGCTTGTGCATCAAAAGAAAAAAGCGAAAATGTGTTTCCCCTATTTGTGGGCACCTATACCCAGGGAGCCAGTGGGGGCATATATCAACTCATCTTCAATGCCTCCACGGGCCAGCTCTCCGGAAAAAAGGTGGCGGCCGTGGTGGAGAATCCCTCCTTTATAAAGCTCAGTGCAGATGGTACAAAGGGCTACGCCGTTTTGGAGACCGATGGTTTCGAGGGCGGCCTGGGTGCCGTGGGGGCGTACACCGTTGAAGCCGGCAAATGGACACCCACGGGCGCTGTGGTGCCCGTGGGCCCGCACCCCTGCCATTTGGCCCTGTCGCCCAACGAAAAGCTCTTGGCGGTCTCCAGCTATTCCGGTGGCAGTGTGTCCCTGTTGTCCCTGCGTACCGACGGTTCCTTTGATGGTAATGTGGAGGTGTTGAACTTAAATGTCAAGGACAGTACAAAGGCCTCCCACGCCCATGCGGCCCAGTTTACCCAAGACGGACTTTTTGTGGCCGACCTGGGCATGGATGCCGTGTTCCGGTTTCAGAGTACTGGCGGTGGGTTTGTGCCCGCGGGGCAAGAGCGGCTCTCTTTGCCCCAGGGAGCCGGCCCCAGGCACTTTACCTTCAGTGGGGACGGCAGCAGGTTGTATGTGATCAATGAGTTGAATTCCACCATCACCGTTTTTGGGAGAACGGCGGGCGGGGAGTACAGGGAGATGGAACACCACAGCACCCTGGCGGCCAATTTTAAGGGCGAGAGCTTCTGTGCCGACATCCACCTCTCCCCGGACGGTAAGTTTCTTTACGGTTCCAATAGGGGAGAGAACAGCATTGTCATCTTTAACGTACATCCGGAAACGGGGGCGCTCACCTTGGTGGGGCGTGAGCCCGTACGCGGCAATTGGCCCAGGAACTTTTCTTTGGATCCCACGGGCCGTTTTCTTTTGGTGGCCAATCAGAAAAGTGACAACATCACCGTCTTTGAGCGCGACACGCTTCGGGGAACCTTGACCTTTGTTTCCGAAACGGCCCTTCCCAGTCCGGTTTGTTTGGAGTTTTTGTAGGGTATTTCCATACATTTTTAAAAAGGCTTCGTTTTTTTCATGAAAGGGGCCCCCTCTTTGATTGTTCCCTTCAAGGAAAAGATGACCAAAAATCATCTGCCAAAAAACCTTGTACACGCCTCAGTGATGTTATGGAGGGTATGTTGAATGGCCTTGATTCCCTTACCGTGCCGGCTTATGCCCCACGGGAATCTTGATGCCCGTAAAGATGTTGAACACTTGTGCGCTGTCTCCCAACAGATTGGAGACAAGGCTGCTGCTGCCCAGGGTCAAGGGCCCCAACCTAAAGCCAAAGCCCACGGCCGTTTGGCTAAGGGCACTGTGAGAAATGGGCAGGTAGGCGCCAAAGACCCTGGTCTCAAAACGGGGGGTCAGGGTAATGCGATTTAGGCGGTTGTTGTTAAAAATCTCGTCTTTTGCCACCAGGCCCTGGTTCAGGTTCAAGTTTAGATACCATTTGGGCGTAAAGCTGTAGTCCAAGTTAAGGTGCAGGGAGGTGGGCAGGGCAAGGGCAATGTCCTGTCTGGAGACATTGGTGGTACTGTTATTGTCCAGTACGTCTATGAAATCGTTTTCCAGGTCCAGGGCGTTCACATCGGCGTTCACGGTATAGTCCGTTACTTCCGTGTCTGCATAATTGATGCTTCCAATGTCCACAATGGAAAGACCCACTTTAAAGCGGTATTGGTTAAAGGCGCGGGCATCGTTGTTGTTGGAGGGGGCAATGGACTTCCTGTCCCGGTATTCGTACACAAAGCCCACATCTGCGCCAAAACCCGGGGAAATGTTCTCGAAAAAGTCCTCCGCGCTTCCCGCATCGTCCACGGTAAGGGCATAGGAGAAGTCGCCATTGAGCCGCACATTGCCCGCGTTGGAGTCAAAATCACCGTTCAGGGTATTGGAACTTCCCTGCACGGCACCGCCGCCCAGGAGGTACTTCAAGGTGGCCCCTCCCTTGAGCATATGGCCTTTGGCCTGCCAGAGCACGCGGCCATAGGTGAGGCCGATCTCTCCCCAGGCGTGGGTGGTAAAGTCCAGGTTGTCTTGTGAAAAATTAAAGTTGTTGGCGGGAAAACCGTCATAGATGGCCTCAAAGAGTTCCCCGTTCACGTTGTTGAAGTTGCTCACCACCCGTACCCGGGTCGTCAGGGCAAGGCCACTTTTCTCGTTCAGCGAAAACATCAGCGATGGCCCCAGGATATCCGCATCCACCAGAATGGTGTTCTGGTCCGTGGGGAAGCGCTGCAGGCCGTCAAACCCATCGTCGCCCAACAGATCGGTCACATTGCCCAAGCTCAGTGTGGTATAGTCCGTGGCCAGGTCCGTGTTGGTGGCAAAGAGGTTAAACTCCCATTTTATTCTGTTGTCGGCCAGGTTGCCGGGATTGTGCAATAGGCCCTGTACGCCGGCCCTGTTGTCCGTAAAATGCCCCATAAAGGATTGTGCGCCCACCCATTGGGCGGCAAAAAGCACTACCAGGTAAGAAAAGATGGCTTTGTTCATGAGCAATGGTTTAGCGGTTTGGTTCTTGACCCAAAATTAGGGATGGGGCCATCCCGTTGCCATACCCCTTAGTGGGTATTTTTTGGGTGGTGGCTTTGGCAATATCCCGTCTCTGGGCCTTGGGTGGTTGGCAAAACCCCGTATAACAAACTTGGGAAACCGCTGTTTTATTGCGCATCAGTGCCATAAAAGCCTAGGAAGTAGGGAAGCAACGGTTCCATGTAAGCACGCCACATTTGGTGGTTGTCCGTAGGGCCAAGGTGCGCTTGTCCAGGTTGGGGCGGTGCCTTGTGTTGGGGCCAAACGGCATGCACCTTCCGTTTTTCCTGTACATCTTGCCGTACAAGACCCACCATTTCCCATTAAACCCAGATTAAGCAATAGAAATTCCCCGCCTGAAAGGAACGGTCAGGTATTACGGCTGTAAATCCCTTCAAAATCAATCGTTGCACTGACTTTTGCTCACTCACCGTAGCGATGGCTACCCGCCCGTACCGAATGGCACATTCGGGCGGGTGCCTCAATCGCAAAAGTCTTGATTTTATTGGGCTTTACACCCTCATCCCGAAAGTCTACTGCATAATCTGGGTTAAACCCAAAATAGGCACGGGAAAAAGGAGTACAGTCCAAAGTTACTGCGACTACTGGCGCTGCGCTACTCTTTTTCGGGCTAACCACAGCGGTGCCATCCAAAGATCGATGCCACCCCAGTGTTCCTTGTGTCCCATAGCTTCACAACGAAGTTCCCATACATAATTTGGGATAAAAAGAACGGACGCCCTTTTTAGTTTAACACGCTATTTTATGTATTTTTAAGGTCGATTCAATAAAAAAGAACCACTATCATGAAAACCCTTGACCTCAAGGCAGGCTGGTTGCTACTGGCCTTTGCCCTACTTTCCATCAGTCTGCACGCCCAGCGCAAAAAGAAATCGGACCAGGTTTCCATTGCTTATCCAGAGGAATTGTATTCCAGTCTGGAGTACCGGTTGGTGGGCCCCTTCCGTGGGGGGCGGTCCGCTGCGGTGGCCGGGGTGCCCAACCAGCCCGATCTCTTTTACTTTGGTGCAACGGGCGGTGGCGTATGGAAGACCCAGGACGGCGGTGCCACCTGGAGCAACATTTCAGATGGCTATTTTGGCGGCAGCATCGGTGCCGTTGAAGTGGCACAGAGCGACCCCAATGTGATCTACGTTGGCGGAGGCGAAAAAACACTGCGGGGCAATGTCTCCTCGGGCTACGGGATATGGAAAACAGAGGATGCCGGAAAAACCTGGGCAAAGGCGGGCTTGCCCAACAGCAGGCACGTGCCAAGAATACGCGTGCACCCAACCGATCACAACACGGTCTATGCGGCCGTTTTGGGCAATATCTACAAGCCTACCAAAGACCGCGGCATCTACAAAAGCACCGATGGCGGTAAAAACTGGAAACAGGTCCTTTTTGTGAACGAACAGGCCGGTGCGGTGGATCTTACTTTTGACCCCAACAATCCACGTATTCTATATGCTTCTACCTGGTATTCCAAGCGAACGCCCTACAGCCTCATCAGTGGCGGGGAGGGTTCCGCCCTTTGGAAGAGTACGGACAGTGGCGAGACCTGGCAAGAGATTTCCAAGAACGAGGGTTTTCCCAAGGATACCTTGGGCATCATCGGCGTTTCGGTTTCCCCCGTAAATTCCCAGCGCGTATGGGCCATGGTGGAGAACAAGGAAAAAGGCGGCCTCTACCGTTCGGATGATGGCGGTAAGAAGTGGACCTTGGTGAACAGCGACAGGAGCCTGCGCCAGCGTGCTTGGTACTACACCCGTGTCTATGCGGACACCGAGGATGTGGACAAGGTGTACGTCCTGAACGTGAGCTACCACCGATCTACCGACGGGGGCAAGACCTTTGAATCCTTCAATGCCCCTCATGGAGACCATCACGACCTTTGGATCGCGCCCGAAAATTCCCAGCGCATGGTCATTGGCGATGATGGCGGGGCACAGGTCTCCTACGATGGTGGGGAAACCTGGAGCACCTACCACAACCAGCCCACGGCACAATTTTATAGGGTTACGACCGATGATCATTTTCCCTACCGCATTTATGTGGCGCAACAGGACAACTCTACCGTGCGCATTGCCCATAGAAGTGATGGCAGCGGTATCAGTGAGGACGATTGGGAAGCCACCGCGGGCGGGGAATCTGCCCACATTGCCGTGGACCCTACCAACAATGATATTGTGTACGGCGGAAGCTACGGCGGTTTCCTTACCCGCAAGAACCACGAAACGGGAACCACAAGGGCCATCAATGTGTGGCCGGACAACCCCATGGGCTATGGGGCCGAGGGGATGAAATATCGCTTCCAATGGAACTTCCCCATTATGTTCAGCAAGCACGATCCCAAGAAGCTCTACACCTTTTCCAACCATGTGCATCTTTCCACCAACGAAGGGCAAAGTTGGGAAGTGTTAAGTGAAGACCTTACCCGAAACGACCCCACCAAATTGGGGAGCAGCGGCGGCCCCATTACCCAGGACAATACCGGCGTGGAATATTATTGCACCATTTTCGCCGCCAATGAGAGTCCGCTCAAAGAAGGCCTGCTCTGGGTGGGAAGTGATGACGGACTCATACACGTCTCCAAGGATGGTGGTGCCAATTGGGAGAACGTGACCCCTGCCGGTATGCCGGAATGGAACATGATCAACAGCATTGAGCCCTCCGCGTTTGACGAAGCCACCTGTTACGTGGCCGCGACCCGTTACAAGCTGGGCGATTTTCAACCCTATTTGTACAAGACCACCGATTACGGAAAGACCTGGACCAAGATTACCAAGGGCATCCATGACGAGCATTTTACCAGAGTGCTGCGCGAAGACCCAAAAAGAAAAGGTTTGTTGTACGCCGGAACGGAAACCGGAATGTACATTTCCTTTGATGACGGTGCCAACTGGTCGCCCTTTCAACTCAATCTGCCCATTGTGCCCATAACCGACCTCACGATCAAGGACAACAACCTGGTGGTGGCCACCCAAGGGCGAAGCATCTGGATGATCGATGACCTTACCGTGCTGCACCAACTGGATGACAACAAAAAAGCCAGTGGCAACATCCTGTACAAACCAAAGGATTCCTACAGGACCAAGGGCCGTGCCAGAACAACCCCTTCCTTGTTGGAAGGACAGAACCACCCCAATGGCGTGGTCACCCATTTCTATCTGAAGAACCTGGCCGAAAAAGACAGTGTACACCTCACCTTTACCAGTATGGCGGGCGATACCTTGGCCACCTATAGCAATGTTGCCAAAGACAAAAAGAATAAGCTGGAGGTGAAAAAAGGGGGCAACACCTTTGTCTGGGACACCCGGGGCAAAGGTGCCGAAAAATTGGACGGCATGATCTTGTGGTGGGCCAATTTGAGCGGCGCAAAGGCCGTTCCGGGAGACTACAAGGTACATTTGAACGTAAATGGCGATAGCCGTTCCGAAACCTTTACCATCCTGCCCGATCCAAGGGCAGAGGCCAGCGTGGCCGATATGCAAAAGCAGTTCGATTTTATCACGGATGTGAACACCACGGTGGACAAGGCCCATCAGTCCATTAAAAAAATAAGGGAGGTCACCGCGCAACTGGATGCCTTTGGCACGCAGTACAAGGACGATGCTGGCCTCAAGGATTTGCTGGACAAGGCCAAGAACATGAAAGAGCGTTTGGGCGAGGTGGAAAAAGCCTTGTACCAGACCAAGAACAGAAGTAACCAAGATCCCTTGAACTTCCCCATTCGGTTAACCAACAAACTGGGGCACCTGAACAGCCTGGTGGCCCTGGACGATTTTCCGCCCACGGACCAAGATGTGGCCCTGAAGAACGAACTCACGGCCAAAATTGATGCCCAGTTAAAGACCTTTGACGCCGTGATGTCCAGCGAACTCAAGGAGTTCAACGCCGAATTCAATAAGAGGGGATTGAACTATTTGTTTGTGGAGTAGATAGGTTGAGGGTTGCTGCTCGTATTTTGGTCCCAACCCCTCCGGCTGTCGCCACCTCCCCTTGAAAAAAGGGGAGGACCCTAAGGAATCGACCTTAATATCAATTTATTAGTGCCAAAAAAGTTACACAACCATAAGTATTTAGAGGGCTTTAGAAAGCAATTGCGAAATAATCCAACGAAGGCAGAGTCACAGTTATGGAAAGCACTTCAAAGAAGTCAGTTAAAAGGGCGAAAGTTTCGAAGACAACACAGTATTGGAAATTACATTGTGGATTTTTACTGTACAAGAGAAAGATTAATCGTGGAGCTTGATGGTGAATATCATGCCAATCCGGTTAATGAAGAATATGACCTAAATCGAACGAAGTATTTACAAAGTTTAGGATTTAAAATTTTACGTTTCCAGAATTATCTGGTCTTTGATCAATTGGATATGGTGTTAGAAACCATAAAAGCCGAGTTTAAAGAAAGAAGTGGATAAAAAGGCCCTCCCCTTTTTCAAGGGAGGTGCCCGCAGGGCGGAGGGGTAATGGTGAAATGACCTTAATGGTTTGATAAAGGTGCTATTTTGAGCTTTAAGTTAGGTATTGCAAGTACTTTGTACCGAATTGAGTTTTGTGTCACGTCCATATCGCTGAATGGATAGTGCAAGCAAACCCAAAAATTGAAGAAGGCTTTAAACGCATTGTAAACAGTGATTCACAACAAAATAGACAAAAGTTGACGCATCACTTGTAAGCGCGTTATAAAAAGATCAGCAACTAAATCCAACCCAAAAAAATGAAAAAACCAATCTTCACCCTACTGTTCGTCTTTGCCACTGTCGTTACTTTCGCGCAAACGGTGAACGATTATTTTAGTGCGGTCAAGTACAGGAACATTGGGCCGTTTCGTGGTGGGCGTTCCGTTTGTGCCTCGGGGGTGGTGGGAGACCCAATGACCTATTATATGGGCACCACGGGTGGCGGACTCTGGAAAACGGAAAATGCCGGGGAGCAATGGGACAATATTTCCGATGGCTATTTTGAGCTCGGCTCCGTAGGGGCCGTGGCCGTATCCCGATCAAATCCCAATATTGTTTTTGTGGGCATGGGCGAGCATGCGCCACGGGGCGTCATGACCTCCTACGGGGACGGCGTTTACAAATCTACCGATGCAGGGAAGACCTGGACCCACTTGGGACTGGAAAAGACCCAACACATCTCCCGCATCATCATTCATCCCACAAATCCGGAAATTGTGTATGTGGCCGCACAAGGTGCTTTGTTTGGCGGTAATCCCGAGCGTGGCATCTATAAATCGGTGGATGGGGGCAAAACTTGGAAAAACACACTGTTCGTGAACCAGCTTACCGGCGCTTCGGAACTGTCCATGGATGCCAATTATCCGGAGATCATGTACGCGGCCATGTGGGAGCACCAACGCAAACCCAATATGGTGGTCAGCGGCGGTGAGGGCAGTGGCCTCTACAAATCCACGGACGCCGGGGAAACCTGGAAAAAGATACACAAGGGCCTTCCGGAGGAAAAGGGCAAAATGGCCATAGCGGTAAGTGCGGCCAATTCCAACAAGGTCTATGCCCTGGTGGAAAGCGATTCCAATGCCGATAAAGGGGGTCTGTTCGTCTCCAACGATGCCGGGGAATCGTGGAGCATGATCAGTGGAGACAACCGTTTGGTGCAGCGCGCTTGGTACTATATAGAGGTCTTTGCCGATCCCAATGATGAAGATACCGTGTACGTGCTCAGTGCTCCCGCGCTTCGGTCAACGGATGGCGGCAAGACCTGGGAAACCCTCTACGGCACCCATGGCGATTACCATGACCTGTGGATCAACCCGGATAATTCCAACAATATGGTCATTGCCAATGATGGTGGCGCCGCGGTGTCCTTCAATTTTGGAAAATCGTGGTCCAGACAAAGCAACATGCCCACGGCCCAGTTCTATAGAATCAGTGTGGACAACCTGTTTCCCTACAATATATACGGTGGGCAGCAAGACAATTCTTCCGTTCGCATTGCCAGCCTGTCTTTGGGCAGTGGGGGCATCACCGAGCGCGACTGGACCGATGCCGCCGGCGGGGAAAGCGCTTTTCTGGCCTTTGATCCGGACAATCCCAGGTATGTCATGGGCGGAAGTTATTTGGGCACCATAGAGGTCTTGGATATGGAGGCAAAGGCCTCCACAAAGATCATGGCCGCCCCCATACAGTATTTGGGCAGGGAAGCAAGGAACATGAAATACCTGTACAATTGGAACGCCCCGATCATCCGTTCCGTGCACGAGCCCCAAACCTACTACCACGCTGCCCAATTGGTTTTAAAAACTACCGATATGGGCCTTACCTGGGAGGAAATTTCCCCTGATCTCACTAGGGATATCGATGAAAAGCAAGGTAACGGTGGCGGCCCCTACACCAATGAAGCGGTAGGAGCGGAAAACTACGGCACCATTGCCTATATGGTGGAATCGCCGCACGAAAAAGGGGTGTTCTGGACGGGCAGTGACGACGGACTGGTGCACCTCACAAAAAACGACGGTGCTACCTGGGAAAACGTTACCCCAAAAGGCTTTGGGGAAACCTTGGTCAATGCCATAGAAGTATCGCCCCATGATCCGGCAACGGCCTACATCGCCACCACAAGGTACAAGTTAAACGACTATACCCCGGCCTTGTTCAAGACCACCAATTACGGAAAAACCTGGACCAACATCAGTGGCGAAATTCCCTACGGTGCCTTTACTCGCGTAGTGCGCGAAGATCCGGAACGAAAAGGCCTGTTGTACGCGGGTACGGAGAAGGGCATGTACATCTCCTACAATGATGGAAAAACATGGGAGGCATTTCAGTTGAACCTCCCCAAAACACCGGTGTTGGATTTAAAAGTGCACCAAGGCGATCTTATCGTGGCCACCTCCGGCCGTTCTTTTTGGATTTTGGACGATTTGGCCGCCATTGCCCAATACGAACCTTCGGAAAAGGGCTTGAGGCTTTTTGAGCCAGAGACGGCTTACAACGGTTCCTGGGGCAGTCCCTTGAGCGGGAAAACGGACAAGTTTAACGGCACACATCCTTTTGAGGGCGTAAACCCTGCCAATGGCATGGTGCTCTACTACCAACTTCCCAAACTGGCGGAAGGGGATGGCATTCACTTGGAAATCCGTAATAAGGACGGAAAGTTGATCCGCAGCATCAGCTCCGAAAAAGATACCGCTTACGTACCGCACCATGGCGGTGGCGCCCCGCCAACCCCTACGCTGACAAAGAACGAGGGGCTTAACCGTTTTGTCTGGGACATGCGGCATCCCATTGTTCCCGGGGTGCCCGGCGTTTACATTGAGGCCGATTTCAGGGGGCACAAGGCCCCGCCCGGCACGTATCGTCTGAACCTAAAGGTGAACGGTGAAACCGTGGGCACTACGGGAGAGATCAAAGAAATTCCTCTGTATGAAACCAAGCCCGGACAGTACGAAGCTTTTGATGCACTGATGTCCGAAATGGAAGAAAAGGTGACAAAGATGCATCAGATGGTGAACACCCTGTACAAAGCACAAGGGCAGTTGTCCGGTATCATCAAGGACCTACCGGAGGGGGACTTGAAAGCGAACGGGGAAGCCCTTTTGGCCAAAATGAAATCGTGGGACAGTGATATGGTACAGCGTAAATCGCAAGCTTATGACGACGTGGAGAATTTTCCCAATAAATTTACGGCGGAATACCTGTTTTTGATCAA
Source organism: Maribacter aquimarinus (assembly GCF_047345505.1). NCBI lineage: Bacteria > Pseudomonadati > Bacteroidota > Flavobacteriia > Flavobacteriales > Flavobacteriaceae > Maribacter > Maribacter aquimarinus. The sequence goes on along the minus strand of NZ_JBLFEO010000005.1, from coordinate 183,747 downwards.
CCAGACCAACAGCGGCATACCGCGTGTAAACGCTTCGTCATCGGCAAGAAAGGCCGAGCTGGATGAACAATGGATAGGACTGAAGGCAACCGGTGAGGCCCTGATGAAAACAGACATCCCCAATTTTAACAAAATGCTTTGGGAGGCCGGCATTGGGGCCATCCGGTTTTGATCGGGTCTTGTGTCCAAGGATTGGCCCACAACCCTTGTCGCGAGGCCTTTTTTGGCCCAAGCAATCCCTTGAATCCATTGATCCTGTCTCTTGTCTCTTGCCTCTCCTTTCCACATTATGGTTTTGGGTACTTTAAAAGTCACTAAATTTGAGTCGGAGTTTTAACCTGTGCCTTCCTACGGTAGGCAGGCCCGGCACCAGGGTTTTAACTTGAATGTGAACCCCAATGGTTTAAGCACACTGGAATGACGGAATACTACAACTACATCAAGGCCCTGCACCTCATCTTTGTCATCACCTGGTTTGCCGGGCTTTTCTACATTCCCAGGTTGTTTATCTATCACATAGAAGCTTGGCAAAAACCATCGCCGGACAGGGAGATTTTAAGCGATCAATTGAAATTGATGACCAAACGGCTCTGGTACATTATCACCTGGCCCTCGGCGGTGTTGGCCACGGTTTTTGCCATTTGGCTCCTGGTCCTTCAGCCCTTTTGGCTGCAACAGCCCTGGATGCACATTAAATTGCTCTTTGTGGTGCTTTTGATCGCCTATCACCTAAGAAACCACTGGATATTCAAAAAATTTCAGCAAGACGATATCCGTTTTACCTCCAATTACATGCGCATTTGGAACGAGGGGGCCACCCTGATCCTTTTTGCCGTGGTCTTCTTGGTGATCTTAAAGGGCACCTTCAACTGGATTTTTGGGGTGTTGGGCATTGTGGTGCTGGGCGTACTGCTCATGTTGGGCATAAAGCTGTACAAGCGCATCAGAAAGAAAAATCCCAATGCCTAGCTAGGGGTAACCGGGGCATGATGCCGTGTGGCGCTTGGTTGTGGATTTGTGAGGCCGATGGTCTGTGGAGGGTGGTAAGGCGCTGAATCCTGCGTCCTGTAGTCCCATAGTCCTACGTCTTGCCCGTCTATGTGCTGGTATTCCCCTATTTGGTGCGATATTTGCTGTACAAACCCAAAAAAACCCAACCCTTGCTCACAAAGGTCTCCCTTAGGACACGTATTTTTTTCGCCATGATCTTTCTGGTGCTCTTTGCCTCGGTCCTCATAGCGGGCGTTACGGTGTACCAGTACAAGGAGCAGTCCATAGATTACCATCAGGACCGGATGGAGCGCAAGGAAGAACAGATCCGGCAAAGTGTGGGCCTGGCCATACAAAAGACCACTTATCCGGTGGTGGAGGACCGCTTGGGGCTCATTTTCAAGGATGAGATCTACGAGATCGCCATGGTGCAGAACATGAACTTCAACATCTATGGCCTGGACGGGAGCCTGATCAAGAGTTCCCGGCCCAAGTTGGAGAACGATGCCGTTGCCATGTGCTTGGATGCCTCCGTGCTGAACCATTTGGAAATGAGCCCCGAAAAGCGCTATCTGGAGGCCAACTCCGCCGCCGGAGACAATTACCAGACCTCTTACACCTACATTATGGACCGCAAGTTCAAGCCCATAGGGATCTTGCAGTTGCCCTATTTTGAGGACAACACCTTCAACCAGATGGAACTGCGGGAATTCATGATGCGTTTGGCGGGCGTATATCTGTTGATGTTGATCATGGCGGTGGTCTTTGCCTATATCATTTCCAAGTACATTACGCGTTCCCTTGAGACCATCTCTGGGATGATGGAGCGCACCGATCTTACCAAGAGCAACGAAAAGATCTATTTGCAGAATCCCGGGGAGGAAATAGGCAAGCTCATTGATTCCTATAACGGGATGATAGACGAGCTGGAACAGAGTGCGGCCAAATTGGCGCGCAGTGAGCGCGAGCAGGCCTGGCGGGAAATGGCCCGGCAGGTGGCCCATGAGATCAAGAACCCCTTGACGCCCATGCGCCTCAGTGTACAGAGTTTTGAGCGCAAGTTCGATCCCAAAGATCCCAATGTGCACCAGAAGGTAAAGGAGTTTTCCGAAACCCTGATACAGCAGATAGACACCATGAGCAGCATTGCCTCTGCCTTTTCCAATTTTGCCCAGATGCCGGCCCAGCAAAACGAGACCCTGAACGTGGTGGCCATTGTTAAGCTGGCCCTGGACATCTTCAATGAGGACTACATCCATTTCATTGCAGAACAGGACAAGATCATTGCCAAGTTGGATCGCACCCAATTGATCCGCGTGGTGACCAACCTGGTCAAGAACGCCATACAGGCGGTGCCCGAAGTGGCCGCGCCCAGGGTCTTGGTCTCCGTGGCCAAAGAGGGCGGGTTTGTAAAGATTTCCGTGGCAGACAACGGGGTGGGCATCAAGGAAGAGAACAGTGAAAAAATATTTGAGCCCAAGTTCACCACCAAGACAAGTGGCATGGGCCTGGGCCTGGGAATGGTAAAGAACATCGTGGAAACCTATCAGGGCAAGATCAAGTTTACCTCCCAGCCGGGCAAGGGCACCGTGTTCTGCGTACTTTTCCCCTTGGCCCAAAAAACAAGGAATGAACCATCTAAAAACAGTTTCTCATGACCTATAACAACATTAGCCTGGGCCAGGAGGGCCATGTGGCCACCCTGACCATTTCCAGACCCAGCAAGCTCAACGCCCTGAACCGGGCCACCATAGAAGAACTGCACCAGTGCCTGTCCCAATTGGAACAAGACAGGGAGGTCAAGGCCATTGTCCTTACCGGTAGCGGGGAAAAAGCTTTTGTGGCCGGCGCCGATATTGCGGAATTTGCCCATTTCACCGAAAAACAGGGGCGCGAACTGGCCGCCAAGGGGCAAGAACAATTGTTCCATTTTGTGGAGAACCTGGCCAAGCCCGTCATTGCCGCGGTGAACGGTTTTGCCCTGGGCGGGGGGCTGGAGCTGGCCATGGCCTGTCATTTTAGACTGGCCAGTGACAACGCCAAAATGGGCCTTCCCGAGGTTTCCCTGGGGGTCATTCCCGGCTACGGCGGTACCCAACGCTTGCCCCAATTGGTGGGGAAGGGCAGGGCCATGGAAATGATCATGACCGCCGGCATGATCGATGCGCGCACCGCTTTGGATTACGGGCTTGTGAACCACGTGGTGCCCCAAGGACAGCTGCTTCCCTTGGCGTTGGACCTGGCCCAAAAAATGGCACGGAACTCCACTGTGGCCATTGCCCATGCAATAAAAGCCATAAATGCGGGTTTTAAGCATACCGTTAATGGCTACGAGACGGAGATCGATGCTTTTGGGGCCTGCTTTGCCACAGACGATTTTGTGGAGGGCACCACGGCCTTCCTGGAAAAACGAAAAGCGAATTTCCCCGGTTCCTAGCGGAAAGATCCTTGGGATGCGTATATCATATGCTGTTTTTTTTGCCTTTTGGGTATTGGCCCTAGTTGGGCACGCCCAACAGGAAGGGGTAAACTATCTTTTGGGCGAGACCTTCAGCGATCGCCACAAATACTCCAATATGGTGGCCATGGCCCCGGATGACAAAGGGGGCACGGTGGTGGTGCGCTCCTATTTCCAAGGCGTGGTGCTAAAGCCCAAGGGCTACCTCATTGAGCATTACAATGAGGAGATGGAATTGCTGTCCGAATACAATTACAAGCTCAAGAACGCCAATTTTGTGGAGGCTTTTGTGCGTAACGGCCAGGTGTACCTGTTGTTCTTGGAATATGACCTTGCGGCCATGGCCTATACCTACACCGTGCACCGCAGTCCTTTTGGTGCCCACAACTTTACCAGTGAAGTGCTGCTCACCATCCCCTCGGAGTGGGTGGCGGAGCCCTTGGACCGTAAGTTCGGGAATCGGGATTTTTCCAATGGGTTCACCACTTCCGTGCTTTTCAACGAAGCCAAATCTGCCTTTGCCATTACCACCCACGTAAAACGCCGTAAGGTGGACCAGTACTTTATCCATGTTTTTGATGCCAACCTTAACAAGCGCCTGGAGCACGATTTTTCCGATAAAGCGGCAGACAAGAACTATGCCTTTGAGAATGTCGCCTTCTCCACGGACCTGGACCAGGTGTACCTTACGGGAAAGGCCTACCCCAAGAAAAGTAGGTTCAAGGCCACGGAACGCAGGTTTCAATATGAGGTGGTGCGCGTTGCTGCCAACGGCGCCCAGGTGCGCCACCTTTCTGATGCCGGTAAGTTCCCAGAAGCGCTTAAACCCATAATCAAGGGTAATCAATTGTTGTGCCTTGGTTTTTACGCGGACCGCAAGGACAACCGGTACAACGGTATTGTGCATTACGCTTTGGACCCCACGAATCTGGAGGTACGGGCCAGGAAATACAATGCCTTCACGGAGCAGTTCATGCAGGACAAATTTGGCCGAGAGGACGATGCCAGCATCAAGAACCTGGTCTTTAAGAGCCTGGACCTTACGGATGACGGACACATTCTTTTCAATGCCGAAGAACAGTTCACCAGTACCAGCATCCAGTCCAACAGCAGTGGCGGCCGCGTCATGGTTACCCGTTACCATTACAATGACATTGTGAGCGTAAAACTGGACGGGGACGGCAACATGCTCTGGGCACGGAACATCAACAAGACCGAGGTGACCCAGGGCGATGATGCCTATACCTCCTATGCTGCGCACACCCAGGGCGGAAAGACGCATTTCTTTATCAGTTCGGCCATGGAACAGCCACAAGCCTTGGGTCCCGATCGCATCATGTTCAAACAAGGGTTCAGCAAAACCAGGAACCTGTTTCTCATCACCTTGGACGCCCAGGGTGCCATGACCTACAAAAAGCTCATTGACTCCGGAGAGGCCCGCTTGCCCCTTATGGTCTCCAGACCCTTGAAAAGGGCCGATCGGGGCGGGCTCACCTTTTACGCCAAGCGGGGCAGCAAAAAGCAACTGGTGCAGATCCTTCTGTGATCAAAGGGCTGCTGTTTGGGCCTTAGGGCGCGGGCACAGATAAAATAAATTTGTGCTTCCTTTTTCACTACCTTGTCCTTACTTATAGCATACCTTGAAACAAATGCATGCCCTTGGGGACTGGCTATCTTGGATGGACGTCCTCTCCGATCAGGATTACGTGGTTATTGACGATTTTCTGGATGATGCCCTCTATGCGGAGCTTCGGGGCTTTCTCTTGGCCAAGATAGACGCCTTTGACCAGGCCGGCATTGGCAAACAGGGCCAACATATGGTAAAGCGCAGCATTCGCGGGGACAATACCTATTGGTTGGATCGGCAACGCGATACGGAACTGGCCAGATTCTGGCACCTTGTGGATGAAACAAAGTCGGTGCTCAACCGCCATTGTTACTTAAGTCTTTCCGGGGAGGAGTTCCATTTGGCCCACTATCCGCCAGGAAGCCACTATGCCCGGCACATCGATCGGTTTGCGGGGCGCAACAACCGCATGATTTCAATGGTCATGTACCTGAACAAGGACTGGACCCCAAAACAGGGTGGGGCCCTGGAGATCATGGACGCCCACAAGCGGTTGTTGGCCATACCCCCGCTGGCCAAGCGCTGTGTTCTCTTCAAGAGTGCCACCGTGCCCCACGCCGTGTTAAAGTCCCACGCCGATCGTTACAGTGTAACGGGCTGGTTGCTCTATCAGCCGGCGGGCCTGGGGCCTACCTTGGGTTAGGCGACCCACCACGGGCAAGGGGCCGTGTTCTCCTCGGCGCCATGGTGCATCATTCCCCCTTTTTGTAAACAACTTTGCCGTTGAAAATGGTCATCGCTATTTGGGTGTCCAGGATCTGGTCTTCCGGCACCGTCATCAGGTCTTGGTCATAAATGGTGAAATCGGCCAGTTTTCCCGGGGCAATGGAACCTTTTATGTCTTCCTCAAACGCGCCATAGGCGGCATCCAGGGTATAGGAGCGCAAGGCCTGTTCACGGGTCATCTTCTGTTCCGGTTCATATCCGCCCTCGGGCATCCCTTTCAGGGTTTTACGACTTACGCTGGCATAAAAGCTGGCAATGGGGTTCAGCGGCTCCACGGGCACGTCCGTGCCGTTCACAATGGGGATGCCCGTCTGCAACAGGGCTTGCCACATATAGGCGCCCTCCTTGATCCGTTTCTCGCCCAGGCGGTCTATGGCCCAGGGGCGGTCACTGGACATGTGCACCGCTTGCATGGCCGGGATCACGCCCAATTGGGCAAATCTGGGAATATCGTCCGGGTGCAGGTGCTGGGCGTGTTCTATGCGGTAGCGATGATCTCCCGTAAAATCTGGCAATTCTTGGAAAGCGGCCTCGTAACGGTCCAAGATTTCCTTGTTGGCCCGATCCCCAATGGCGTGAGCGCACACCTGAAAGCCATGCTGCAGCCCGTTCAGGGCGGTCTCCTTCACAAATGCCATGGGGAGGGTCTCGTGGCCAAAATGTCCCGGCCGATCGCTGTACTCCTCCAAGAGCCAGGCCCCACGGGAGCCCAAGGCCCCGTCGCAATTAAGTTTTAGGGACCTGATCGTGAACAGATGGTCCGTGTCTATCATGGGCCCCGCTTGGTACCAGTTGTCCAGCAGTTCCTTGTCCCAGCCCGTGAGCATGGCGTAGATGCGCACGCCCATCTTGCCCTCCTCCTTCATTTTGTTAAACAGGGCAATGGTCTCTTTCCCAATGCCCGCATCGTGGAAACCCGTGATGCCGTTTCGGTGGCAGGCGGCCACGGCCAGTTCAAAGGCCTTGGCGTCTTTCTCCGGGGTGGTCTCCGGAATGTGCTTGGTGATCAGGGTCATGGCCCGTTCGTTGAACACGCCGGTGGGCAGGCCCAGGTCATTGCGCATCACCTCGCCCCCTTCCACTTCCAACGGGGCAATGCCTTCCTTGGGAACCAGTTGCAGGCCGGCAATCTCCATCGCCTTGGCATTGGCAAAGCCGGCATGGCCACTGGCATGGCTCAAATACACCGGATTGTTGGGCGATACGGAGCTGAGCAGGTCATGGGTCTGAAAGCCGTTCACTGTTTCTTCGGGCATTTCCGTCCATTTGCTCTGGTGCCAACCACGGCCGGTGATCCATTCTCCCGGTGCGGCCTTTTCCACGGCCTTTTCCACCGCGTCCACTATTTCTTGGTAACTGGTGGTGTTCAGCAGGTCCAGGTTGAGCTCGTTATAGCCCAGCCCCATAAAATGGCCGTGGCCCTCGATCAGTCCCGGGGTCATCGTCTTCCCCTTGAGGTCCAACATTTCGGTACTGTCCGTCTTATGGGCTTCCGCCTCGGCGAGGCTTCCGGCAAAGAGAATGGTATTGCCTTTGGTGGCCACGGCCTCCACGGTGGCCTGGGTACTGTCCACCGTATAAATGGGTCCGCCGTAGATGATCATTGTGGCGGGTGTTTTTTTTTGGGTTTGCTGGCAGGCCATTAAAAAGAACAGGGCCAGAAGGGATGCCACGGAGCCGGGCAGGATTGTTTTGGTGGTCATGAGGGTTGCTTTTTGTTTGAAGGGAATATACTTTTTTTGGAGCAGATATGATGCATCGTTCTTAAAAATTTAGGGGTCATTCTGTACTTGGGGACATGGATGTCCGCAAGTCTGCATTTTGGTTCCTTTCCCCGGCAAAAGGGAAGGAACACAGATCTAAAATGAGGGTGCATGCCGCTAATTTTAAAAGAACGGAATTTTTAATTGGTGCGACCCAAAAATGGCGGCGTAAGATAAACTAGCGCCGGGAGATATGAACAGTTTAGGGCCTTTTTTCAACATTGGCTTAAAATTTTTATAAAGGCACGTCCAAAAGGTCGGTTGCATCGTATTAGTTGGGAACACTAAATACGGGCTTTGGCCATGAACATGAAAAACGACCTTTCCAAAGAACTTCAAACATCGAACAAAACAGAGGGCACCCCCCAGACCCCTGGTTTTTTTTCCAGGGTACGGAACTTTTTTGAGACCGCCAATGCCTGGGGCGTCTTTGTACTGGGCAGTACCTTTGTGCTCATGATCGGCGCCGCTTACATGGTCTTTATCCTCCAGAACGATTTTAGCCAGTTTCGCCTAGATCGCAAGGCCAGTACCTTTGGCTATGTTTTCTTGACCATTGCCACGGCACTCTTTGCCTATAAGGCGCTCTTTTTTCTTTATACCCTGGTGCGCTATTTCATGTACAGGCCCATTGCCTCCGTATCTGATGAAAAACTGCCCACGGTTACCGTCATTGTGCCCGCCTACAACGAAGGAAAGCAGGTTTGGGCCACGCTGATGAGCTTGGCCGAAAGTGATTATCCGCAGGAAAAACTGCAATTGCTCTCCATTGACGACGGCAGTAAGGACGATACCTGGAAATGGATGCAAGAGGCCAAGCGACAGCTGGGAGAGCGCGTGTCCATCTGCCAGCAGCCCAAGAACATGGGCAAGCGCCATGCCCTGTATCGCGGTTTCAATGAGGGCACAGGGGAGGTCTTTGTCACGGTGGACAGTGATTCCATTGTAAAGAAAAACACCCTCCGCAATTTGGTGAGTCCGTTCGTGACCAACGAAAAATGTGGGGCCGTGGCCGGAAACATCCGCGTACTGAACAATGAAAGGGCCTTGTTGCCCAAGATGTTGGACGTAAGTTTTGTGCTCAGTTTTGAGTTTGTGCGCTCTGCGGAGAGCAGTCTCAATTCCGTGCTATGCACACCGGGCGCCCTGGCCGCCTACCGTAGCGAGGCCGTATTTGCCTGTTTGCCGCAATGGATCAACCAAACGTTCATGGGCCAACCCTCGGACATAGGGGAAGACCGGGCCATGACCAACATGATCTTGAAGCAGGGCTACCACGTGCTGTTCCAAAGAAATGCCTATGCCTACACCAACGTGCCAGAGCACTACAAGGGCCTTTACAAAATGTTCATACGCTGGGGCAGGAGCAATGTCAGGGAGAACATAGAAATGTCCAAGTACGTGTTCACCAACTTTAGGGAAGGGTCCAAGCTGGGGTCGCGCTTGTTGTTCTTTAGCCAAGCCACCAAGATCATCATGAGCTATCCGTTCATGCTGTTCATGTTCTTCTTTGTGCTTACCCACCCCTTACTTTTCTTGAGCTCCACCTTTTTGAGCATCTTGGTGCTCACTACCTTTCCCGTGATCTTTTACGCCAAGCGTTACAGTCTGTCCGAGGCGTTCTGGGCCTATTCCTACAGCGTTTTGTTCACCTTTGGGCTGTTTTGGATCACCCCTTACGCCATTGCCACGGCCAATAAAAGGGGATGGCTCACCAGGGATTTGGCGGTGAAGAAGTAATGCACGGCACGCCCAGGGCGATCGGGCGTTTGTCCCCGTTGCTCATCGCGGCAGGTGCCGGGAGATGGAAGATATCGCCCGCGGTTTGGGAAGCTATGGAAGATGGCCGTGTTTTGGCCCGGCCAGACCGAACAATTTTGTAGCTTTATCCCAGAAATTCCAAAAATGAGGGCGCGGTGAGCACACCTTTTGTTTACAAACTGTTATTGTTTCTGTTGTTTTTTTCCATTGCCATGGTGGGGTATGGGATATTGGCGCATTTTATGGGGCTGTCCCATGTTGAAGCCAGTTTAAGCTACGGTGCCCTGCTCTTCCAGGCGGTGGTGCTGTTGATCGTGCTGTACAAAATAGCGGTCAACGTAAGGGCCAAGAAGCCCATTGGCAACCTCCTTGGTGTCTTTGCCGCCCTGGCCACCGCCTTTATCGGGGCCACCTATCTTTACATTGCCATCATGGAGGCCGTTGGGAAGTGAGGCCCAGGCCATTTTACAATCTATTTTTGGCAATGGCACGCTTTTGTTCCCGGTTATGGACACAACGGTAAAGAACCTGGGCAAAGTGCTTCTTTGACCCTGTTTGGGGCAGGGTTGGCCTAGGGCCTTTTTTCAAGGCAAGGAAGACGGGCGGTCCGGTAGGGGCCGAATGAAAATAGGTCCCAAGGGGCGGGTGGCCTCCCACAGCGTCTTATACCAGTTCTCGTTTGAAATGCAGCCATAGAAATGGAATTATTTTTTTGGCCTGCGAAAAAGAAAAATCAGGCATAGCCGAGCTACGGCTTATTTTTATTTTGAAGTAGGGCGTAAAAAGAAACCATTTATCGGCTTTTTTTCAATTGGGAAATGGTATTAACAGTGGGGCCCCTGGGGTTCCGTTAGGTTTCGGGCAAACGCTCCAAGCCTTTCTCGAACTGGTTGTGTATGGCCAAGATCACCACCCCAAAAACAACCGCCGAAACGATGAGAACGGTGTTTATCAAACCATCCACAGAAAAAGAGATCCTGATCAATATGGTAGAAATGACAAAACCAGAATTTCTGATCACCTTGTGATACTTGTCCGTGTAGAAAAAGGAAACCAACAGTAGCAAGACATCCACTATGATGAGGATGGTAAAAAATTCATCGAAAAAGATATTGTTTATGTTTTTCAGTTCCTTTAGGCTGCCATCATTGTCCATGATCTCCAAATAGCCCCATTTGCCAAAAGTATATATGGCCAGACAAAACAACAGGGGCACCAAGACAATGGCAATTGCTTTTTTCAGTTGAACAAATTTGCTCACCGCAGTGGTCAAAGCCCTTTTTTTCTCAGGTATCTTGCGGCTCTTGTTTAAACGATAAAACCAGTACAGAAGATAGAAAAGCATAACCGATGCCAGTATGTCATAGGTGAACTGGAGGTCGTCTTTGATGTTGAACCAATCTGGGGAAAGCTCTAAGTTGGCCAGATCCTTGAACAAGCGCCTAATGATGATCAAACTGATGATCTCGTACTGTTTGCCAATGTATGTGGTTATGGAACGGGGCAGATAGTACACCAAAAGGTACACCTCATATACCAGAATGAATGAAAATGGGGTATAGACAGCGGCAATGGGGTTTCCCAGCAAGGGGCTTTCGGGGTTCAAAAATGAAACATGCCCCGCGAAGTAAATACACCCCAAATGCACCAGGAAACTGGCAATGGCAAAAGTTAGAATAATACGTTCCAGTGTTTTTTTGGAACCCTTGGATAGGAATATGGAATCCAATTGCCGAAACGTCTTTATAAAAAGGGCCATTGGGAAAGGTAGTGAAAAATGGCCACACTACTTTTTTTGTTCAACTCTTCATAAGCGCCCAAGGGGCTTCCCAAGTCATTTTCCTGTTTTGGGGCCTCGCCATTTCCAAGGCATCAACCCTCGTTTCCCTTGATGCCCAACGGATTCCATTCCGCGTAGAACTGTTCCAGAAAATCGAGCATGTACTGGTGGCGCTGCTCTGCCAATTGTTTGCCGGTGGCGGTGTTCATTTGGTCCTTTAGCAACAGTAGCTTTTCATAGAAATGGTTAATGGTGGGCCCCTTGGATTTCTTGTATTCTGCCTTGCCCATATTGGGGTTGGGCATAATGTTGGGGTCGTGCATGGCCCTGTTTTTAAAGCCCCCGTAATTAAAGGCCCGGGCAATGCCAATAGCACCAATGGCATCTAATCGGTCTGCATCCTGTACCACTTGGAGCTCCAAGGAACTGAACTTCTCTTTTTTGCCCTTTTCCAGGGAGTTTTTAAAGGAAATATGTTCAATGATGTGCACTACGTGCTCCACGGTCTTCTTGGGCACGTCCATGGACTCCAAAAAGGCCTTGGCCATTTTGGGCCCAATGCTTTCATCCCCGTTGTGGAACTTGGCATCGGCAATGTCATGCAACAGGGCGCCCAAGCTCACCACCAGGAGATCTACTTTTTCCGTCTGCGCAAGCAGCATGCTGTTTTTAAACACGCGTTGTATGTGAAACCAATCGTGGCCGCCCTCGGCATCGCTAAGGGTCTCCTTTACAAAGGCGATCGTCTCCTCCACAAGTTGGGCATCTTTCATTTAAACGAGGTTATGCCGGAGGTAACGGCGGTTTCAATGTTATGGATGAGCGCATCCACATCGCCCTTGTTCTCCACGGGGGGGTGTACGTCAAAGGACACGGCGGCGCCCAGCCCCATGGGGAATTTCCCGTAACGTACCAGTTTCCAGGAGTTGTTGATGCTAATGGGCACAATGAGGGCATTGGGCGCCTTTTTCAACAGCATTTTGAGCCCCATGGGCTTAAAGGGCTTTGGGTGTCCGTCCCGGCTGCGGGTGCCCTCGGGGAATATCACGGCGGCCCTGTTGTGCTCCTGCACATAGCTGCCCAAACGGCCAATTTCCAAGAGGGCCTGTTTTCCGTCCTTGCGGTCTATGAGGGCCGATCCGCCGTGGCGCAGGTTATAGGAAACACTGGGGATCCCTTTGCCCAGTTCCTTCTTGCTCACAAACTTGGGGTGGTGCTTGCGCATGTGCCAGATAATGGGCGGAATATCGTACATGCTTTGGTGGTTGGTAACAATGATCAAGGGCCGGTCCAAGGGAATCTGGTGCGGATTGGTGAACCGGTACGTGGTGCCCAAGAGGTTGGTGGTGCGCATAAGGCACCAATTGAGCACGCTTATGGCCCTTTTTATGCCCTCATAGCCAAAAACACGGTGGCAAAACCAAATGATGGGATGAAAAAACAGCAAGGTGGCGCCAAAGGCGATGAAAAAGATAGGGGTGAGCACATAGGAACATATCTTTTGCATGCTGCAAAAATAAAAAACCACTTCGTTAGAAGTGGCTTATTTTGAACATTTCGTTGCCCTGGGCCGTTCTCAACAGAACTCGTCGTAGGCCTGGACCAGGTTTTCGGCGATCATCTCTGCCGGCCTGCCCTCAATGTGGTGGCGCTCTATCATGTGCACCAGTTCGCCGTCCTTAAAAAGGGCCATGGAGGGCGAAGATGGGGGAAAGGGCACCATAAGGTTCCTGGCCGCATTGACCGCATCGGTGTCCACGCCGGCAAAGACCGTGACCGCGTGGTCTGGCTTTTTGGCGTGCTTTAGGCTCATTTTGGCAGCGGGACGGGCATTGGCCGCGGCACAGCCGCATACCGAATTTACCACCACCAAGGTGGTGCCTTCCTTTTTAATGGCGTTTTCCACCGCCTCTGCCGTATATAACTCTTCGAACCCGGCAGATGCCAAGTCCTCTCTCATGGGTTTCACTAGTTCCGCAGGATACATAATTGTCTTGTTTAGGTTTTGAACAAATTTTTTCAAAGATAGCCAATTCACTGTTTTCATGGGGCATGCCTTAACGTTTCATTGACCTTTGTGTTCCCGTGCCATTGCCTATCTTTGCGCCTTTAAAAGTGCATTATGATCAAATGGTTGGGCGCCCTGGTGGGCTTTTTTCTTAGGGGCTTTGCCGGGGCGGTTCTGGGTTTCTTTGTGGGGAGCATGCTGGATGGTTTCATGGGTCCGGGAAAGAACCGCCGCCGCACGGTTTTCGATGATTTTACCCGCCCCAACGTGTCCCCGGCAGATTTTGAGCTGAACCTGCTTTCCCTCTGCAGCATTGTGATCAAGGCAGACGGGCAGGTGAGCCAACGGGAAATGGACTATGTGCGCCAGTATTTTGTGGGCACCTACGGCAAGGAAAAGGCCAATGCCATCTTCAGGACCTTTAACGAGGTGAACAAAAAACGGGAAATCTCCGCACAGCGCATCTGTGCCTTCCTGAACCAGCGCACCCGCTATGAGGTACGTTTGCAGCTGCTGCACTTTTTGTTCGGCATAGCCCGGGCAGACGGCAGCATCAGTGACCTGGAAGTACGGAAGATACGGGAGATCGCCGGCTACCTGGGGGTGCGCGCGTCCGATTTTGAGAGCATCATGGCCATGTTCATCAAATCGGCCAACAATGCCTATAAGATCCTGGAGATAGAAAAGACCGCCACGGACGATGAGGTGAAGAAGGCCTACAGGACCATGGCCAAACGCTACCATCCCGACCGGGTGAACACCCAGGACGAGGCCATAAAAAAAGGGGCCGAGGAGAAGTTCAAGGAAGTGCAGAAGGCCTATGAGGCCATACAGCAGGAGCGCGGACTGTGATCATGCTTCCCTTTTGTCACTTACAAAAGGGGTGCAAAACAAATGGTGTGCATCATTTTCCAATGGGCCTGGGGCCAATTCCACTTGTTTGTTATATTTGAGGTTTGGCAGATGTGCAGGCTTTGGCAAGCAAGCTTCAAGCTTGGAGGTATGGCCAAACCATCCTAACTAAATACAATGGATTATGGAGAATTTTTGGTTTTACACTCAAATGGGGCTGGACCACGTACTGGATCTTGGTGCTTACGACCATATCTTGTTTCTATCGGCCTTGGCCATACCCTTTACCTTTAAACATTGGAAGCAAGTGCTGGTCCTGGCCACCATCTTTACCGTGACCCATTGCGCCTCCCTGTTTTTATCGGCCTTTGACATCTTCACGGTCAATGTTTCCTTGATCGAGTTCCTCATTCCCGTTACCATCTTGCTCACGGCCATTTACAACATTGTGGTGCTCCGCAGTCGCGAACCCAGTACAAGCCTGGTATGGCACATGCTGGCCACGGCCTTCTTTGGCCTGGTGCACGGCTTTGGGTTTTCCAACTACTTTAAGATGTTGGTGGCGGGCCTGGAAGAGAAAGTGACCCCCTTGTTGGGCTTTGCCCTGGGCATTGAGCTTTCCCAGGTCATTGTGGTGCTGTTGGTGCTCTTGTTGGCCTACCTTTGCCAACAGGTCATCAACATAAAGCGCACACCCTTTGTGCTCGTGGCCAGCGTTGTGGTCATTGCCATTACAATACCCTTGCTGGTTGCCACGTTTCCTTGGTAGGCGTTTATGTTAAATTATGGCCATTGTGTTGGCCTCCCCGTTGAAACCGATTAACTTGGGACTGGGGCTTTGTGCCCCGCTATGGAAGAAAATGGAAAAAGCCAAGCAGCAAAAATACGATAAGGCCTATCTGCGCATGGCCCAGGAATGGGGAAAGCTCTCTTATTGCAAGCGCAAGCAGGTGGGCGCCATCATTGTAAAGGACCGCATGATCATCTCGGACGGGTACAACGGCACCCCCACGGGTTTTGAGAACTTTTGTGAGGACGATGCCGGGTACACCAAGTGGTACGTGCTGCACGCCGAGGCCAACGCCATTAGCAAGGTGGCCTCCAGTACGCAGTCTTGTGAGGGGGCCACGCTCTACATTACGCTATCGCCCTGCCGGGAGTGCAGCAAGCTCATTCACCAGTCTGGCATAAAACGTGTGGTGTACCAAAGGGCCTACAAGGACAATTCCGGGCTGGACTTTCTAGAGCGGGCCGGCGTGCTCTTGGTGCACATGCCGGATATTGGCGTTTAGCCCATCAAAAAAAAATAATGAGCAAGAAATACAATTACCTCATGCCCACGATCATTGCCGCCGCACTGGCGCTGGGCATCTTTATGGGCGGAAAGCTCCATTTCAACGACACCCCGGAACGGCTCTTTACCACCAACTCCAAGAAAGACAAGCTGAACCGCCTTATAGATTACATAGACTACGAGTATGTGGATGAGGTGAACACGGACAGTATTGTGGACGTGACCGTGAACAGCATCCTGGAAAAACTGGATCCCCACTCCGTGTACATCCCCGAGGACGAAATGGCACGGGTATCCGAGAACATGAAGGGCGATTTTGTGGGCATCGGGGTCAATTTTTACACCTACCGGGACACCATTTCCGTGATCCGGGCCATTCCCGGGGGGCCAAGCGACAAAAAGGGCATTAAGGCGGGAGACCGCATCTTAATGGCGGGTGCCGATACCCTGTACGGTAAAAATCTGGCCAACAATGCCATTGTGGGCAAGCTCAAGGGAGCGGCTGGCTCCCCGGTACGGCTCACCGTGTACCGGAAAAGCGAAGATCGGACCTTTTCCGTGACCCTGAAACGGGACGTGGTGCCCATAAAGAGCGTTACGGCGAGCTATATGCTGGAAAAGGACATGGGCTACATTAAGGTGAACCGTTTTGCGGAATCCACCTACCGTGAGTTTAAGAGGGCGCTGGGGCAATTGCGCCGCCAAGGGGCCCAAAAATTGGTGCTGGACCTACGGGACAATCCCGGGGGCTATCTGGGCGTGGCCGAAAAAATGGCCGATGAGTTTCTGCCCGATGGAAAATTGATCCTCTTCACCAAAAACAAAAAGGGAAAGATAGACAAGACCTTTGCCACCGACAAAGGCGATTTTGAGGGCCGCCCGGTCTATGTGCTCCTCAATGAGCGCTCTGCCTCTGCCAGTGAGATCGTTGCGGGCGCCCTGCAAGACAATGATGCCGGGGTGATTGTGGGCCGCCGTTCCTTTGGCAAGGGCCTGGTGCAGCGCGAAATGGCCTTGGGCGATGGTTCTGCCGTACGGCTTACCGTGTCGCGCTACTACACCCCAACGGGCCGTAGCATACAGAAAGACTATTCCAATGGTACGGAAGACTATTACCAGAGCTTTACCGATCGCTACCACAACGGGGAACTGGTCTCCGTGGACAGCATTAAGGTGGCCGATTCCCTGAAGTTCACCACACCAAAGGGCAAGGTGGTCTATGGAGGTGGCGGCATTGTGCCCGATGTCTTTGTGCCCGTGGGCAGCAATGAGGAAGAGGCGGTGGCCAGCATGGAGCGCATGGGCCTTATGTCCTATTTTGTGTTCGAGCACCTGGAAGAAGACCGTTCCCGGTACGCAGACTATGGACAAAATGAGTTTATTGACCATTTTCAGGTAGATGATATCCTTTTTCAGCAATTCATCACCTTTGCGGTGGACCGAAAGCTGCGGATGGATTTCTATGGGCATGAGGCCAGTATAAAACGCTACCTGAAGTCGGTCATTGCAGAGCAATTGTTCAATGACAATGTGGGCGCCCTGATCCGCAGCACGGAAGATGCCATGCTGCAAAAGGTCTTGGAGCTGGGGCGATCCACCATTGAACAGGCCCCTCGGGTGCCGGCAAGGGACTAGTCTTCCCCCTCCAGTTTTGTCCGTACTTTATGGTTTGGACACAAAAACCGGAAAATGATATGAACAAGACTGCGATGGACCCTAATACCAGTAAAGGGTCCTTTTTTGGATTTTAAACGAAACATTCAAGATCGGCATTAAAATTTGGTGATGCCAAACAAGTGATGAACACTGAAAACCCAAGATATACCAGTTTTGTCTCAAGAGTGCCATTTTTGCCCTATTGATCATAAGCTGTGAAAAAGATGCCGTTTTGGACACGGAAGAAGCGGTGTTGAACGAGCCACCAACCGAAATTGTGGAAAGCGAAATCCTTGGTTGGGAACAGCTTCCAAATGATGTGCGGCAAGATTTTTTGGAGACCCAAACGTTTTTGGAGCGTTCCCATACGGATAAAAAGAAGGGTAAACGTTTTGGAAAGTTGAAAAAACGGAAGATTCTTAGGAAAAAGGTAAAGAAGGGATATACTTACACGGGTGTGTTGAGCAAGCTGGAAGGAGGTCTTTATTACGACAATATTGTTATACAGCCCGCGGAAGAAGGCTCGGCCAAAAGAACGGTCATCAGATATGAGCCCGACCCTGAATGGTATGCCGATAAGGTTGCCGGCAACTCTTCCTATACCAATTATTCGGGAAATATCAGTGTGTACGGTTCCGGTGGCCATCTTATTGCCACTGCTGCCCTGGAGGAGGGGGCCTTGCTCAAAGGGGCCAGTAAGGCCTCGAGCACCGGGAAGGCAGATTGCTTCGTGGATCAGATTTCCCGTGGTGGCTTTACGCATTGGGAAAGCGGTGAGTTCATTGTTACCGATATTGTTATCTTTTATTCCTGCGCGGAAGGCAGCGGCGGGGGCAATACGGCCCCAGGCGCCCCCGACGCCCCCAGCAGTACTGCCCCTCCCAGCAGCACGGCTGCCCCAACCAGTGGTGGGAGCGATGAGCCACAGGCACGCGTGATACCCGGGGCGGCATAAGGGAAATTCGCACCAAACCTTTGGAGGATGATGAAGAGGATATCATCCTCAACAACCTTACGGGAAAGGCCAAATGTGTTTATGAAAAGATGATGGAAGGCAAAAACATCATCAATTGGGTATTGGAAAACTTCAAGGAAGGTTCAAAACCGTCTGAATTTAATTTAAGGTTTGAAATGTCATCAGATCTTGGCAACGAAACTAACGCTTCTTTTGCTACACCCTTGCAAAGTGGCGTAGCCAATACCTTTGTTATAAAGATGAACAAACACAGAACGGAGAACATCAACACCTCCTTAACTATTGCCAGGACCATACTTCAGGAGGGCATACATGCTGGATTATGGGAGTTTATGTATTCAAGAGATAAAAATTTAGCAGTCATAAAAGATGATTTTCCAGGTATTTATAATTAATATAGAGAGCATAAACAGAACTGGGACCATGAACAAATGGCGGAATTTTATAGGGAAACGATCGCCCAAGGTCTAAAACAATTTGACAATGCCCAACATGATGATGCTTTTTACGACGCATTGGCTTGGGAAGGATTATCGCAGTATAAAGATGCGAATAACAACCATGAATTGATTTATTCGGAGGCTTGGAATAAACTATCTGCTTACGAACAACAAGATATTTTAGATACGATAACGGATGAAAAACAAAATGGAAGTAAGGAGTGCAATTAAAAAAATGATATTCACTCTGTTTATGGGATTGGTGAATATGACTTTTTGCCAAGAGGTAAAATACCTGTCATTTGATAAAAATGAAGACTCTATTGTAATGGATATCGATAAATCAAGCTATTATAAAATAGGTGAAAATCTATTTTGGATAAATAGATTCAATGAAATAGATACAATTTCTAAATGTAAAATATCTAAAATCACATTTACATCGGTGCGACAATTATGGGAGGAAGGAAAAAAAATGAGCGATTCAATTTTATCCGAAAGAATAAAAAAACAAAGGATTCAGATAATCGAAAGTAAAAATGAGATTTTTGAAAAAATCTATGTAATAGAAAAAATAGGCAACAAAAATTATAAACGCACAAGGGTTTGGTGGGTAGATTATTAGTTGGTGAAGTCATCCAAACTTTTGCCGTTCGCAAAACCCAGAAAGTAAACTTGGCCTCATTTTATTCAATGGGCAACGATACAACGGGAGGTAATTTGGGATGGGACTATTATCAATCTATGGCTTGGGGCGGACTGTTCACAATCAATAAAAATACTGGAATGATTACTTCTGAAACAGATACTTTTAAGGAATTGGTCGCAAATTCAAAAGATAGGCAGGCCATTGCAAATATAGTTTTTAATGAGTACAGGGGAAGTAAAGATGCGTATGGAACGAAGTGCAATTAATATCTATTTGGTTCTATTTTTATTTTTTGCATCAAAGTCATTTTGTCAGCATAAAATTCAGGGAACATATTCGACACCAATTATTTTTGGCTACGAACAGTTTGTTTTTAAAGAGAACGGCGTTTTTGAATATCGTGCGGGAGCAGATTTAGGAGATAGTCAATATGGTAAAGGCCACTACGAATTAAGTAAGGATAGCTTGATCTTACGGTACGATCTAACCAAATTGCCACAAGAGAGCTATTTCAGGGCAAAGAAGTATTACAATTCCAAGGATTCCGTGGAGGTCTGTTTACATATTTATAGCTTCGACAAAGAACCACTTTACAACATCACCGTCTATTCCTCACCGGGCAACCAATCCACGGAATCCAATGAGCAGGGGGCTGCCACGTTGAAATTTCCAAAAGGTGCCAAAAAAGATATGGTCGAAATTGATATAGACGGGGAATTCTGGGCCAAGCAGACGCTATATTTAAATGCTGACGCCAATTATCTAATCGATGTTTTTATGAATAAATCCACCATTCAGGGATTTGGGCACCCAAAGGCTCTTAAGCATCAAACACTGCGCTATGGTATTTTGGAGTTCAAGGATACCGGTATGACCCTAAAGGGCAAGGAAGGAACTTTTGATCTGATCAAAAGTAATTGAAGGTTGCAAATTTCTTAATGGGTAAAGAACATTTTAAAGCTATCGGGGATGGCAATATGGTAAATCCTGATGATATCACAAATGTAGCGTTGCTTCCCATAGATGAAGTTGTTGCCAGATCAGATAAAAAAAAGTAAAGAATCAATCAACAGGGACGGAAAAAGCCCTGTTTTCAGTGTTTTAGGCAATATGTATATCTTTGAAACCATATGCCTTTATGAAGAACAAGAGGGAAAATTTTTAAGTACCCTGTGCAATGGATTCAGCAGATCGGCGACCGATCTTTATTGGCCCATACGCAGGTGAACCAGGATACCTTGAAACCATTAGATTTTAAGAAGTGGCAAAAACCATTTGTTTTGCGATCGTAGGGTTCTTTTGTCTTTTGGCAAATGCCCAACCCAATGTGGAGATAACCTATGCCAAATCTGAAAAGGGCTACACGGTTTATGCGGAAAACAAGGAGGTTTGTCCGGTAATGGTAAAAGTGGATTTCAGCACAAACAATTTAAGGGTGGTGGGGGGTAACAATCGCCTCTACACGGTAAGGGCAAATCGAAAAATACGTATAGCCAATTTAGAGGTAGAGCAGCCCAATTTCCCTTATGGGTTTTCATATACGTTCATTGCCAATTACGGAAAAAGCAACGTAAGGAAATATGATGAGGCGTATGCGTACGGTCTTCCCTACGGTTCTTCAGAACGCTTTAAGGTGGTTCAAGGCTACAACGGAACGTTCTCGCACCAAAATGAAAATGCACTGGACTTTGCAATGCCCATAGGCACACCCATTATGGCCGTAAGGGAAGGTGTGGTGGTCAGTGTGGTGGAGGAAAATGATATCAACTGTGCGGTGAAAATATGCGAGAAGTTCAATAATTACATTCGCATATACCATGAAGATGGCACTTTCGGGGAGTACGTCCACATAAAAAAGGACGGTTCCAAGGTAAAAAAGGGAGACAAGGTGCAAAAAGGGGCGTTGATCGGTTATAGCGGTAACGTGGGTTATAGCTCGGGGCCTCATTTGCATTTGGTGGTCTACAAACAAAACATAGACGGGAGAGAAACCATAAAAACCAAGTTTTTGGTTGATTCGGGTGAAAGGACGGAATTTTTGGAAAGCGGCAAGGTGTACCAAAAAAATTACTGAGTTTAGGGCCGTGCCACTTTGATTTACAAAGCTGGATACACCTAGATGTGGCTTAGCTTAACACTAGGTGGGCACCGAAAACACTGATTTTTTTGGGTTACTGGTACAGGCTTTCGGTATCGGGCTTTTTCTTGCGAATTTCCCTCAGTCTTCCCCTTCCAGTTTTTTCTCTACCTTTTTACTGGCGTTGTAGATCAAGATCAGGACAATGGCGCAGAGCGAGGCCACCACGCCAATAATGGCAATGATGCTATTGCCCTCCAGTGGGTTGGAAAAATTGATCAGGGTTACATTGTAAACGATCAGCCCCAGGGCCAGTACCAACAAAATAAGGGAGAGTGTTCTGTTCATCATCACCGCTTTTTTTGTAAAAATACGCCCTTTTTCAATGGTTAAAAAGGGCATTGATGTTCGCGGCGAACAATTTAACGGCAATGGCCAGCAAAATTACCCCAAAGATCTTACGGATAATGTTCACCCCGTTCTTGCCCAACCGGCGCTCCAGCCTGGCGGACGATTTGAGCACCACAAAGACAAAAATGATGTTGATCACAATGGCCACGATGATGTTCTCCACATGGTACTCCGCCCGCATAGCCAAAAGGGTGGTCAGGGTCCCGGCACCGGCAATGAGCGGAAAGGCAATGGGCACAATGGAAGCGGTTTCGGGCTCCTCGTCCCGGTAGAGGGTAATGCCCAGGATCATCTCAATGGCCAAAAAGAAGATGACAAAGGCCCCGGCCACGGCAAAGGAGTTTACGTCTATGCCAATGAGTTTCAGCAGCTCATCACCCAAGAAAAGAAAGGCCACCATGATAAACGCCGCCACAATGGAGGCCTTCTCTGACTGTATGTGCCCCACCTTTTTTCTAAGCCCAATGATAATGGGCAAACTGCCCAAGATATCGATCACCGCAAAGAGCACCATACCGGCCGTGGCAATTTCCCGAATGTTGAAATTTAAGGTCATTCCAAAAAAAATTTTTGCAAATCTACGGTTATATTCCCGCCCTTGGATGTTACGGGCTTAAAATAAGTCCTTCAGATGTTGTAAAATAGGTATCTTGCGCCCCGTAACCACAATGAAGGAGGGATGTTTCAAATAGGAAAGGCCATTGTGTCCGAGGAGATCATTGAGAACGATTTTGTCTGCAACCTCAGCGCCTGCAAAGGGGCCTGTTGTGTGGACGGTGACGCCGGTGCCCCCTTGGAAGAGGGGGAGACGGAGATCTTGGTGGACATTTACCATAAGGTAAAGCCGTTTTTGAGGCAAGAGGGCATTGCCGTGATAGAAGATAAGGGCGCTTTTGTAAAGGGGGAAGACGGCGAATGGGAAACCCCCTTGGTGAACGGCAGTGAATGTGCCTATGTGGTTTTTGATGGTGCCGTGGCCAAGTGCGGTATAGAGGAGGCGTACAACCAGGGGGCCATTTCTTGGAAAAAGCCCGTTTCCTGCCATCTGTACCCCGTGCGCATCAAGGAATACACGGAACTAACGGCCGTCAATTACCACAAATGGCAGATCTGTGACCCCGCCTGTGGTCTGGGGGCAGCGCTGCAGGTGCCGGTGTACCGTTTTGTAAAGGAGGCCCTGATCCGCAAGTTTGGTGCGGAATGGTACCAAGAACTGGAGACGGCGGCCGGGGAACACCTTACTCAATAGGGATGTGAAGCACGATCCTGGTGCCCTCAGGGGCGTTGTTGCCATCGTACAGGTCAATGATCTCCACGGCAAAGGAGTTTAAAAAATCCTTGGAAAAATTGGCCAAGCGTTCTTTGGTGATGTCTATCCCCACAGATTTTCTTTTCAACACCTTGTTCTGCTTGATTCGCTCCGCTTGGTCCCTGCCCACGCCGTTGTCCGTGATGCCAATGTTTATGAATCCCTTTTCCCCGGGTTCCACCACCAGGGCGATCCGTTTTTCCCCTTCCTTGGAAGACAGGCCGTGCCAGAGGGCATTTTCCAAAAAGGGCTGCAAGATCAGGGAGGGGATCTTTATCTGGTGCACATCAATGGCATCGTCCACGGTTATGGTAAAATTGATCTCATCGTTGAACCTGATGTTCTCAATGTTCATGTAAAGGGCAATGGTCTCCAGTTCCTCGGCCAGGGAGATCTCGCGCTGGGACGAGGCTTCCAGGATCTTGCGCACCAGCTTGGAGAATTTGTTCAGGTAGTGCACGGCATTTTTTTGCTCGTTGTTTATGATGTAGAGCTTAATGGAGTTCAGGGAGTTAAAGAGGAAGTGTGGGTTCATTTGGCTGCGGAGCATGGTCTGCTCCAAGGTGAGCAATTTCTTTTCGCTGTTCAATTGGTACTGGCGGTACAGAATGTAGAGAATGCCCGCTATGAGCAGGATCCCTATGCCAGAGACCAGCAGCATGGTCTGGTTTTTGCGCAGCCTTTGCCGTACCGACTCGTTTTCCTGGGCCAGTCTTTCTATTTGGCTCGCCCGTTTTTCGGATTCGTAGCGCTGGATCATATCGTTTACGTAGCGCAGGTTCAGGTTGTTGTTGGTCTCTTCTTCAAAATTCTTGTACTCCTTGTAAAAGGCCATCCCCTTTTGGTAATTGTCTTGCTTGATCCAGAGTTCCGACAAAAATTTGTTGGCCTCGGCCATTTCAGAGGGAAAATGATAGGTCTTGGAGAGCTCCAGTGCCTTGGTGAGCTCTGCTTCCGCTTGGGCATACTCCCCTATGTTCAGGTAGGTCCAGCCCAGATTGGTGAGCACGGTGGCCATGATCTTCTGGTCTCCCAGGGTTTTGGCCTTTTCCAGGCTGGTGCGCAAGAGCGAAAGGGCTTCTTGGGTGCGCCCTTGGTGCACGTACACGTGGGCAATGCTGTAGTAGCAGATCACCCTTCCCTTTTCAGAGTCTATCTGCTCGTTAAAGGCCAAGGATTGGTCATAGTTCTCCAGGGCTTCGTCCAGAAGCCCCTGCGCCTCGTAGCATTCCCCCAGGTTCTGGTGGTTAATGGCCAGCCCCAGCTTGTTGTTCAGTTCTTGGTCCAGGGCAATGGATTCCCTGTATTTTTCAATGGCCAGGTCGTATTGCTCCAAGAGTTTGTAGATGTTGGCAATGCTGTTCAGGGAAACGTTCATGCTGCGCTTGATTCCCGTGGAGGGCTCGGGGATGGCCTCTGCCAGTTCCAGGGCCTCTTGGCTGTAGTCCAGGGCAGATTTTATGGCCTCGGTGCGCCTAAAGACCACACTCATCATGTTTAGGCCGTATATTTCAAATTCCACATTCTTGGCCTGGATGGCGGTGCGGTGGGCTTCCTGGAACAGGGACAGGGCCTCGGTATATTCGGAGACGCCGCGGTACACCCTTCCTTTTTGGTTCAGGGCGTAGGCCAGGCCGTCCAGGTACCCACTTGCCTTGGCCTTGGAGATGAAGGTGTTGAGAAGGGCGGTGTCTTTCCTTATGGGGCGCAGCACCAGATCGATCTCCGCGTAGGTGCGGGGTGCGGCAAGCACAAGACTGTCCATTTGCGCCAAGAGCTGTGGGGAGGCGTCCTGCGAAAGGCCAAGAACGGCCCAGAACAGACTCAGCAAAAAAGTGCCCAGTCTTCGGGGCAGGGGTGCAGTGACCCTGGTCATGGTTGGTGTTAAAGAGCTGGGCAACTGGGTCATGCGCTTAGATGAGATCCAGAAAATCTGATTTTTTTTGTCTGGATACCGGAATTTTATGGTTGGAGCTGAGCACCACATAACCATCTGTTTTAAGAAATTCCTTGATCTTGTTCAGGTTGATGATGTAGGAATTGTGGATCCTGAAAAACGAGTCTGTGGGCAGTAGTGCGCCTACTTCCTTCAACTTCTTGGTCAGGACTATCTTCTGTCCGTCCGAAAGGAAGATGGTGCTGTAGTTTCCGTCAGATGCGGCGTATAGGATGTCATCCCCCTGCAAAAAGAGCAGTTTGCCGTCCGTGCTCAGGGTTATCTTTTTGTTGGTGGACCGGGCGTTGAAATTCAATAGGATGCGTTCAAGCTTTTCGGCCGTGAAGTTTCTCTGGTTGTATTTTTTGATTTTTGCAATGGTGTCCTGGAGATCGTCCGTGTCTATGGGTTTCAGCAGGTAGTCTATGGCCTCGTTTTTCAAGGCTTGGATGGCATATTGGTTGTAGGCGGTGGTGATCACCACCGGAAAATTTTTGTTCGTCAACTTCTTTATGAACTGGAAGCCGTCCATAGTGGGCATTTCAATGTCCAAAAAAAGGCAGTCCGGGGTGTTTTTGTCCAAATGGGCCAAGGCTTCCAAGGGATCGGTAAAGGAGGCAGACACCTTGATCTCCCCACTGAAATTGGTGAGTTCCCAGGAAAGGCTCTGTATGGCCTTTTCTTCATCGTCCACGATCACGGCGTTTATCATAACCTTGAATATACGTTAAATTACTAAAAATAGCAGTTATGTTGGTGGGTTGCTTTTTTATTTGTGTTGATGGAAGCAAAAATGGTATGGTTGGTCACCTATCCTTTATGGCTGTGCAAAATGGGCAAAACGCGCTCGGGCATGGCGCTACCGTTTTGGGGGCGGGATAAAAGACAACGAAAGGGTACGGACAGGGAACGGCCGGGACGGTCCGGTGTGCGGGCTGTGCCCGGCCGGGTGGGCGTGCACGGCAGCATTTTTGCACCTGGCTCCCATTATGGGAGTTTCGGTCCCTTGCCCAGATGCCATCCATACAGTAAAATCCACCTGTTATACAAAAACATGGGGATGGCTTGATCACATCCCCTATTTTTAATCCATGTTTTGGGGAGGATGGAATGCCCGGGGAACCCCGCCATTATAACGGGTCGGCATTCTTGGGATACCATCTTGCACGGCCATTTAAAACGTGGGATAAACGGGAGCGATGAAAAAATGTATTCTAATGTTTTTGGTGTTGCTGGTCATGGTGATGCTGTACGTTGTGGCGGAAAGTGATGGCCCCATGGCGGAAAATGAATCCGTGGCCTTACAAACAACCAAGGGTGGCAAGGTATTTTCCAACCCTTAAAATGGGTTTTGTGTTTGGGCAAGCCATACAAATAACCAACCAAAGTAAACAGGTGCGGTCCGGATGTTGGGGTTTCCCGAGGTCCACGTAGCGTTGCACAGGTCTAAAAAAAGCAGTGTAAAAACTGTTTGTCCAATCTTAAGGTTTCGGGGGAACTACCTAAATTGGAAAACGACGGGCAATTCATTGCCGTGCAGCGCTTCAAGGATCGCACTTTTTTTTCAAAAGGCAAGGGCCGTATGGCCCATTATGGGCCAAAAAAGTCTGTACAAGGCGTCCTTCTTTCCAATTCTTTTTTTTCTTTTGATAATAGGGGCCACAAGGTCGTGTTGGGGCACCGGGCCAACCTAGGTTTTTTTTAGATGTCCAGCATGCTTGTTTTGGGGGGATGGGCATAAACCGCAGAAGGATAATCTCGGTTCGCATTCAGAAAGTATAACGAAAATGGCCGTGTTGTGGCCTAAACCGAAGTGGGGCAAGGTCGGCTTTTGTTCGTGGGGCAGGGGCGGTCTTCCCGGTGCACGGGGCTGTTTTCTAGCCTACGCGATCTTTAAGGATGTAGGGCTTCATTACCTTGGTCAAGATCAGGGCCAGTGCATAAAGAACCAAAAAAAGAAGATGTTTGTCCATTGGGGAAACGTCTTAGTTCACCATATATACGCAGTAACGGTTTAAACGGATCGCATCACTTTTGGAAAAAGCTTATAAAAACTGTTAAAAAGATATGAAGCCTTTAATTTATGTATGGCGTATGGGATGCGCAGGACTTCTTTTCGTTTGGAGGAGTCCTGTCCGTACGTTCGTTGGTAATGATATGCGCCCTTGGACAGGCACAGGAGGCAGACATAGCCAATAAGTAGGTAAAGATATGGGGTCATACCCAAAGAAACGAAGAAGAACTTGATCTGGGTGCATTGCCCAAGTGCATCTCATCGAAAAATGTCATTTTTTTCGATGAAATGCACGGTAACCTACAACATATTGTCTTATTAAATAATATTCTGGCGTCACAAAAAATTGTCAACCTCTTTGTAGGCATCAATAACGGCCTGCTCGCCGGCCTTGTCCGGTCTGGAATTTCCGTGTTCCATGCCAAGAATCCCCTTAAATCCTTTGTCGTAGATGAACTTAAAGACGTTTTTATAGTTTATTTCGCCGGTGGTGGGTTCTTTTCTACCCGGGTTGTCCCCGATCTGTATGTAGCCTATTTCGTCCCAACAAGCCTCCATATTGGGTATCAGGTTGCCCTCTTGGATTTGTTGGTGGTAAATGTCAAAAAGAATCTTGCAGGCGGGGGAGTCCACCGCTTTGCAGATGCTGTAGGCTTGTGGCGATTCGGTCAGGAAAAGGCCGGGATGGTTTCTAAAGTTCAGGGGTTCCAGTACCATTACCAGGTTATGGGGTTCCAAAATGGCCGAGGCCTGTTTCAGCGATTCTATGACGTGGGCGGTTTGGTGGCCCATGTTCTGCCGTAGGTCCAAATGGCCCGGCACCACCGTCATCCAGGTGGCGTTGGTGCGTTTGGCCACTTCCACCGAGGCCTTGATCTCGTTTAGGAACTCTTGGCGCTTGTCCAGGTCGCCGGAGGCCAGGTTGGGTTCTTTCCAGTGGATGTTATGCGCTACAAAAACACCCATTTCCAAACCCCGATCGGTCATGGTTTTGGCCATTTTTTCCTGTAAGGTCACCTCGCGCTTGGCCATGCCGTTGTCCTCGTAGGCGGTGAAACCTTGATCGGCCATAAAATGGAGCTGATCCAAGGGATCTTTACCGGCCAAATTTTGGAACATTCCCAAGTGCGGGGCATATTTCAGGTTAAAGGCGTGTTTTTCTTTTGGGCGGGCCGGCGCGTTGGCGTTTGCCATGGCGCCGCCAAGGGTTAACGCTCCGCCGCTAAGGGCCGTTTTTTGTATAAAGCTTCTTCTTTTCATACGTTGTGTTTATAGGGACCAGGCCTTTCCCTGAGTCAGTGTTTCGGCGTCCGCGCAGGCAATGTACTCCCCTGGCACGGGCAAATAGGCCAGAACTTCTTCCCCAACGTATTCGGAGGCTTTGTATCCCCATATGGCCAATCCGCGCAGGTTGTTGGCAAAAGCGTGCCGGGAGGCACCGTCTTCCAGCGTCGCCGCTTCTCCGGCGGCCTTGGCCTCATTGTAGGTGGTCACTTGGTCCATAAGCAGTGCGGAGTATTCCTGGCTGATCTTTAGGGCCGCGGCCAGGACGGGTTCCAGATCTTCCGGGCTAAGGTCTGCGATGGCGGTCTTGCCACTGTCTTTCAGCGCCTTGTCCAGGAATTTTCCCATGGACATTTTCACAAATTCCTGTTGTTGGGCCTCCATGACCTCATTTGCAAAACGGTCAATGAACACGTCTGCCTTTACCTCGGTGGCAGAAGGGGTGTCCGTTTTGGGCAGGATAATGTCCACCAGTTTGCTCAGGGCCCCAGCCTCGTCTTGGGTAAAGAATGTGGGTGTCCAGGTCATGGCCGGCTCGTTTTTACAACTTTGTACCAGGCCCAAAAGGGTGGGTGTGGTCACGGTATAGCCCAAGGCCAGTCCCATATTTTTGAGTGCTTTTCTTCTTTCCATTAGATGTTTCCTTTTTTAAGTTCGTTTACGGCGTGGTTTGCCGCCCTTGCGGTGAAGGCCATATAGGTTAGCGATGGGTTAACACAACTGGAGGAGGTCA
The DNA here is from genome assembly GCF_047345505.1 of Maribacter aquimarinus. NCBI lineage: Bacteria > Pseudomonadati > Bacteroidota > Flavobacteriia > Flavobacteriales > Flavobacteriaceae > Maribacter > Maribacter aquimarinus. The sequence continues at coordinate 155,003 of NZ_JBLFEO010000005.1, read as the reverse complement.
TGAAGGAACCATCGGTGACATAGACATTGGGAACGTCGTGCAGGGCATTGTGTCCGTTTACCACGGAGGTTTTCCGGTCACGGCCCATGCGGGCGGTGCCCATTTCGTGAATGCCCAGCCCAAGGGCCCCGGGGTTGTCATAGGGGGTTACATCCCTCATTCCCGCGGCTTCGAGCATGTCCACGGCAGATTGTTTCATGTCTTCCCGCATCTTCCACTCATTTTCCTGGAATTCCGCATCAAAGGTCACCGTGGGCAGTCCCCATTGGTCCAAATTGTCATAATCCAGGGTAAAGCGGTTTTCCTCATAGGGGAGCACCTCGCCAAAACCGGTCATGCCAAAACGCCAGCCGCCTGGTTTTAGCACGGCTTCCTTGAGGTTGGCGCCATAGGCCAGTTCGGCCACGGTGTCTTCCCAGTTCCCCCGGGAGGCGCCGCCTTGGTAGCCAAAGCCGCGCACATATTCGGAGCGGTCGCTCTTTCCGCCAAGGTTGCGGAACCTGGGGATGTAAATCCCCGCAGGTTTCCGGCCTTTGTAGTATTTGTCTTCAAATCCATCATACTTCCCGGAGGCGCCCACGCCTAGGTGGTGGTCCATGATGTTGCGGCCCAATTGATCGGATTCGTTGCCCATACCGTTGGGGAAACGATCGGATTTGGACTGCATCAAGATGGAGGTGGAGGCAATGGCCGAGGCGCACAAGAAGATGACCTTGGCCTTGAACTCGTACTTTTCCTTGGTTAAACGATCTATGACCCTTACGCCCGTGGCTTTCTTGGTGTCGGGGTCGTACATGACCTCGTGCACAATGGAATCCGGTCTCAGGGTCATGTTTCCTGTGGCCTCTGCGGCCGGCAGGGTAGAGGACAGGCTGCTAAAGTAAGCGCCAAATGGACATCCGCGGATGCAGCGGTTCCTGAACTGGCATTTGCTCCGTCCATCGAATTTCTTGTCCCCGGTGAGGTGGGCCACCCGGCCGGCGGTCACCACCCGGCCATCAAACGTTTCGGCCACCTTCTCCCGAAAATGCTGCTCCAAACAGTTCAGTTCCAGCATGGGCAAAAATTGGCTATCGGGCAATTGGGGCAGGCCCAGGGCCTCACCGCTGATGCCAATAAAGGTTTCCACCTTATCGTACCAGGGGGCAATGTCCTTGTAGCGCACGGGCCAGTCCACCGCAATGCCTTCCTTTTGGTTGGCTTCAAAGTCCATGGGGCTCCAGCGGTAACTGTGCCTGCCCCATTGCAGCGATCTCCCCCCCAAATGGTAACCGCGCATCCAGTCAAAACGTTTGGTCTCGTTGTAGGGGTGTTCCAGATCGTTCACAAACCACATGTGGCTCGCTTGCCTGGTCGTGTATCCGGTTCGGCTCTGTTTGGGTTGTTTTTCCAAGATCTCCTTGGTGGTCTGCCCCGCATTGGGAAAATCCCAAGGGTCTTTGTTGGCGGTCTCATAGTCATCAATGTGCCTAACCATCCTTCCCCGTTCCAAGACCAAGGTTTTCAGGCCGTTTTCACATAGTTCCTTGGCTGCCCATCCGCCGCTGATACCCGTGCCCACCACAATGGCATCGTAAGATTCCTGTTCTTCGTTGTAATAAAACTTGTTCATTTAAATGGATTAAGCCCTAAATTTATTAAATATTCAATTAATTATATACATTTAATTCTTATTCTTGTTCTGGCTTTGCCATTATCAGAAATGGCATAGGTGCCTGTATTGTGCTGCGCAAGGCCGTTGCCTTAAAAAATCTTTTGGAACTGAAATCCTAATTTTATCATGAAAAAAATGCCCATTATGAAGAATGTGAAAGGTTTGAAGAAAATGCTTGCCCTTGCCCTTGTCGTGACCCTTTCGGGAGCGTATTCCTGCAAGGAGGCCAAAAAAGAAAACAAGGAGGAAATGAAAGAAGAAGTAGCCGAGGAAGTGCAGGCCCAACCCTTTTTTGAGCTATCCCTGGCCCAGTGGTCCATGCACAGAATGATTCGCAACGATGGTCTGGATCCCTATGCCTTTGCCCAAAAAGCCAAGGAGTGGGGCTTTACCGGTCTGGAGTATGTGAGCCAGCTCTATAATCCCGAACTGTCCGATGCCAATTATTCGGAGGAAGCCATGGCGGCCTTTGTGGCCAAGAGCAATGCCGAGGCCCAAAAGCACGGGATGAAGAACTTGCTCATCATGGTGGATGGACAAGGCCATCTCGCCGCCACGGATGAAGCAGAGCGCAATGAAACGGTGGAAAAGCATAAGAAATGGGTAGATGCCGCCGCCGCCATGGGCTGCCATGCCATACGCGTAAACCTCTATGGCAGCAATGACCCCGAGGTGTGGAAGAAAAGTTCCGTGGATGGGCTCACCAAGCTCGCCACCTACGCCAAGGGAAAGAACATCAACATCTTGGTGGAAAACCACGGGGGGCTGTCCAGCAACGGGGCCCTGCATGCCGAGGTGATGGAGATGACCAACATGGACAATGTGGGCACCCTCCCCGATTTTGGCAATTTCTGTATTGAAAGAAGCGAGAACGGCTGTGCCGAAATGTACGACAAGTACAAGGGGGTTGAGGAATTGATGCCCCACGCCAAGGCCGTTAGTGCCAAGAGCAATGATTTTGACGCCCAGGGCAATGACACCGGCATTGATTATGTGAGGATGTTGCAACTGGTCAAAGATGCCGGTTACACCGGATACATAGGCGTGGAGTACGAGGGCAGCGAACTCGGCGAGGAAGCCGGAATCAAGGCCACCAGGGATTTATTGCTCAAGGCGAGCAAAGAAGTGAAATAACCACCAATGACCACCAACCATGAAACCCTTTTTCAACGAGCTGTTCGACTATAACTTCTATTGCAATAAAAAGATCATTGAACACTGCGTAAACGTTGCCGTTCCCTCTGAACGTACGGAAGTGCTTTTTTCCGAACTGCTCTGCGCCCACCACAATTGGAACTCCAGGATTCTTGGAAAAAAGGCCGATTATGGGCTGGACCACCGTCACGCAACCATGGACTGGGAAGGCGTACACTATGAGAACCAGCGCACCTCTTTTGAGATCACCACCAATGCGGACCATTTTGATGTCAGGGTGGATTACGAGAACTCACAGGGAAGACTGTTTACCAACACCCTAAAGGAAATGCTGTTCCAAATCATTAACCAGGCCACCTATTATCGCGGCCAGATCGCTGTGGATTTTGTGGACAAGGGGCTGGAGGTACCGTTTTTGGATTACGCCATATATAAAAGATAGGAAGTATGAAGGCCGTGACCAGGATACAGTTGTGCGCCATGATGTTCTTGGAGTTCTTCATTTGGGGCGCTTGGTTCGTTACCTTGGGCACTTTTCTCGGCACCACCATCAATGCCTCCGGAGGGCAGGTCGCCACGGCCTTTTCCACCCAGTCTTGGGGGGCCATCATAGCCCCTTTCATCATTGGCCTCATCGCAGATCGCTATTTCAATGCCGAGCGCATTTTGGGACTCTTGCACCTGGGCGGCGCCCTGCTGATGTACTTTATGTTCACGGCAACCGATTTTGCCGGATTCTACCCTTTTGTACTGGGCTACATGATTTTGTACATGCCCACCTTGGCCCTGGTGAATTCCATTTCCTTTGCCCAGATGAAAAATCCTGCGAAGGAGTTTGCCCTGGTCCGTGTTTTTGGCACCTTGGGATGGGTGGTCTCTGGGTTGCTCATAAGTTTTGTCTTCCACTGGGATTCCGATGCCGCCATTGCGGCCGGCCAGCTCCGCAACACCTTTCTCATGACCGCCGTGGCCTCCCTGGTATTGGGGCTGTTCAGTTTTACGCTGCCCAAGACCCCGCCCGGTGCCAAGGACGACAGCAAGCTTTATCTGTCCCAGATTCTGGGCCTGGACGCCCTAAAGTTGTTGAAGGACAGAAATTTTCTCATATTCTTTGTGGCCTCCATATTTATTTGCATACCCTTGGCCTTCTATTACCAAAACGCCAATCCGTTTCTGGTGGAAATCGGTATGGAGAATGCCACTGGAAAAATGACCCTGGGCCAGGTGTCAGAAATTGGCTTTATGTTGCTCTTGCCCTACTTTTTTACCAGGTTCGGGTTTAAGGCCACCATTATCGTGGCCATGCTCGCTTGGGCCGTGCGCTATCTCTTGTTCGCTTATGGAGATGTTGGCCAATACAGTTTTATGCTCCTTCTTGGCATTGCCCTGCACGGCATCTGTTATGATTTTTTCTTTGTTTCTGGCCAGATATACACGGACAGCAAGGCGGGCGCCAAGTTCAAGAGTGCGGCTCAGGGCTTGATCACGTTGGCCACCTACGGGGTGGGCATGCTCATTGGTTTTTGGACCGCGGGCCAGATATGCACGGCGTATCAATTCACCGATGGCACGTATGACTGGGAGTCCATTTGGTGGTACCCCGCCGGCTTCGCTTTTGGGGTCATGGCCCTTTTTGCCCTCTTCTTCAGGTCAGAAAAAATAAGCTACACATCATCTTAGTTATTTTTGTTATTTTAGGGCAGTTTATAAATTCAGAGAAAACTACATCAACATAAATTCGCAGAAAATATGCCAGAAAAAATACGTTTGGGAATATTGGGAGGTGGGGGAGATTCCCTCATAGGAGTGCTGCACAGGGTGGCCGCCCACATCAATGACAATTACGCCATTGTGGGGGCCGTTTTTAACCCGGACATAGAGCAGAGCAGGGCCTTTGCCCGGGAGATAGACATTCCGCTGAACAGGATCTACAAGGATTTTGATACCTTGGTAGAGGAGGAGTTGAAATTACCGGAAAATGAGCGGATGCAAGTATGTTCGGTGCTCACCCCAAATTTTTTGCATTTCCCCATGGCCAAAAAATTGTTGGACAACGGTTTTCACGTCATTTGTGAAAAACCCATGACCACCACGCTCAAAGAGGCCAAGATCTTGCAAGAGGCCCAAAGGAAATCCGGAAAGGTCTTTGCCCTGACCCATACCTACACCGGCTACCCCATGGTGCGCCAGATGCGGGAAATGATAAAGGACGGGGCTCTGGGAAAAATACATAAAGTGGATGCCCGTTACTACCAGGGGTGGATCAACACCATTATCCATGACAAGGAAAAGCGCAACTCTGTTTGGAGGCTAGACCCGGAAAAGGCGGGCATAAGCAGTTGTATGGGGGATATTGGGGTGCATGCCTTCAACATGGTGGAATATACCACCGGCCTCAAGGTAAAATCCCTATTGTGCGATTTCAACTATCTCTACAATGACAACCAAATGGATGTGGACGGCACCGTGCTGATCCGTATGGATGAGCACGTAAAGGGAGTGATCAGGGGAAGCCAGGTGGCCACCGGAGAGGAAAACGGCCTGGCCATTTCCATTTATGGGGAAAAAGGAGCTTTTAGATGGGAGCAGGAACGCCCCAACTTCCTATACAAGATGAGCGATACCGAGCCCACACAGATCTACAAGCCCGGCCATGCCTACAATTCGGAGCTGTCCCTGGACGGAACCAAACTGCCCCCAGGGCACCCCGAGGGCATTTTTGATTCCATGGCCAATATCTACCTGGGCGCGGCCCGGGCCATTCGGGGAGAAAAGTACAACGATGGCGAATTCCCTACCATGACCGATGGGGTCCGGGGGATGGATTTCATAGAGGCCACCGTAAGGTCGCACAAGGACGGAAACACTTGGGTGGCCTTGGAAGATTGATGCAAAATTAGAATCCAATTATCAAACAAAAAGGGCGCGTACGCGCCCTTTTCAGTGACTTTAAGGGTACGCCGCAGGAACATTCACAGTACCCTATGCCATCCCGTCAGGGAGGGTGCTTCCTTTCTGGGGCCCATTAAAAGCTTTGTGGATGCAGCATTGCCAAAGCTGGACAGTAGCTGTGTCCCTGGTCCCAAAAACCTGGCGGCATCAACGGACAGGATATACGACACGGAAATTTACACAGACCACGATCATGCTTTCCCTGGGCACGCGGCCATAGGGCTCCAGTTCCCGGGTAAAATGATCCCAATGTTCCCTTTTCCAAGTGGCCAGGGCGTCACCCTCCATTCCTTCGCCCTTGGCATGTTCCTCATCAATGGCAAAATAGGGCTTCAGGGCCACCGAGGTGGTCTCAATGATGCACTGGGCCTCGCCCTCCCAATTCGTAACCACTTTGTAGGCCCCTTTTTTTGGCAAGGGCGCTTCACGATATTGAAGACCCAACAGGGAATAGGAGGTGGCCGTCTTTTTGCCTTGTTTCACCAGTTGGGCGCAACGGTCGCTATCTTCCTTGTTGTCGCAAAAACAGAGTATGTCCGGGTCGCTGGTCTGGGCTTTGCCGCTGTGCTGGGTTAAAAAGGCATCCCACATTTTGCGGGCAGATGGGTTGTTCATAAAGGTGTTTGTTTAAATGTGCTTCCGCATGGCCACAGTGCCAAGGGAAGGAACGGGGTTTGTTCCGTATGTTGGTGCCATCAACCAAAGGTTCCCTTTTTTAACTGTTCCGCGGCATGGGCGGCGGCCCTAGCGGTGAAGGCCATATAGGTCAGGGAAGGGTTCACGCAGCTGGAAGAGCTCATAAAGGCCCCGTCCGTAACATAGACATTGGGCACCAAATGCAATTGGTTGTGTTTGTTCACGATCGATGTTCTAGCGGAATGCCCCATACGGGCACCGCCCATTTCGTGGATGCCCAGTCCCGGACCGCTGGATTCTTCGTAGGGCTGCACATCGGTGAAGCCGGCCTTTTTGAACATGGCCACGATCTCCTTTTTGATGTCTTCCCGCATCCGGTACTCATTCTCCTTGAACTCCACGTCAAAGGCCAATTGTGGCAGGCCCCACTGATCTTTTTCGGTGGGGCTAAGGGTAACCCGGTTGTCATCGTAGGGCAGGAACTCCCCAAACCCGGTGACACCAATGCTCCATTTTCCAGGCTTTAAAACGCTTTCTTTTAGGTCTTTTCCATAACCCAGTTCTGCGACGCTCTCACTCCAGTCGCCACGGCTCGCCGTGCCCTGATAGCCAAATCCGCGCAGGTAGCCTTCCCTCTTGGTACTTTCGTCCAGGTTCACAAAACGTGGAATATAGAAGCCGTTGGGCCTTCGGCCTTTATAGTACTTGTCCAAATGGCCCGGGACTTTGGCCGTGGCGCCCAGTTTGTAATGGTGGTCCATAATGCCGCGGCCCAGGGCATCGGAATCATTTCCCAGACCGTTGGGAAACCGTTTGGATTTTGACTGCAGCAGAATGCCCACCGAGGCCATGGCAGAGGCGCAGAGGAAGATGGTCTTGGCCGTGAATTCCAAACGCTCCTTGGTTTCACGGTCCACAACCCGCACACCGGTGGCCTTTTTTGTCTTTTCGTCATAGATCACCTCATGTACAATGCTGTTGGCCCTGAGGGTCATGTTGCCCGTGCGCTCTGCGGCCGGTAGGGTGGTGGAGTTGCTGCTGAAGTATCCACCAAAGGGGCATCCGCGCCGGCATCTGTTGCGGTACTGGCACACCCCCCTGCCCTCAAAATTGGCGTTGGGATCCGTGATGTGGGCCGTACGGCCAATGGTGACCAGACGGCCGTCATTGAATTCTTTGGAGATGCTTTCCTGGAAGGCCTTTTCCACGCAGTTCAGCTCCATGGGGGGCTGAAATTTACCATCGGGCAATTGGGCAAGGCCCAGGTTTTGGCCACTGACGCCAATGTACTCTTCCACCTTATCGTACCAAGGCGCAATGTCCTTGTAGCGCACGGGCCAGTCCACCCCAATGTCCTCTTTCTTGTTGGCCTCAAAATCAAGGTCGCTCCATCGGTAGCTTTGCCTTCCCCAGGTCAGGGAGCGCCCCCCCACCTGGTAGCCCCGGATCCAGTCAAATCTTTTGGTTTCCACATAGGGGTGTTCCAGGTCGTTCACAAAAAAGTGCTTTGCATCTTCCTTGGGTGCCCAGCCTACACGGGACTGAACGTGATATTTCTTTTTGTCTTCTTTGGACAGTTCCCCTTTGAGGGGGTAGTCCCAGGGGTCGTCGTTCATTGTTTTGTAGTCCTGTATGTGCTTTACCATGGGCCCGCGTTCCAGTACCAAGGTCTTCAATCCCTTTTCGCAGAGTTCCTTGGCGGCCCAACCACCGCTAATGCCCGTGCCCACCACAATGGCGTCATAGCTGTTGTCCTGATTCATTTGCTATTTTTTATCATTTTCATAAGGTATTCCCTATATTTATGACGTGAGTTAAAAACAGGGAACGCAGATGCTTGTACGGCCTAAATATAGGACTTATTAGCAGATTTTTTTGTTTTTGCCACCATCGACCTAAAAAATTAAATGATATTTTATGATGAAAACAATTCAAGGCCCCGCCGTTTTTTTGGCACAGTTTGTAGATGATAAGGCTCCTTTCAATTCCCTGGACGGGATGTGCAAATGGGCATCCGATCTGGGGTACAAGGGCATACAGATCCCCACCTGGGAACATTTTCTGATCGACCTGGACAAGGCGGCGGAGAGCCAGACCTATTGTGATGAGCTCAAGGGCAAGGTAAATTCGTATGGCCTGGAAATCACGGAACTGAGCACCCACCTGCAAGGGCAGTTGGTGGCGGTGCACCCCGCCTATGACCTTATGTTCGATGGCTTTGCGCCCAAAGCGGTGCACAACAATCCCAAGGCCCGTACCCAATGGGCGGTGGAGACCGTTAAAAAAGCGGCCACGGCCAGCCGGCGCCTGGGCATTTCTGCCCATGCCACCTTTTCGGGGGCCCTGCTATGGCACACCATGCACCCTTGGCCCCAACGGCCGGCCGGTTTGGTGGAGATGGGTTTTGAGGAGTTGGCCAAAAGATGGATGCCCATCTTGGACCATTTTGACGGGGAAGGTGTGGATGTCTGCTACGAGATCCACCCGGGGGAAGACCTGCATGACGGCGATACCTTTGAGCGCTTTTTGGAGGCCACGGGCAACCACAAGCGCGTGAACATCCTGTACGACCCCAGCCATTTTGTGCTGCAACAGTTGGATTATATTGCCTACATAGACCATTACCACGAGTTCATCAAGTCCTTTCACGTGAAAGATTCCGAATTTAACCCCACGGGCAAAAAAGGCTCTTTTGGCGGCTATAATGATTGGGGCAACCGCGCGGGCCGTTATAGGTCCCTGGGCGACGGGCAGATAGATTTCAAGACCATCTTTTCCAAGCTTACCCAGTACGGTTGCGATGTATGGGCCGTTATGGAATGGGAGTGCTGCATAAAGAGCCCCGAGCAGGGTGCCCGGGAAGGGGCAAAGTTTATTCAGGACCATATCATTGAGGCCACACAGAAAACCTTTGATGATTTTGCCGGTGCGGAAACGGACAAAGAGATGTTGAAAAAAATATTGGGACTTTAAACAAGACGACATGAAAAAAGCAACGGCAGTGATGGCCCTTTTGGCCCTGACCCTATCTTGCAAGGAAGAGGGAAAGAAAGAAATCACCGAGGCAGAAGCTGTATCCAAAACAGTGGATTCGGAAGATGCGGCAGTGTGGACGCCCCTCTTCAATGGCAAGGATTTTACCGGGTGGCACGAATATGGGCGCAATGGAGTGTCTGCACATTGGAAGGTGGAAGGGGAGGCCCTGGTGTTCCATCCGCCGGAAGACCGGGAAGACAACGCCCACTACAACCTGATCACGGACGGCGAGTACACCAATTTTGAATTGTCATTGGACTGGCGCATTGCCCCGGGGGGCAACAGCGGAATTTTTTGGGGCGTCAAAGAGACACCGGACATTGGCCAGCCCTATGCCTCCGGTCCCGAAATACAGGTTTTGGACAATGCCGCCCACCCAGATGCCAAAAATGGCCCCAACAGGCATGCCGGCGCCCTGTATGATATGGTGCCCCCGAACAAAGATGTTACCAAGCCCGCCGGGGAATGGAACACCACGGTGATCCGTGTGGACCACAACAAGAACCAAGGTACCGTAATGATGAACGGGGAGAAAATTGCCGAATTTGCCGTGAACGGGCCGGAATGGGACGCCATGGTGGCCAACTCCAAGTTCAACGGCTGGGACCATTTTGGAAAGTACCCCACGGGAAAAATAGGCCTCCAAGACCACGGGGATGTGGTGGCTTACAGAAACATCAAGATCAAGGAACTTTAATATGAAATGAGCCATAGCAATGCTGGATACCAACCGAAATGTTGATTGGCGAATTACACCCGCCTGAAACGGAACGGGCAGGTCTGAACTTAAAAAACAAATGGTTCTACCATTTTATTTGTGGGTAAAAACTTGATTCACAATTTGACTTGGGGCCAGAAGGCGTAAGAAGTAGGATGTTGTATTTGTGCTTCCATGAATTTTAGAAACTTACCGTATGGGTGTTTGTAATCGGATACGTTTTTGGTCTTATGTTCCATGTCTTAGCGTCCTACCTCTGGCCAATACCATTTTCGTTTCCACAACATTGGTGGTAAAACCAAACAAATAATTATCAAAAGATGAAAATACGAGCAATAATGAGCAGGCCCATAGCCATATTGACCCTTTTTACCTTTATTTTCCAATCCTGCCAGCAGAAACTGCACGATCAGGCGGATGTGCAAGCGGTGGACCAAGGCCCCAAGGTGATCGTGCACGAGGAGTATTCCGGGCCGGAACCCACCACCCCGGAGGAAACTGAGTTTTATGAGCCCAAGGTGCCCGTGGTGGGCCCCGCCACCAACGGTAGGGTTCCTGCGGATGCCATTGTGCTTTTTGATGGCAGCGGTTTGGAGAACTGGGTAAGCTCCAAGGACACCACGGTGGCCGCAGATTGGCACCTGAACGACGATGGCAGCATGACCGTAAAGGACAAGGCGGGGAACATACAGACGCGGCAGAAGTTTGGGGACGTGCAGTTGCACATAGAGTGGAAATCCCCCGCCGAAGTACAGCGAGACGGTCAGAACCGTGGCAATAGCGGGGTTTTCCTAAATGGTCTCTACGAGGTGCAGGTGCTGGACAACAATGACAATCCCACCTATGTGAACGGACAGGTGGGCTCCATCTACAAGCAACATGTACCGTTGGCCATGGCCTCGGTGCCGTCGGGGGAATGGAACACCTACGATATCATCTACCACGCCCCGGAATTCAATGAGGAAGGTGGCAAGATCAAGTCGGGCACCATGACCGTGCTGCACAACGGGGTGCTCATCCACGATCATGTGGAGATCAAGGGCACCACCCCGTACATTGGTTGGCCCAAGAACCCGCCCCACGGCAAAGGCCCCCTGATGCTACAGGACCACCAGGACAACAGCCGCGTAAGCTATAGGAACATCTGGGTACGGGAGCTATAGGCCATAACAAAGGGGTAGGCCATGGCCCGGTGCCGCCAGGGCTTGGCCCACAAGGGGCATTTTCTTTTTTTCCGACCGATGGATGCCTCCCGGAAACAAGGTGCGGAGGTTTGCTGGCGTTGCCGAAGGTCCTTTTTGAAAAAAATGGATTGGCTATCTTTGCGAAGCCTAAAAAACAACTATGATCAAATCCATGACCGGATTCGGGAAATGTTCCGTGCAGCTTCCCACAAAAAAGATTACCGTAGAGCTAAAATCCCTGAACAGCAAAAGCATTGACCTCAATGCCCGTATGCCCTCGGGATATAGGGAGAAAGAGCTGGAACTGCGCAAGCTCATTGCCGGTTCCCTGCAACGGGGAAAGGTAGATTTGGCCCTGTATGTGGAAATGACGGGCGAGGAGACGGCCGCCGAAGTGAACGAGACCGCCGTACGGCAGTACATGAAACAACTGCGGGACATTGCCGAAGGGGACGAGGTGCGCCTGCTGGAAATGGCCCTGCGCTTTCCCGATGCCATGAAAACCGAGAAAGAGGCCTTGGACGAGACCGAGTACGAGGCCATTCTGGAGGCCCTGCAAGGAGCCTTAAGGGAAATAAATACCTTCAGGGCCCAAGAGGGCCAAGTTTTGGAAAGTGACTTTGCCAACCGCATCACCGCCTTGAACACCTTGCTGCAAGAGGTGGTGGCCATGGATCCAGATCGCCAGGCCACCATACGGGAACGTCTGCAAAAAGCGGTGCAGGACCTTAAGACCGAGGTGGACGCCAACCGGTTTGAACAAGAGCTCATCTACTATTTGGAGAAGTACGACATTACGGAGGAGAAAGTGCGCTTGGCCAATCATTTGAAGTACTTTTCCGAAACCTTGCGCTCTACGGACAGCAACGGCAAAAAATTGGGTTTCATTTCCCAGGAAATTGGCCGGGAGATCAATACCATTGGCTCCAAGGCCAACTATGCCCCCATGCAGCAACTGGTGGTGCAGATGAAGGACGAACTGGAAAAAATAAAGGAACAAATGCTCAACGTACTGTAAATGGAAGGAGGCAAACTGATCATTTTTTCGGCGCCCTCGGGCAGTGGCAAGACCACCATAGTAAGACATTTGTTGCAGCAGCCAGAGCTAAACCTGGCCTTTTCGGTATCGGCCACTTCCAGGCCCAGAAGGGGCAAGGAAAAGAACAGGGAACATTATTACTTCATGTCCGTTTCCGAGTTCAAGAACCATATCCGCAATGACGATTTTTTGGAGTGGGAAGAGGTGTACCGGGACAACTTCTACGGCACCCTGAAAGCGGAGGTAGAGCGACTGTGGGCCCAGGGGAAGAACGTTATTTTTGATATAGACGTGGCAGGGGGGCTAAGGATAAAAAAGAAGTTTCCGGAGAAAACCCTGGCCGTTTTTGTAAAGCCCCCCAGTGTGGACGAGCTTAAAATAAGGCTCAAGAAACGCAGTACGGAAAGTGACGATAAAATAAACATGCGCATTGCCAAGGCCTCCGTGGAACTGGCCACCGCGCCGCAGTTTGATAGAATCATAAAAAATTATGACCTGGACACCGCACTGGAGGAGGCCCACAAGATGGTGGCAGCGTTTGTTGGTGCCCAGCCGGGAAAAGACAGCGGGTCATGAAAAAGGTGGGGCTTTACTTTGGCACCTTCAACCCAATACACATTGGGCACTTGATCATTGCCAACCATATGGTCACCTTTTCCGATCTGGATGAAGTCTGGTTGGTCATAACCCCACAGAGCCCGTTCAAGACAAAGAAGACCCTGTTGAGCAACAATGACCGTTACCAGATGGTCTATGAGGCCACCAAGGACTACCCCAAGTTAAAGCCAAGTACCATAGAATTTAACTTACAGCAGCCCAATTATACCGTGGAGACCTTGGCCCATCTTTCAGAAAAATACCCATCGGGGCACCAATTTTCCTTGATCATGGGGGCAGACAACCTCAAGACCTTTCACAAATGGAAGAACCACGAGGTGATCTTGGAGCTTTACAACATCTTTGTGTACCCCAGAATATCTACGGGAACGGTGCCCGAAGGCTTCCAGGAGCATCCGCGCATCCATCCGGTGCAGGCCCCCATTATGGAAATTTCATCCACCTTTATACGCAAGGCCATTGAAGAGGGCAAGGACGTTCGGCCCATGTTGCCGGCTCCCGTTTGGAAGTATATGGACCAGATGAATTTTTACCGCTAGTCCTTGGCGGTGTGCCCTTGGGCCTGTATAAGCACATCCGTGCCCAAATGGCCGCCATCCCTGTTGTAGTGCCAAGACCTGATCTTGGGCATTTTTATGGCGTTTACGGTCATGGTTTCGCTGAGCAGAATATATTCCCCATCATTTTTGGTCTCATCGTGAAAGAACTGATAGGCCTCCATGGCAAAGGAATCGGGGTCAAAATAAAAATACCAGGTGTCTGTTCCCACCTCGGGGTCATAGCTGGCCCTGAGTCTAAGGTATTCCTTTTGGTTAAAACGGACACGTTCCACTTTGGGGTCCAAATGGGTGCCCGGGTCTTTTAATTTCATGGGAAGGCCGTAGAGGTAGGTGTAATAATTTCGCATTTTCTCTACCCGTTCGCAGCTTATTCCTAGGCGTTTGCGGTCTTGTTCGGGAATGTCCGGGCTCCCGTTCAGGGTAATGCTGCAAGCTGTTTTGTGCAACGTGCCCACAATGGTATCCCCTCCCTGTAGTACCTCGCTTTTATAATATTGCCGCGGCAGGTCCAGTGCAATGCGGCTATGGCGTTCCTTACCGTCCGGCGTGGTCATGACAATGGCCAATGCTCCGGTAAAGGTGGGCCATTGGTTCTGGGGGTCATGGTGGGCTATGGCTTTTTCCAAAAGTGCCTTGCCCGTGAGTTCTTGAGAAACAAGGGTTCTGGCAAGGAACAATAGAAGTAAACAAAAGACAGTGCGCATGGACGGTATTTTAATGGGCCACAAGATACGGATTGTGGCACAAACGGCTTTTTTAAAACAAATGGGGAAGCCGTGGGCCAAATGGTTTTTTGCACAGCGCCCTGGGAAAGCCGGCAGTTCACTTTAATCCATGGTATTGGCCTCGGGGACACGGGCAGGGGCCACCCGTTCATCATATTGGTCGTAATACAGCTCCAGTAGGCTCATCGTGGCCTTCATTAAGTCTTTGGTCTCCAGCAGTAGGGAGAAATAAAGGGTGGTGTTCTTGGGGCTGCTTTCCTCCGTACGGGTGCGCTGTACCTGTTTTTTTATCTTTTCCTGCACCAAGAGGTAGAGGTCTTCCTTGGTTTTGAGGTTGTGGCCAATTTTTTCAAAGGAACGCTCTTCAAAGGCGCTTTGTGTGTTGTTCAGGATGGCCTGTAACTTTTCATCTACCTCCTTGAGTTCCTTTATCTGGTTGTACTTCAATTTTTTGTGGTTGTTGTTTACGTGCTTGTGGCTTATTTTGGCAATGTACTCCAGGGATTGGGCCATATCCTGCAGATCGCCCAGAATGTTGATGTAGAAGTTGCTGGCCCCCACACTGGCATCGTCCAGGTTTTTTATGAAATAGAAAATATGGTCCCGCAGTTCGTCTATTTCCTTGGACAGCTTCACCACCCCTTTCTTGTTTTTTTTCAGCAGCCCCAAGTCTTGCTTGGCCAGACCGTCCACACTGTTGCTGTACAGTTTGCTGCTTCGCTTGATCACCCGGGCAATGTTACCGGCACTTTCCTCAATGACGCCCTGGATGGAGCTGCTTTCTGCCTTGTTCAGGCTGTCCTCTGCCTTGAGCTCCCGGGCCTTTTTGTTGTAGGCAATGTAATTGCGGGCCAAAAGCAGTATGGCGGCCAACAGCAATAGGGCAATGGCCACGCCCTTGCCCACGTGTATAAGGGCCAGGACCAGCCCCGCCGCCACAAAGGCGGTAATGGCCGTGCCAAACCAACCTCCTATGACATTGAGCACGCCGGCCACCCGGTACACGGCGCTTTCCGCTCCCCAGGCGCGGTCTGCCAGGGAGGTTCCCATGGCCACCATAAAGGTGACGTAGGTGGTGGAAAGGGGCAGTTTATAGGATGTGGCCACCGAAATGAGAATGCCGGCCACGGTCAGGTTCACGGCGGCACGCACCATGTCAAAGGCGGGCATTTGCTGGGCTTTCTCCTTGGGAACGCTAAGCTGGGGGCGCACGAACCGCTTGTCCATTTTCCTTTTCCAAGGAGCGGGCAGGAGGCTGTTGAAATTTTGGGAGGCGGCAATGGAAAGGCGTACCAGGCTACGGGAAAGGTAGTTGGGCTGAAAGCGTTCGTTGGCTTCCCCTTCCCGGGCCAGGTTAATTTCGGTATCGGCCACATAACGGGCCTTTTTGGAGAGCCAGAGCGTGGCCACCATGACAATGCCGGAAAGAAAGAGTAGCAGGGTGGGAGTGGGCACTTTATTGGAAAGTACGCCCATGCTGAATTCCGTGGCGGGCACCCCCGAGGCCACCCAGGCCTGGTAAGACTGCCAGCCGGCAATGGGCACGCCTATGAAGTTCACCAGGTCGTTCCCGGCAAAGGCCAGGGCCAGGGCAAAGGTGCCCACACCAATGATCAGCTTATAGATGTTGGTACGGGTAAATAGGATGAGCACATAGGAGATAAGGGACCAGAGCCCAAAATTGGCCAAAGCCACGGCCCCCACGTGCCGTTCCATAAAGGCGGTAATGGTCAGGTCTCCCAAAAAGCCAAAGGAGGTCTGGGCATAAGGGGTGCCGTTAATGCCCTTGAGCAATATAAAGTAGGTAATGGCAGATAGGGCAATGCCGCCGAACAGCGCGCCCGTCCACTTCGCCTTCTTCTCGTAGTCATAGGACAGTAAAATCCGGGCCAACCATTGTACCAGTGCCCCAATGGTAAAGGCCACCACCACGGAGAGCAGGATGCCCATGATGATCTGGAAGGCTTTCTCAGTGTTTATATAGTTGAGCACATCTGTTATGCCCCCGTTGTTGGCAAGGATTTTAATGACGCCCATGGCCACGGACGCCCCCAGTAGGTTAAACACGATGGAGACGGTGGTGGAGGTGGGCATGCCCAGGGTGTTGAAAAAGTCCAACAGGAGAATGTCCGTGATCATCACGGCCATAAAGATGAACATGATCTCATTGAAGTAAAATTCCCCAGGGTTAAAGATGCCCTTGCGGGCCACTTCCATTAGGCCGCTGGAAAAGATGGCGCCACAGGCAATGCCAACGCTGGCCACCACCATGATGGTTTTGAAGGATATGGCCTTGGAGCCAATGGCGGAGTTGAGGAAATTTACCGCGTCATTGCTCACGCCCACTACCAGGTCGGCCACGGCCAAGGCGGCCAGGGCAATCACCATCAGCAAAAACATATTGTCCATTGGCACCCTTTATTTAGACCGCAAACCTACCCTAAAACCGTGAAATGTATGTAATTAAAACGTTATCAAATTGTAGGTTCTGTGATGTTTTTTGGGCGGAAACGAGCCATTGCGCCTAGACCTCCAAGGTGGGGGGCTGTTGTTCCTCTTGGGCGCTTTTTATGCTCTGGTACTCATCGTAATAAAGGTTCAGGATCTGGATGTTGGCCTTGATCAGGTCCTTGGTCTCCAAGAGGATGCTAAAGTACAGGGTGGTGTTCTTGGGGCTGGATTCTTCCGTTCGTGTCCTTTCCACCTGGCTCTGAATGGAGCTGGAGACATCGTTGAGCAAGGCCTGCTTTTGTTCCATGATGTGGGGCACGATCTTGTCAAACGATCGGGAGTCAAAAATTTCCCTGATCTCGTTGAGCAGTTCCTTCAGTTTTTCGTCTATGGACAAGAGTTCCTCGGCCTGTTTTTTCTTTAGGGCCTTATGGTTGTTGTGCACGTGCTTGTGGCTCACCTTGGCAATGTGCACGGAAGATTGGGCCACGTCCTGTATGCTCCCGATCACGTCTATGTAGAATTTACTGGCGCCCAGGTAGGAGTCGTCCAGGTCCTTGATAAAGTAGAAGATATCGTTCTGCAGGGCTTCGATCTCGTTCTCCAGTTTCACCACGTTGGCCTTGGCCTTTTTCAGCTTGTCCAAATCCTGCTCAATGAGGCCGGTAATGGTGCCGTGGTTGATCTTGCTCACCCGTTTCAGTGCTTTGGAGATGTTGTCCGCACTTTCCTCAATGACCCCTTGAATGGACCTGCTCTCCGCTTTGCTGAGGCTGTCCTCTGCCTTGGCCTCTTTTGATTTTTTGGAGAGCTTAATGTAATTGCGCGCCAAGATGAGCAGGGCCAGCAAGAGCAAAATGGCGATCATGGTGGCGCCGCCCAGGTGGATCAGGTAGGCCACGGTGCCCGCCGCGGTAAAGGCGCTGAAGGCGGTAAAGAACCAACCGCCAATGACGTTCATGACCCCGGCCACCCTATATACGGCACTTTCACTGCCCCAGGCACGATCGGCCAGGGAGGTGCCCATGGCCACCATAAAGGTGACATACGTGGTGGAAAGGGGCAACTTCATGGAGGTGGCAATGGAGATGAGCACGCTGGCCACCATAAGGTTCACCGCGGCCCTCACCATATCAAAAGCGGGGAGCTCGTGCGTCTTGCCCAGATTGAGCTCGATCACGGGCTTTTGAAACTGCTTGTCAATGCGGGCCACCAATGGGGCCGGTACCACGGTGAGGGTGTATTTGGAGATGAGCATGGCAAAGCGCACCAGGCCACGGGACAGAAAATTGGGCTCAAAGCGCTCATGGGTCTCTTCCTGGCTGCTCAGGTCTATGGAGGTCTTTACCACCCGTTTGGCCTTGCTGGAAAACCATAGGGTGAGCACCATGATCACCCCGGCCAGGAACAGAAACAGGGTGGGGGTGGGCACCTTGCTGCCCAGGGCGCCCATGGCAAACTCGTTAGCGGGGATCCCGGAGACGGCCCAAGCCTCGTAAGATTGGTAGGCCGCAATGGGCACCCCAATGAAATTCACCAGGTCATTGCCCGCAAAGGCCAGGGCCAGGGCAAAGGTACCCACGGCAATGATGAGCTTGTAGATGTTTTTTTTGAACAGGCGGATCATCAAGTAGGAGATCAGCGTCCAGACCAAAAAACTGGCAAAGACGATCAGGGTGGTCCTCCCGGCGATCACCGGGCCTATCTGGGCGTAATAATCGGTGCCCTTGAGACCTTTGATGAAGATGAAATAGGTAATTGCCGCCAGGGCCACGCCACCAAAGGCGGCCCCCACCCATTTGGCCTTTTTCTCAAAATGAAAGGAAATGAGCGCCCGGGTAACAAACTGCACCGCTGCCCCCACGGAAAAGGCCACCACCACGGAGAGCAGGATGCCCAGAATAATTTCCGTGGCCTTGCTGGTATTGATGTAGTTGCCCAGATCGGAAAGGGCGCCCCCATCTGCCGCCACTTTTATGAGGGATATGGCCACGGCCGCGCCCAAAAGTTCAAAAACAATGGAAACCGTGGTGGAGGTGGGCATACCAAGGGTGTTGAAAAAGTCCAGCAACAGAATGTCCGTGATCATCACGGCCATGAAGATGATCATGATCTCGCTGAAATAGAACTCGCCCGGGACAAAGATGCCCTTCCGGGCCACTTCCATCAGTCCGCTGGAGAAGATGGCCCCTATGGCAATCCCCAAGCTGGCCACGATCATCATGGAGCGGAAGGAGATGGCCTTGGATCCTATGGCCGAGTTCAGGAAGTTTACGGCATCGTTGCTCACGCCCACAACCAGGTCTGCAATGGCCAGTACGGCCAGGGCTATGAGCATTAAGAAGTACATGTTTTCCATGGTGTCTGTTGGTTTAGGGCAATGGGGTCAGTGGCTTTTCAAGATATTGATAAAAAATGAAACTCGATCAAAAATGCAGGTCTAACTGCAAGCGGTACATCAGGTTGTTCTCTCCGGCCCCGGTGTCGTTCAAATAGCTCAGGTCCGTCTGTACTTTTAGTTTGTGCCCCACAATGAACTTGGACAGTCCCAAGGTGTATTGCTGCACTGCCGCCGAGCCCGTTATGGCCTCGTCCAGGGAGATGTTGGTGAACCGGCCCGAGACTTCCCAGTTGGATTTTAACAGGTAGCCCGTTTGCAGGTTTAGCCCGCTCCCCACCTGCACAATGTCTCCCGTTGGGGAACCATCGGAATTCCTGGCCACCGGATCCTCTGCGGTACGGTGCGCATATTCGCCCATCAGCGAAAAACCGCGGTACTTGAACATCGCGTCCACAAAGACGGTGTTAATGTCTGTTTCATACAGCCCTGTATCGTTCAACATAAAATCTCCCATATTGCTCCGGGTCTTCACGGCGTCCCTATTGGTGTCATAGGTGGCCGCCAGGAGCAATTTTGGTTTGGGTTCCCGTACCAGGTCGCTTCCGCTATAGTCGCCCCTGCCCTTGAACAAGCCAAAGGGGAGCAGCTCCAGCCGGGCCGTGTACTGGTTGCCGCCCAGGTTGCCCTCCGTGATGTTGCGGCCCTCGCCCTGCGAAATGGCCACGATCTCGCGCACCACCATCTTTTCGGTGAGCTTAAAATGGTGCCGTAGCTGAAAGCCAATGTCCCGGTCTATGTTGAACCTTGCGTTGAGCAAGGAGCGATCTACCTGCTGCATGTTTCCGGAGGAGATCACACGTTCTATGTTTCCCGGTAGTTTGGTCTGCCCAAACCAAAGCTCAAAATTTCCGGCAAAGTTCCACATCACCACGGCGTCCATGATATAGCCAGGGGTGTTGCGGGTAAATGGGGACACCACCGCCATGTCCCGGTTAGACAGCCCCAGTTCTATCTTGTACCGCAATCGGGGAGAGTAGGCAAAACCATCAAACTTCAATCGGGCCCTGCGTACCAGGGTATTTTGTTCGGGATCTACCAAACCGCCGTTATCCCTTATGTTCCAATCTGCCAGGGAGAGCAGCTGTATGCGCGTGCCCACCCGCATGGTGTAGGTACTGTCTTTGCCCACTAGGTTAAAAAGTCCTTTTCCAAATGGTGGGGCGTTGCCCTCGGTGCGCTGGGAAAAGCTAAGGATGGAACATAGGGAGACTAGCAGAAAAAGTCCAAATCTCATTATTGGTAAAGGTTTTTGTCACGGCAAAGAACCATGTTCAATGTAAAGTTAATGTTTTCTGAATGTTAATTGTGGATATAAAAAAAGCTACCCCGAACGAGGTAGCTTTTGGATTTCTGGAAAAGTCGACAAAAACCAATATCCAATATGAAATCCTACTTTTTGGGAAGCAAGGCCGTCACTTCTTGGGCGCTTTGCCCCCCTGTGCCCTGGGATGCGGCCCTTACCGCTGTCCCGGTAAATGTTTCCCGGGCCGGTGGCGGTGTCAGGGAATGCAGCACGGCCACCAGGGAAACGGTCTCCCCGCCCTGGAACACCACGGTTTTTTCTTGGGTTTGGTAGCCTGGGAAGGCTATTTGGATCTGGTGGCTTCCCTGGGGCAGGCCATCAAAGGAAAAGTTGCCGTTAAAGCCGGTATGGGCGCTGTGGGGGGTTCCCTTGACCGATATTTGGGCCATCAGCATGGGTTCGTTTTCCATCGCGGCATCCAGCACCGTGCCGTGCAGGGTGGCGGTGCCTGGCTTCTGGCCGTGGGCCAAGGATGCAAGGAACAAAACGATAATGCCAAGGAATGGTTTCATTTTCAATTTTTTACAAAGTAAGGTGCACAAGGTTAAGTTAAGGTTAGCTGAGTTTTATGTATAGTTGAGCAAATGGTTAAGGTATTGTGTTCGGATACGCCGCCGCCCCCTGGCCACAATACCCTAAAAAATGTATCTTGCGGCCAGAAGAAACACTATGAATTGGGAACAACTGCTTTCGTTAAAGCGTCACGGGGACACCAACAAAAGGCTGCGGTCCGAACAGGACGAGACCCGTTTGGGCTTTGATGTGGACTATGACCGCATTATTTTTTCATCGGCCTTTAGGAGCCTGCAGGACAAGACGCAGGTGGTTCCCCTCTCCAAGACCGATTTTGTGCACACCCGCCTTACCCACAGCCTGGAGGTTTCCGTGGTGGGCCGCAGCCTGGGCAGGCTGGCCGGAAAACAGCTCTTGGAAAGGCACCCCCATCTCAAGGAAGTGCACGGCTATACCTTTAGCGATTTCGGGGCCATTGTGGCCGCGGCCGCCCTGGCCCACGACATTGGCAACCCCCCTTTTGGGCACAGCGGGGAAAAGTCCATTGGCGAATACTTTAAAACGGGAAACGGAAAGCGGTACCGGGCACAGCTCACCGAGAAAGAGTATCAGGACATTGTGGATTTTGAGGGGAACGCCAATGGGTTTAAGTTGCTGGCCCAGGACAGGCCCGGGGCGCCCGGGGGGCTCCGCCTAAGTTATGCCACCTTGGGGGCCTTCATGAAGTACCCCAAGGAATCCCTGCCCAAACGCCCCACCCAGCACATAGCGGACAAGAAATTTGGTTTTTTCCAAGCGGACAAGCACACCTTTGCCCAGGTGGCGGGGGAGCTGGGCCTGCTTCAACGGGGCACGGCAGATGACATTTCCTTCTGCCGCCACCCGCTTACCTATTTGGTGGAGGCCGCTGACGATATCTGCTACACCATCATCGATTTTGAGGATGGCATCAACCTGGGCCTCATAGGGGAGGAATATGCGCTGGAATACCTCATTAAACTGGTCAAGGACTCCATCAACATAAAAAAATACCACGCGCTGCAATTCATGGAGGATCGGTTAAGCTACCTCAGGGCCCTGGCCATAAACACCCTGATCAGGGACGCCGTGACCCTTTTTATGGAACATGAAGATGCCATTTTAAACGGTGGTTTTGATGTTGGGTTGATGGAAAAAAGCCGGTTCAAGGCCCAGATCAAGGACATTATCTCCCTGAGCGTGGACAAGGTGTACCAGGCCAATGAGGTGGTGGAGAAGGAGATCGCCGGGTACAAGATCATTGCAGACATTCTGGATGTGTACCTGGACGCCCTGGTGCACCACAAGAGAGGCGAGGCCTCCAACTATCATCAATTAATGCTCAGCACCTTGCCCGGTTTTTACAGGAACACAGAGGCATCGCTCTACCACATTATCCTAAACACCTGCTCCTATGTGGCCAGTCTCTCGGATGGGGCCGCGGTGCACATACACAACAAGATCAAGGGCAATCAGCTTTAAAAATCATAGGAAACGCCCAGGCCCAAGATCTGCTTGAACTGCAGTTTGGGCACCCCCGCCTCCACAATGTTGCCGTTGGGCCCCACCACCTGATCAAAGAGGATGTCATCATCGTAGATGAAATGGGTGCCCAGGGTGGTAAGGATGTACTTGTTTACCCTAAACTTGAAAATGACCTCCCAGTCCACGTCCACATTGCCAAAACTGTTCAGGTAATCGGTGTAGAGGTTTAGCCTGCTCTGAAAGTCAATGTTCTTGCTAATGTTCCCCTCCCAGTTATGGGTAATGAGAAAACCCAGTTCCAGGAGATGGTTCTGCCCCGGGGTGATCACATTGCCGTCTGCGTCCAAGATGGCCTTTTCTACCCCAAAGGCCCCACGGTTGGCCAGTTCCTGGTCCAGTACAAAGGTAGATTTTTGGGTGAGCGGGGAAATGTAGAGGTTAAACTTTCGGTCCTTGCTAATGTAGGAGGTACCCGCCCCCAGAAAGAGGTAGCCCGGGGACATGAAGCGCGAGATGGGATTGTCCCTGTCCGGATACTTGAAACCGTTGGAGAACTGGGTGTTGAAGTTCAACTGCACCGAGTAGTACCAATTGCTTATGGTGTCCCTTCTGTAGCCCAGGTTGGAATTCAGGCGGATCACGTCTTCCGTCTTGCGGAGCTGCCGGCCCTCCTGCGCGTTCACGCCATAGCGCAGGTCCAGGTTGTTGTCCCATTTAAAATAGCGGAACTTGTAGTTGCGCTTAAACTGGAAAAAGCCCAGGGCGCTCACGGCATTGTCCCCACCGGCGTTCCAGTTCACAAAGGCCACTTCACTGATATTGAGCCCAAAATTGTTCTCCTTGGTCCAAAAAGAGGGCACTTTGAACCGTTTAAAGGCATCTTTGAGGTTGTTCTTCTTTTTTAGGTTGATGACCGGTATGGTGAGGTTTACCCCTCGCGGAATGTTCTTGATCTTTTCCTGGGTTTTCCGGATCACAATGGTGTCTATGACGCCGGTGCCCATGCGCAGGGAGTCTGGCACCTGGGCGGGCGGAATGCTGTCCTGCCCCCTAAGCCCGGGCGCACAGAGCAACAGCAACAGAAGAAGGCAATGCCAAGAAAGGGCGTGTTGTTTATTCATGGATATGGGAAATGTATTCAATGATGTGTTGTTTGTCCATCCCGTTCAGCGCATACAGTTCTTCTTGGGTGCCGTGCTCCACAAAGGCATCGGCCACGCCGAATATTTTAAGGGGCAGGGGGGTGCCCAGGGCGTTCATGGCCTCCAGCACGGCACTGCCAAAGCCGCCCGCGATCACCCCGTCCTCCAGTGTAATGAGATGTTGGTAGCGGGAGCAGATCATGCCCAGGCAATCCATGTCCAAGGGCTTGGCAAAGGAAAAATCATAGTGCCCCACCTTTCCTTTTTCAAAGGCTGCAACAATATCCGTGCCCATTTGGCCAATGGCCCCGTGCGAAAGGAGGGCCACGTGGTTGCCCCTGTGCCGCTCCCGTGCCTTTCCAATGGTGAGTTTTTCAAAGGGTTGCCGCCAATCCAGGGTGTTGCCCCGCCCTCTGGGGTATCTGATGGCCAGCGGACGGTCCAGTCCCAACTGGGCCGTGTACATGATGTTTCGCAGGCTGGCCTCGTCCATGGGGGCATGGAGCACCATATTGGGAATGCAGCGCAAAAAAGCAATGTCGAACACCCCGTGGTGGGTGGGGCCGTCCGCCCCCACGAGCCCGGCGCGGTCCAGGCAGAAGACCACCGGCAGCCTTTGCAGCGCCACGTCATGGATCACTTGGTCATAGGCCCGTTGCAAAAAGGTGGAGTAAATGGTGCAGAAGGGCACCAGGCCGGCGGTGGCCATTCCGGCGGCAAGGGTCACGGCATGCTGCTCTGCAATGCCCACATCAAAAGCCCTGTTGGGGAAAGCGTCCATCATAAAGCGGAGGGAGCTTCCCGTGGGCATGGCCGGGGTAATGCCCACAATGCGCTCGTTCCCCTGGGCCAGTTCCACCAGGGTCTCTCCAAACACATCCTGGAATTTGGGGGGCTGTGGCCGCTGTGGTCCCTTGGTAATTTCCCCCGTTAGCCGGTTGAACTTGCCCGGGGCGTGGTACACTACTTGGTTTTCCTCGGCTTTTTTGAGCCCCTTGCCCTTGGTGGTGATCAGGTGCAGGAGTTTGGGCCCTTTTACCGTCTTTAGGCGTTGCAGTTCACGCACCAGGGCGGGCAGGTCATGCCCGTCCATGGGCCCGGTGTAGTCCAGGTTAAGGCATTCAAAAAGGTTCTCTTCCTTGGCGGTGCCTTTTTTTACGTTGGTCAGGTATTTTTTCAGGGCGCCCACGCTGGGGTCTATGCCAATGGCGTTGTCGTTGAGCACAATGAGCACATTGGTGTCCGTTACGCCCAAATGGTTCAGGCCCTCAAAGGCCATGCCGCTGGCAATGGAGGCATCCCCGATCACGGCAATGTGCTGTCTGTCTTCCGCGTGCTGCAGTTTGGCGGCCATGGCCATTCCCAAGATGGCAGAGATGGAGGTAGAGCTGTGTCCGGTGCCAAAGGCGTCATGGGGGCTTTCCGATCGCTTGGGAAAACCACTGATGCCGCCCAATTGCCTGTTGGTGTCAAAACGGTCTTTCCTGCCCGTGAGTATCTTATGGCCATAGGCTTGGTGGCCCACGTCCCAGATGAGTTGGTCTTCCGGGGTGTTAAAGACGTAATGGAGCGCAATGGTCAGTTCCACCACCCCCAAACTGGCGCCAAGGTGCCCCTCTTTGGTGGCCACCACGTCTATGATGAACTCCCTGAGCTCCCTGGCCAGCTGGGGCAGTTGGCCAGGGGAGAGCCGTTTTACATCGGCGGGCGATGCGATATGGTCCAAGATTGTTTTCAAGACTACGGTTGCAAGCCACAAAAGTACTTTTTTTACGGAGGATGGCAATTGTTTTTATACCTGGGTGGCCCAATGGTGCCAATACCTTATTTTTGGGCCATGATTTTGCCTTTTGACGATGCCCATTTTATGAAAAAAGCCCTCTTGGAGGCAGAGGCCGCCTACGCCCAGGACGAAATTCCCGTGGGGGCGGTCATTGTGGTCCAGGACCGCATTATAGCGCGCAGCCACAACCTTACCGAGCGCCTGAACGATGTAACGGCCCATGCCGAGATGCAGGCCATTACGGCCGCGGCCAATTTTCTGGGCGGAAAATACCTGCACCAGTGCACCTTGTACGTGACCCTGGAACCCTGCCAAATGTGTGCGGGCGCCCTGTACTGGAGCCAAATACAAAAAGTGGTCTATGCCGCTGCCGACCCCAAACGCGGATTCAGGGCCATGGGCGCCTCCCTGCACCCCAAGACCCAAGTGGTGGGCGGCGTTTTGGAGAACGATGCGTCACAGTTGCTGAAGCAGTTTTTTCTCGAAAAACGAAATTAGGGGCCAAAAGGCGTTTTTTTTGATGTTTTGGACCGGCCTGATCCAAGACAGCCGCAAGCGCGGCGCCCCTGTGCCGTGCCAAGACGGAAAAGGTGGCCCTTGGGGCAAAAACGAGGGGTGCAACAGGGGTTCGGGTTGGGGTGGCAGGTCTTACTGGAGGTCTGGCCCGGGCTATTCTTTTTTCTTTTTGCCCTTTTCTTTCTCCCTGGCGTTCATTTTCCTGATGTTCTCTTCGTTCAGCATATAATCCTTCATACTCTTGCCGCGGCTTTCCTTGATCAGGAAGAGGGGCATGGCCACCAGGAACAGCCCCACGGTGCCACTGCCAATAAAGCGGTCTGCCCGGGCCTTTTGGTCTTCGTCCAAAGAGAAACCGTAGATGATGCTGGCAAAGGAAGCGAGGATAACGGCTATGATCAGGTATTTCATGGCGTTCTTGTTATGGAAGGCCGCAGGGGCGCCAAAATTAAAGTCTAAAGCTCAAAGCGTTGCAAAGATAAGGACTGTGCCGGGCACTGCCTGTTATTTATTTTGTAAAATTGATGAGTTCCGTGCGGTAGGCCGTGAGCAATTTGGATTTGGATACAAAGCCCACATAGCGGCCGTCCCGGACCACGGGAAGGTTCCAGGCACCGCTTTCCTCGAACTTCTTCATCACCTGTTTCATGCTGTCCGATTCCTGAAAGATATGTTCTGGGGCCTTGTGCATGAAGCGGCGTACCTGCGCGGTCTCGTACATACTGGTGTCAAACATGCATTCCCTGATGTCGTCCAGGAGCACAATGCCCACCAGGGCCCCGGTTTCCTCCACCACCGGATAGATGTTCCGGGTGCTCTTGGACACGGCCTGGTGCAGCATCTCGCCCAGGGTCATATCGGGGCGTACCGTCTTAAAGTTCGTTTCAATGACATCGTTCAGGTGCATCAGCGTAAGCACGGCCTGGTCCTTGTCATGGGTGATCAGCTCGCCCCGTTCGGCCAATTCACGGGTATAGATGTTGTAGTCCAAGGTGTTTTTGGTGATGAGGTAGGAGATGGCCGCCGTGATCATCAGGGGCACAAAAAGGGCGTAGCCCCCGGTGATCTCGGCAATGAGGAAAATGGCGGTGAGCGGCGCGTGCAGCACCCCGGCGATGAGACCGGCCATGCCAATGAGCGTAAAATTGCTCTCGGACACGTTGAAGCCCAGCCCCAGATTGTTTATGATCTTGGCCACCACATTGCCCAGGGCGCTCCCCATGACCATGGTGGGGATGAAGATACCGCCGGCACCACCGGCGGCAAAGGTGGTGGTCATGGCCACGGCCTTGAACACAATGATGCAGACCAACAGGGCGATCACCACCCAAATATTGTCCATATAGCCATCAAAAGGGGTGCTGCCCAGGGCGGCGATATGGTCTCCGGCCAGCAGGTTGTTTATGAGGTCAAAACCCTCGCCGTAGAGCGGCGGAATGAAGTAGAGCATGACCCCAATGGCGAGGCCGCCCACCAGTAGCCGATATTTGGGACTCTTCAAGGGCTTAAAGAGCTGTATGATGCCAAAGTACATTTTTGTAAAATAGACCGATGCCAGCGCCGTGCCCAGGCCCAACACCAGATAAAACGAGGTGTGCTGCACCTCGAACTCCTCGGTGACCGTAAAGCTGAAGAGCACCTCGTTCCCCATAAAAAAATAGGAGGTGAGCACCCCCGATATGGAGGCCAGCAACAAGGGCAGCATGGAGATCATGGTAAGGTCCAGGCTAAAGACCTCCACCGCAAAAATGATGGCGGCTATGGGCGATTGAAAAATGGAGGCGATGGCCCCGGCAGAGGCACAGGCAATGAGCAGGGAACGGGTCTTTGCGTTGATGTGGAAGAGCTGCCCCAGCGTGGAGCTGATGGCCGCACCCGATGCCACGGCCGGCCCCAAAAGCCCCACCGACCCACCAAAGCCCACGGTGAGCGGTGCGGCAATGAGCTGGGTCCAGATCTGTTTTCGGGGTATGATGCCCTTTTTACGGGAGAGGGCAAACAAAATGGAGGAGACGGCATGCTCCAATCTCTCCCTGTGCACAAATTTCACGTAGAGGAACACCAGGGCGAGCCCCACAATGGGCAAAATGAAATAGAGCTGGTTCTTGGAGAAAATGATGCCGTCTTCCAGCAGGGCTTCTATATAATAGGTGATGTTCTTTAGGGTCACGGCCGCCAGACCGGCCAAAAGCCCCACCGTAACCGCCAGGAGTTGGGTAAAGGTCCGCTCCGAGATGTTCTTGTACCTCCACCTTAAGAGGCGTGTGAGCAGTTTGTGCTGGGTGGCGCTCATGGGTAGGTGACGTTTTTTGTGATGCGCAGGCCAAAATTGAATAGGGCTATGTAGAGAACACTTTGGTTATGGTGAACGGTTCTTCCCGATCTCTTGGCCTTACGGTTAGTAAAAGTAAGAAAGATCGGTGCATATCAGCGTGAAAATCGTAAAGCATTGTGCACCCATGGGCCTTTAATGGCGTTGTACGTCTTCTAAGTGAAATTCATCCAAGGGACGTTGATGTTCCTTGTGCAGTACGGAAATGTCCCCAGTGGTCTCAAAGACTACCGCTTTTATCTCGGAAAGTTCCACCACGTTGGCTTCCCGGAGCCGGGCGCGAAGATCGGATAGGGCCACCCTGCCCTTGCGCAGGTTGTCTTCCAAAATTACGGGGCCGTCCATAAGGAGCAAGGGGGTGTTGTCCATGGCCTTTTTAACCGTATCGTTGCGCCTGGCCAAGGCCGCGGACAACTGAAGGATGTACACGCTCACCACCGCGGCCATACCGTCCCATAGGCTTGCCGATTGGGAGAGCACCGTGGTGGCAATGATGGACCCTACGGCCACGGTCATGGCAAAATCAAAGCTGGACATTTTGGAAAAGCTTCGCTTGCCGGCAATTCGGGTCATGGCGATCACGGTGATGTAAATGCCCAGTGCGGTGAGAAAAATGGCGCCAAAGGCCTGCCAGGAAGGAGTGAACCATCTTAAAACACCGATTTCTTCCTTAGCTAAGACTTAAGTTACCGATAAAAACGAGGTCTTTTTTTAGATTGTTTTAGTTGATGGATGTTGGCATTGTGAGCTGGACATTAGTTTGATATAGGATAGATGGGAATGATGCCTTTTGCTCTGTTTAAATCTGTTTTACTAAGATATATCTAGCTCCTTTGTACACTCAATTACTCTATGGGACACTGAAAAAGGATTGGAATCCATTAAAATTAAAATCAAATGCCATATTAGCCATCACCATTGCTTTGCGGAAAAATTATAAGTTCGAAATTGTTTGGGCAACGGTAATGTGTTCTTTTTGTTTTACATTGGCCCAATAGGAATGGGGCACTGCATTATTAACAAAAACAACTTCTCATAAAGAGAGAAGTTTTTATTATGAGTCCTTATAAAATATATATAACGGCAGGATTGATTTATCTGGTTCATCTGGCAACCAGTTTAATTCTAAGTTATGATGTCATTCCATCATATCACGATACAGCGATAAAGACAGTTGTAAAACTCCTTTTGGTAGTAGTGCTCGCCGTTGCGATTTCTAGATGTATCTTATACGTTGGATTATGGCAATACAACTGGGTGTTCTTGGTTCTGGGCCTTTTACTTTTTTATTTGGCCATTATGTATAAAACAACCTCAACCAAGGAGCCTGGAATGTATTTGGACCAATACGCACATTACTTTTTTCTATTCTGGTGTGTTCTCACCGCTGTTTTTGAGGAGTTGCTCTTTCGGGTTTTTCTCTTTAATGGAATATTGAGATCCTTTAAGTATCAGAAGAAAAAGGGAGCTTTGCTTGGGGCCATGCTATGGACCAGCGTTCTCTTTGGCCTTGCCCATATCTCCAATTTTTTTGAGTCCGACCACCATCCCTATTCCGTGACTTCCAAGATCATAATAGCCTTTGGGTTGGGACTATTGTTTCAAAGTGTTTACGTTAGGTTCAAGAACCTTTCCATAATTGTGATGCTTCATGCCATCATAAATTATCTCGGTGGGTTTAAGGGAAAGGTGTTGGCACACGTCAATGACCCAAAAGAAAACATATATACCTTTTCAGAGTTTGTGGAAACCCTGACGGTGGCCCTAATGTTTCTCATTGTTTTGGTGGCGCCCATTGTTTATCTCACCGTTAGGCGCGAATTGAGGTCTGGTATGCGGACCTTTAAATGAGTGGTCTGGTGTGGTGCCCTATACTTGGGTTTCGCTATAAATCATTTTAAATGGCCTATTGTAGTCTTTCTTGTGACAGTGTACCACAGGCCATTAAGATTCTGGATTTCGGGTTTTTTGCCAAAAAAGACACAATTTGTTTACATTATGGAGCTCTGTTGCGATTTTGCTTTGCAAAATAAGTCGATCAGTAAATTTCTAAAGTGCGATGATGTCATATTTCTTAATCGGTCTTCTATTTTTGCATTTCATCCCGTTTGATGCTCTAAACTGGTTGCGCATTTCTCATAGCTTTTTAGGGCCTTGGCCACTGGATTGGCTGATTAGATAGCTGGTCATCTATTTTAAAGAAGGAAACCTAAATATAGCGGCGGTGTGAGGTATCAATCTTTGCGATGCACCTTTCCTGCATTTTTACGGACAAAAAACACAATGGACTCTTACCTGGCAGAAATGACCACCGTCTTGTTTTTTACCTCTTTGTTCTTTAAACAGGCCACCAAATACTGCGCTACGGCTTTTCTGGAAACGAGCAGTTTTGGTTTGGGCCGGTTGGCAAAACTTTCCTGTATCCCAAGGTTTTTGTTGAAGTTGGTGAGCCCCACCGGCCTAACGATGGTATGGTCAAGGCCAGATCGGCGGAGGAGGTCTTCTTGGCGTTGGTGTTCTTGGTGGGCACGGGCCAAGCCGTCCTTGTTGTGGGATAAAATGAGGCTATGGATGTAAGAGAAGGGTTTTTGACCAACGTTGGTGACAAAATGTCAATTTATATTTACCCTTGTTTTGATACATAAATTTTAAAAAATTACCTTTGTTTTGTGAAAATATTGACTTAAATTTACCCTTGTTTTATTACGTATCACAATAATATGGCCCAGCCTTTTTTTAGACATGTACAAAATGCCCTGATGCAGTGGAAAAACGGTGCAGGCAGAAAACCACTTGTCATAAGGGGTGCAAGGCAGGTGGGTAAAAGTACGTTGGTGCATCAATTTTCCAGTAATTATAAGCAAACCATTGCGCTAAATTTGGAGCGTGAGACACATGTACGCTATTTCAAGGATTTTTCGGATGTCACCACCTTGGTTCAGGCCATTTTTACCAAGCACAGTATCTCCTTTGGACAGTTATCGGAAACCTTGCTTTTTTTGGACGAAATTCAAGAATCGCCCAAAGCCATTGCGTTATTGCGTTATTTTTATGAAGACCTGCCCGGCTTGCACGTGATCGCTGCGGGCTCCCTTCTGGAGCACGCTCTGGGAGGAGTGAAGAATTTCCCTGTGGGCAGGGTGCAGTATTTATACCTGCACCCATTTAATTTTTTTGAATTTCTGAAAGCTAAGGGTCACCAAGGTGCTTTGGATGCCATGGCCCAAGTTCCTGTGCCCCATTACGCACAGGCCACTTTATTGGAATTGTTCAACGAGTACGCCATCATAGGCGGTATGCCAGAAGTTGTGCAGCGATATTTGGAGCATGATAGCCTTCCGGACTTAGCCATAGTGTATGAAAATATATGGGAAACCTATAAAAATGATGTGGAGAAATACGCCCGAAATGCTTCGGAACGAAAAATCATTAAGCACATCATGGCCACCGCACACCGTTATTTGGATCAGCGGGTAAAGTTTCAAAATTTTGGAAGTTCCAACTACAAATCCAGAGAAGTGGGCGAGGCGTTTAGAAACCTGGATGATGCCAAGGTGATACAACTTGTCCATCCGTGCACCAATTTGGAACCGCCCGTTCAAACAGATTATAAAAAATCGCCAAGGTTGCAGTTTTTGGATACAGGTTTGGTGAATTATGATCTAAACATACAGGCAGATATGCTTGCCATGAAGGATTTGAGTACCTCTTTTAGGGGGGCGATCATTCCCCATTTAGTTACCCAAGAACTAGTTTCCCTGAATGTTTTCTCCAATAAAAAACCTCATTTCTGGGTGAGGGAAAAAACGCAGTCCTCCTCGGAAGTGGATTTGGTATATCCTCACAAAAACCTATTGATTCCGATTGAAATTAAGTCGGGCAAGGTGGGTAAGCTCCGTTCTTTGCATCAGTTTGTGGAGCGAGCACCACATCCTTATGCGGTACGTATGTATGGCGGGGAATTTAGTGTTGAAAGGCAAAAGACAGCTAGTGGAAAACCCTTCTACCTAATGAATTTGCCCTATTATCTCACCACACGTTTGGAAGATTACATCGCCTATTTCATCAAGCGGTGCGAACAAGGCCCCAATGGCCAATAAGGCCATTTCCAAAAGGGAACCGGTATTGGGCCCACTATCAAAACCAAGTTTGCGCTAAAGTGCCGAAACCACCACCGTCTTGTTTTTTACCTCTTTGTTCTTTAAACAGGCCACCAAATACTGCGCTACGGCTTTTCTGGAAACGAGCACTTTTGGTTTGGGCCGGTTGGCAAAACTTTCCTGTATCCCAAGGTTTTTGTTGAAGTTGGTGAGCCCCACCGGCCTAACGATGGTATGGTCCAGGCCAGATTGGCGTAGCAGCGCCTCTTGGCGCTCGTGTTCCCGGTAAGCGTGTGAGATGTTACTGTGGTCAATGGTCCACCGAAACCAAAAGGGCAGGTCTTTTCTGGAGTCGCCCACCCCCCAGGCGGAGCAGAGCACCATCCGTTGCAGTTGGTGTTTGCGTGCCAATGGCACAAGGGTTGCCATGGTGTCGTGCAAAAAGGTCTTGGGCGTGCGTAGTGGCGCCCACGGAAAGTCGGAGGTGCGGGAAACGTTCAACACAGAGATGGCGGCCTGGCATCCCTGTATGGCCTTCCGTACCTGGGCCGTGTTCCTGGGGTCGCCCTCAAAAACCGATAGATTTTTTTGGGGAGGCAATCGTTCCGAATTTCTGAGCAGGCAAGACACCCTGTGGCCTTGTTGCAGGGCATGGGCCAACACCAGCTTTCCCGTTCTTCCCGTGGCGCCCAATAAGAGTATGTTCATTGGATAAAGGTAGCGAATGCCAAGGGATTGCAGAAAGCGCCCGCTGGAAGTACAACGGAAGGCGTTTAAAAAAAAGGATGGCCCTATGGGCACCGTCCCTGGACCCCGAAAGAATTCCCAAGAGGTTACCGATCCAGTTTTAACTGGAGTTCTTTGAGCTGTTCGGCATCAATGGGCGCGGGGGCATCGATCATGACGTCCCTGCCGCTGTTGTTCTTGGGGAAGGCAATGAAATCGCGTATGGTCTCCTGTCCGCCCAAGATGGCCACCAAGCGGTCCAGCCCAAAGGCGATGCCGCCGTGCGGGGGAGCGCCGTACTGGAAGGCGTCCATGAGAAAGCCAAATTGCGCCTTGGCCTCTTCGGGCGTAAAGCCCAGGTGCCGGAACATGGTGGCTTGGGTTTCCCTATCGTGTATTCTTATGGAGCCGCCCCCAATTTCGTTGCCGTTGAGCACCAGGTCATAGGCATTGGCACGTACCGCGGCCGGATCGGTCTCCAACAGTTCCAGCTGTCCCGGCTTGGGTGCCGTAAAGGGGTGGTGCATGGCGTGGTAGTGCCCGGTTTCCCCGTCCAGTTCCAAGAGCGGAAAATCAACCACCCACAACGGGGCAAATTCATCGGCTTTTCTCAGGCCAAGGCGCTGGGCCATTTCCATCCGCAGCGCGCTGAGCTGGCTCCTGGTGGCGTTGCGTTCCCCGGAGAGGACAAAGACGATGTCCCCGGCCCGGGCACCGGTGATCTGGGCCCACTGGGCCAAATCTTCCTGATCGTAGAATTTATCCACGGAGGATTTAAAGCTGCCGTCCGGATTGCATTTCACATAGACCATGCCCTTGGCGCCCACCTGGGGGCGCTTTACCCAGTCAATGAGCTTGTCCAATTCCTTGCGGGTGTAGGAGGCTCCCCCGGGAACTGCGATCCCCACCACGAGTTCCGCGGCATTGAAGACCTGAAAGTCCTTGTGCTGGGCCACCTCGTTCAGATGGCCAAATTCCATCCCAAAACGGATATCGGGCTTGTCGTTTCCGTATTTGGCCATGGCCTCGTCATAGGTCATTCTGGGAAAGGCATCTACCGTGACCCCTTTTATCTCTTGGAGCAAGTGCCTGGTAAGACCTTCAAAAGTGCTCAGGATGTCTTCCTGTTCCACAAAGGCCATCTCACAGTCTATTTGGGTAAACTCCGGTTGCCGATCTGCCCGGAGGTCTTCGTCCCTAAAACATTTTACGATCTGGAAATACTTGTCCAGGCCGCCCACCATGAGCAGCTGCTTAAAGGTCTGGGGAGACTGGGGCAGGGCGTAGAACTGTCCTGGGTTCATGCGGCTGGGCACCACAAAATCGCGTGCGCCCTCTGGGGTGGATTTGATGAGGTAGGGCGTCTCCACTTCAATGAAGCCCTCTTCGCTGAGGTATTTGCGCACCTCTATGGCCACTTTGCTGCGGAAAATGAGGTTGTCCTTGACCACATTGCGCCTTATGTCCAAATAACGGTACTTCATGCGCAGGTCTTCCCCGCCATCGGTATCGTCCGCTATGGTAAAGGGCGGGGTCTTGGATGTGTTCAGCACTTCCAGTTCCCTGACCAGTACCTCTATGTCCCCGGTGGGCATCTGTGGGTTTTTGGAGGCCCTTTCAATGACCTCTCCCTTGGCGCGCACCACATATTCACGGCCCAGGTGGCGTGCCTTTTCCAAGAGGGAGGCATCCGTACGCTCGGCATCGAACACCAGCTGCACTATGCCGTAGCGGTCCCGGAGGTCTGCCCAGACCACAAAGCCCTTGTCCCGTGTTTTGTGCACCCAGCCCGAAAGGGTTACCTGTTTGCCAATGTCGTTCGATCGCAATGCGCCGCAAGTGTGGTCCCTGTACATTCCCAGTGGTTTTAGAGCGGCAAATTTAAGATTTCTTGGCCATTATCACAGGGGTTCCCAAGGCTGTTTTTTGGGATTGGGCGGCTATTTTGAAGTTGTTTCTTTAAATTGTAAAATTATGTAAATCAGTTATTTAACTATTTTATGTAAATTTAATGTAAACAAATTGTAAAAAAATAGGTTTAAAAAGACTATCTTTAGGGCAATGGTAAAGCTTTTAAAAAAAATATAATATGAAACATACATTATTTTTAGTGGCCCTTTTTATGGTGTCCGTGGTGAGCGCTCAGGCGTTGGAGCCCCAATTTGAAAAAGAGGGCAACAAGGTCAAGGCCACTTATTTCCACGCCAATGGTGCCGTGTCACAGCAGGGCTATTTTCTGAACGAAAAACTGGAGGGCGAGTGGACCATGTTCAACGAAGCCGGACAAAAGGTGGCCCAGGGCAATTATGCCAACGGCAAAAAAACGGGCACCTGGCTCTTCTGGGACGGTGAGTTTGTGAAGGAGGTAGATTTTGAGGACAATAGGATCGCCGCCGTGGAACAGACCCAGCGCTCCAAAACGGGATTGGTAAAACACTGATCGCCCACCGATCGGCAAAAAGGAAGCCCACTTTTTCAAGTGGGCTTTTTGTATGGCATAGGTCCGCGTTATGGGGGTTAGGCGGCTTCCTCAATGGCCACTTCGGGCTCGGACGGTTTGTTCCCAAAGTTCCGCGCCTTGATCTTCAATCGGTAGGAGATGTTGAACAGTACCGGAACAATGACCAGGGTAAGGAAGGTGGCCACGATCAGGCCAAAGATCACCGTCCAGGCCAAGGGCCCCCAAAAGACCACGTTGTCCCCGCCAATATAGATCTTGGGATCGAACTCCGTGAAGAGCGAAAAGAAATCAATGTTAAGGCCAATGGCCAGGGGTATCAGGCCCAGCACCGTGGTAATGGCGGTGAGGATCACGGGCCGCAACCTGGCCTTGCCCCCTTTGATCATGGAGGCCGTGGCCTCTTCCATGGTCAAAAGGTCACTGTCGTCCATGTCCAGGGCCACTTTTTTGCGGTCTATTAAAATCTGGGTGTAATCCAACAGCACCACGCCGTTGTTCACCACAATTCCCGCCAGGGAGATAATGCCCATCATGGTCATCATGATCACAAAGGACCATCCGGTGATCATCAACCCACCAAATACCCCAATAAAGCTCAGGAAAATGGCGATCATGATGATGAGCGGTTTGGAGATGCCCCCAAATTGGAAGATGAGGATGAGCAAGATGAGGCCCAATCCGGAGAAAAAGGCGCCGATCAGGAACATCTGCTGCTTGTTCTGTTCCTCTATCTCACCGGTATAGTCTATTTTAATGCCGTCCGGTAGGCCTTGAAAATCCTTCATTTCCTCTTGGATCTGGGCCACGATGGCGGCCGCGTTCCCGCCCGCTTTGAGGCCGGAGTACACCGTTACCACCCGCTTGCCGTCCTTGTGCTTTATGGCGCTGAAACCAGAGGTGTTGGTCTCTTTGGCCACGGCCGATATGGGGACCTCCTTGATCTGTCCCGTGGCGGCGTCCCTAAAGATGATGTTTTGGTTAAAGAGAGCACTTTTGTTGTAGCGCAGGTCTTCGTTGAAACGGATGTTGATGTCATAGTCGTCCCCGTCTTCCTTGTACACCCCGGCCTTTTCCCCAAAGAGGGAGCGGCGCAGCTGCTGGCCCACTTGGCCCACGGAAACACCTAGTTCGCCCGCTTTTTCGCGATCCACGCGCACCCGCATGGACGGTTTGCTCTTGTTCACGTCTATTTTGAGTTCCTCAATGTAGTCAATGTTCTTGGAGTTGATGAAGTTCTTGATGTCCTCCGCCGTGTTGATCAATTGGGTATAGTCCCTGCCCTCCAGTTCTATGTTGATGGGCGGTCCCGTTGGGGGTCCGTTCAGCTCTTTCTCCACGGAGATGGTCACGCCCGGGTAAATGCCGTTCACGGCTTCCTGTACCCTGGCGCGGATGTTCTCCGTGTTGATCCCGTTGCGGTACTTGTACTCCGCAAAGTTTACGGTGACCTTGCCCTTGTGCG
Source organism: Maribacter aquimarinus (assembly GCF_047345505.1). Lineage (NCBI taxonomy): Bacteria > Pseudomonadati > Bacteroidota > Flavobacteriia > Flavobacteriales > Flavobacteriaceae > Maribacter > Maribacter aquimarinus. The sequence goes on along the minus strand of NZ_JBLFEO010000005.1, from coordinate 118,033 downwards.
GCATTTCTGCCGAGGAGCCGCCGTCCGTGAGCGGGTTGCCGGCGCCCTCGCCCACCACGGACACTGCGGAGGTGACCATAAAGTTCTCGCCGTCCCTTTTGTACTTGGGGTCGTCCAGGAGGTTGTACACCCGTTGCTCTATTTCCTTGGTAATGGCATTGGTCTTTTCTATGGCCGTGCCCTCGGGGTATTCAATATAGACATAGATCTCGTTGGGCTTGTTGTCCGGGAAGAACTCCACCTGGGTGCGCCCACTGCCCAAAGAGGCCCCAAAGAGCATGACCACCACCACCAGCAGCACGGCGGTGATGCCAAAGTACCAATATACGTTGCCGCCGCGTAGGGCGTGCTTCAGCCTGATCTCGTACCAGTCCTCAAAACGGGTCATGAGGTTTCTCTGAAACTTCTGCGCGGCCCGTTTTATGCCGTATCGGTAGGCCCAGAAAAGCAGGGCGGTGAGCCAAAGCACCGTGCCCAGGCCCCTCAGGGGACCGCCAAGGAAAAAGATCAAGGCCCCAAAACTGCCCAAGATCAGGGTAATGCGCACCAGTTGTTTTTTGGTGAGGTCCTTTTCTTCCGTGCTCATAAATTTGGACACCAGCATGGAGTTCATGAAAATGGCCACGAAAAGGGAAGAGCCCAACACCACCGAGAGGGTAATGGGGAAATAGATCATGAACTGCCCAAAAATGCCCGGCCACAGCCCCAGCGGCACAAAGGCGGCCACGGTGGTGGCGGTGGAAATGATAATGGGCACGGCAATTTCGCCAATACCTTTCTTCGCGGCCTCAATGCGGGGCATGCCCTCATCCATGAGTCGGTACACGTTCTCCACCACCACAATGCCATTGTCCACCAGCATGCCCAGGCCCATGATCATGCCAAAGAAGATCATGGTGTTCAGGGTGTAGCCCAGCCATGACAGCACCATAAAGGAGATGAACATGGACATGGGGATGGCAAAGCCCACAAAGAGGGCGTTGCGGAAGCCCAGGAAGAACATGAGCACGGTAACGACCAGGATAATGCCAAAAATGATGTTGTTCACCAGGTCGTCCACTTGGTTCAGGGTACGGGAAGAGGAGTCGTTGGCAATGGAGATGTTGAGGTCTGGCGGGAAATAGGTCTCCCGTTCCTTTTGCACCAGGGCCTTTATCTTGTCTGCCGCCGAAATGGCATTTTGGCCGGCGCGCTTCTTTACATCGAGCATCACCACGTTGTCCCCAAACTCCCGGGCGTAGGTGGTCTTGTCCTGTTCGTGGAACCGCACCTTGGCAATGTCCTTTAGATAGACCGCGCCATTTTCGGCCTTTACCACAAAGTTGTCCAATTGGGCGGGGTCCTCTATTTCGCCCAGGATGCGGATGGTACGGCGCTGCCCGTTGGTCTTTAGGTTCCCGGCGCTCATGGTCATGTTGCCATTGCCTATGGCGTTGATCACGTCTTGGAAGCTCACTTTGGCCGCCATCATCTTGTAGATGTCCACCGCCACTTCCACTTCCTTTTCCTGTGCCCCGCGGATATCGGCCTTTTTGATCTCCGGCAGGTCCTCGATCTCATCTTGCAGGTACTCGGCAAATTCCTTGAGCCTTTCCACTGGGTAGTTCCCCGTGAAATTGATGTTCATGATGGGCACTTCCTCGGAAAAGTTCAGGTCAAAGACATTGGGCTCCACCTTGGCGTTGTTAAAGGTGGGCCAATCCTCGCTGGCCTTTTCGCTGTCCACCTCGTCCTTCACCTTTTGTTTGGCCTGCTCCACGGTGATCTCCTCATCGAACTCCACCGTAATAATGGCATAGTCCTCTTGGGAGGTGGATACGATCTCCACCACGTTGCTCACATCCTTTAGGCGGTCTTCCAAGGGATCGGTGATGAGCCGCTCAATGTCCTCTGCGGTGTTGCCGGGATAGGGCGTACTGATGTATATCTTGGTCTCCACCACCTCGGGGAAGTCTTCACGGGGCATGGCATTGTAGGCCGAATACCCCAGGTAAAGGAAAATGGCGATCATGACATAGATCACCGAGGGGTTGTCTATGGCCCAGGAAGACAGTTTAAACTCCTTGTCGGCGTTCTTTCTTATTTTGCTCATGGGGTGTTTATCTTATGATTTTTACTTGCTGGCCGTCCTTTACCGTCCTGGCCCCTTCCTTGATCACCTGTTGTCCTTCTTCCAGACCGGCCAGGACCTCTATGTGGGCCCCTTGCGATTTTCCGGTCTCGATCACGGTGCGCTTGGCCACGGCCTCTTGCTCCCCATTGGGCGCCTCTGCCACATAGATGTACTGTTCCCCGTCCGCATTTTCGGAGATGATGCTGCTGGGGATCAGCAGGGCGTTCTCACTGGTATAGTCGTTAAGGTTCACTTTGGCGGTCAGGTTCGGTTTTATGAGTCCCCCTTTATTGGGCACGGGAATGTCCACTTTAAAGGAGCGGTTTGCCGGGTTGATGAAATTTCCGGTTTCCCTGATGCTGGTGGCCACACTGTCTCCCAGCACAGGGAAATAGACCAGGGCCTCCTTGCCCTTGGTAATGGCGCCCAAATAGGTTTCCGGCACATCCACTTCAATATACATGTCACTGAGGTTCACGATGCGGAAGATCTCGGACCCCGGGCCGGGGGCCACCACGGTGCCCTGGTCTTTGATCACGTTGTCCACAATGCCAGCAAAGGGCGCGCGGATAATGGACTTGTCCAGTTGGCTCTCTATCTGGGCCACGGCGCTCTTGGCCGCCTCGTAATTGGTCTTGGCCTGCAGGAACTGTATTTCAGAGCCAATGTTTTGGTCCCACAAACGTTTTTGGCGCTCAAAAGTGGTCTGGGCCAGTTCTGCCTGTGATCTCAGTTGGGCCAATTGGCTGGTCATGCCGCCATCGTCAATACTGGCCAGGCGCTGTCCTTTGGACACCCTTTGGCCCTCCCGCACGTAAATACGTTCCAGGGTGCCCTGCATCTCCGGATACACCAAAACGTTCTGCTTGGTCTGCACCCCTCCCTGCAGTTCCAGGTAGTGCTTAAAGAGCTGCCGCTCCACGGTAAGGGTCGATACCAAGGGCAGGTTGGCCACTTCGGAGGTAGAGGCGATCACCGAGTCCAGCTGCCTAAGATCCCGCTCGGTGGCCTGTTGCAGGGCGGCCAGTTCTTTTTTCTTTTCTCGGATGCCGTCCATGTCCCCGGAGGCGATCAGGTCGCTTACGGAGGTGTCTGCCCCCCCGCAGGACAAGAGCAATAAACTGGTGATCAGGGCGAGTGTCGTGTTTTTCATCGTTTTTCTTTGTTGGGTTCGCGGTACTTATGATTTTTCGTTCAAAATGATTTCCAGGTCGGTCTTTCTGTTTATGACCTGTACCATGCTCTGCAGGTACTGCTGCTGGGCATCGTACAATTGGGTCTGGGCCTGTCTCAGTTCAAAGCTCGTGGCCAGGCCCTCAAAATACTTGGTCTCGTTCTTTTTTTCAATGCGTTCGGCCAGGGCCAGGTTCTTTTTGGAGGTGCCGTACTGCTCAATGGCCAGGATATAGTTGCTCTTGGCATTTTCCAGTTGCAGGCGTATCTGTGCCTCGGCCTCGGAGAGTTGTGTCTCTGCCTGTTCCAGGGCGATCTTTGCCCGCTGGGTGCTGGCGCTGCGGCCCAGGGAGCTAAAGATGGGAATGTTCAGGTCCAGTCCAATGGCAGAGAACTCAAACCATTCCTGCCCACTGTCAAAGAAGGTAAAGTCTTCCCCAAAGGACAGGGCCCCATAGCTGGCAAAGGCGTTTAGGGTGGGCAAGGCCCGGCTGCGGGCCAGTTTCCATTCAAAATAGCGTTGCTCCGTGAGGTTCTTGGCCAGTTTGTAATCCGTGTTCTTGTCAATGTCCAGGTTGTTGTCCAGCAGCATCCGGTCTATCTTTTCCTGGGCCAGGGCGTCCAGGTCTTCCTGCAGTTCGGTGGGCGCTTCCAGTTCCAGGCCCAGCACCAGGTTCAGTATTTGCAGGGAAATGTCCTTGAGCCTGTGGGCGTTCTTGAGTTCGTTCTCTATGGAAGAGAGGGTGATCTGCAGTTGTTCCACACTTTCCTCGTCGCCCAGTCCGTTCTCAAAGATCTTGGTGGTCTCAAACAGGTTTTTTTCCAGGGCGGCCCGGTTTTTTTCCAAGATCTCCACCCCCTCCCGGCTCAGCAGCACATTGCCGTAAGATTCCACCACGGCCTTGATCACCTCTTGTTCCGTTTTCTCCAGGTTGTTGGCGCTGTAGCTCAGAAAGGCCTTGGTGGCCTGTACGCCCACAATGTAAGAACCATCAAAGATCTGCTGCCTTAGCGTGGCCGCGGCGTTCATCTGTTGGGGCTGGCCAAAGACAACGGCCACAAAGGTGCCGGGGTCGCCACCAGCAATTTCACCGGGCAATTGCACCACCTGTTGGATCAATTGGTTTTGGTAGCTCACGGCCCCGCTGATCTGGGGAAGCCCGGAGGCAATGGTCTCCCATTTCTGCTTGCGGGCATCCAGCACCTCCCTGCCGGCATTGATGGCCTTGTAGTTGTTCTCCAGGGCAAAGGCAATGGCCTCGTCCAGGGTAAAACGGTAGGTTTCCGTGTCCTGTGCCGTAGTGCGGGCAATGGCCGTAAGGCCCAAAAGGATAAGGGTAAGAATGCGCATTACAATTGTTTTGTGTTGATGATTTTGTTCAGTACGTTCCGTCCTTCCGGAGTGGTGATGCCCCGTAGGTGGTACTCCAGGAAATCTTCCATCAGTTGGCTCATGGGAAAGTGGGACATGGGGAACAGTTCTTGGTCCTTGATGCTGTTCACCCCGGAGAAGTAGATTCTGGAGATGAATTCAATGTTGATGTTTTTTCGGTAAATGCCCTTGGCAATGCCCCTCTTAATGTTGTCCACCACGCATTCCTGCATCATTTCAAACTGTCTTTTCTTGATGTTGGCATAGATTCTGGGATAGTACTTTTGCAACTGGTACTGGGGGCTGGATTTTTCGTTCTTCAGGTGCTGTAGGGCAAACCGTTTGATCTCGTAGAGCTCTTCAATGGGATTTTTGCGCAGGGCGCAGATATGGTCAATGCCCTGTGATATCTCCAGGAAGAGATGGTCCGTGGAGGCCTTCACCAGGGCCGTTTTGTTGGAAAAATGGGCATAGATGGTTTTTTTGGAGATGCCCAAATGCTGGGCAATGTCATCCATGGTAACGCTCTTGAAGCCGAGGTTCAAGAACATGTCCGTTGCTTTTTCCAAAATCACTTTTTTCATGGCGGGGGCAAATGTAAGGTCGGAAACTTAAAATACCTAAAAAGTTTCCAAGGTTTTACATTAATTTAACAAGAGCCGCATTTTTTTTGTGGGCCGATATTTTTGCCGTTCGCCCATCTGCAAGATGGGATGGCATGCCATAAGGCGCGGACGCTGGCCAAGGCGCAACAAAAGGCATGTGGTAAGCTGCGTTTTCGTTCAGAATGTTGCTTTATGTGCTGTTTTTGCTTAATCTTATACGTCGTTTTTTAAATCATTTTTATGAACAAGGTTTGGATGTGGTCCATTACGGCCGCCTTGGCCGGATTTTTATTCGGGTTTGATACCGTGGTCATTTCAGGTGCCGATAAAAAATTACAGTTGCTCTGGGGTTCTTCCGATGCCTTTCACGGTATGGTGGTGGTGGGCATGGCCTTGTGGGGAACGGTTGTGGGCGCCCTGTTGGGATCCGTTCCCACCAACACCTTGGGCAGAAAGCGCACGCTGATCTGGATCGGGGTCTTTTACACCGTTTCGGCCTTGGGCTCTGCCCTGGCCAATGACCCCATTACCTTTGCCGTTTTTCGCTTTTTGGGCGGGCTGGGCGTGGGGGCATCCACCGTTGCGGCACCGGCCTACATCTCGGAGATCGCCCCGGCAAAGGATCGGGGGAAGTTGGTGGGCCTTTACCAGTTCAACATTGTGCTGGGCATCCTGATCGCCTTCTTTTCCAATTACCTGCTCAGTGGGCTGGGGGAAAATGACTGGCGCTTTATGATGGGGGTAGAGGCCATCCCGGCCGTGCTCTACACGGCCCTTGCCCTTACCCTTCCCAAAAGTCCCAGGTGGCTGCTCACCAAAGGGCGGCAAGAAGAGGCACGGCAGCTGTTTCAATTGATCGATCCCGGAAATGATGCCCGCAAGACGGTGCAGCAGGTGCAGGAAGAAATGCGGCAAACCGTGCCCAATGAGACCATTTTCATTAAAAAATACCGTGTTCCCCTGTTGCTGGCCTTTGGCATTGCCTTCTTCAATCAATTGTCCGGCATCAATGCCTTTCTTTATTACGCACCCAGGATCATGACCGAGGGCGGTTTGGAGGAAAGTGCGGCGCTATTGGGCAGTATTGGCATAGGCGTGGCCAACATGCTCTTCACCCTTTTGGGAATTTACCTCATAGACCGGGTGGGCCGTAAGCAATTGATGTATGCGGGATCCTTGGGCTACATCATCTCCCTATCGCTGGTGGCCTGCGCCTTTTTCTTGGAGTGGCAGGGGCTGGCCCTTCCCATCTTCCTGTTTGTGTTCATTGCCGCGCACGCCATAGGGCAGGGCACGGTGATCTGGGTGTTCATCTCAGAGATTTTCCCCAACCATCTCAGGGGCTCGGGGCAGGCCTTTGGCAGCTCGGTGCACTGGGTCCTGGCCGCCGTGGTCCCTTCCCTGGTCCCACTGCTGTTTGCCACCATAGGGCCCGGAGTGGTCTTTGCCTTCTTTGCCTTTATGATGGGGCTACAATTGCTCTGGGTGGCCTTTGTGATGCCAGAGACCAAGGGCATCTCCTTGGAGGAAATGCAGCGATCGTTGACCAAAAAAATAAATAGAGGTCAGTAGATAAATACTTATCCATTAAACAAGGTAATTATTTGATTATAATACGGTTAATAATTTTTACTATTGTCAGTTCGAGCGCTCCCGAAATTTCGGGAGAGAAGCATTTGCCAGCCAAGGAAGACTTCGACTGCCTGCCTCGACTACAATTCAGGCGGGCGCTCAGCCTGACATTTAAGCTATCAACTCGATTTAAAATAGGTAACTATCTACTGACCTCTAAAAATAAATAAAAGAAATATGAAAAAGGTCGTCTTTTTTGGGATAGTGTTGTTCGTGGCCCTGGTAGGCTGTAAGCAAGAAAACCGTACGGTTAAACAGATGGCCAAGTCCCAGCATCAAAAATTTAGGGAACCCCACCGCCCGCAATTTCACTTTACCCCACCTTCCCAGTGGATGAACGACCCCAATGGCATGTTCCATTACAATGGGGAATATCATCTTAGCTATCAGTATTATCCAGACAGTACGGTTTGGGGCCCCATGCACTGGGGGCACGCCATATCCAAGGACCTGATCCACTGGGAGCACATGCCCATAGCCCTTTATCCGGACTCCCTGGGGTATATTTTTTCTGGTGGCACGGTGGTGGATGTGAACAATACTTCCGGCTTTGGTTCAGGAAACAACCCGCCTATGGTGGCCACCTTTACCTATCATGATCCAGAAGGCGAAAAGGCGGGCGCTACAGATTTTCAGACCCAGGGCATTGCCTACAGTACGGACAAGGGGCGGTCCTGGAAAAAATACGCGGGCAACCCCGTTATTCCCAACCAGGACAAGATCAGGGATTTTAGGGACCCCAAGGTGGTTTGGCACCCTGATACCGAAAAATGGATTCTTTCCCTTGCAGCGTACGATGAGGTTCAGTTCTTCTCGTCCAAAAATCTAAAGGACTGGACCTTTCTCTCGGCCTTTGGCCTGGAGGGGGACGACCGGCTTTGGGAGTGTCCGGACCTTTTTCCCATTGTGGTACAGGAAACGGGGGCCACCAAATGGGTCTTGATCGTGAGCATACAAAAAAAAGCGCCCAACGGCGGAAACGCCACCTCCTATTTTGTGGGCGATTTTGATGGAACGGAATTTAAAGCCGATGTCCATGACCAAAAATGGCTGGATTGGGGAACGGACAATTATGCCTTTGTCACTTGGGACAATGTTCCCAAGGAAGATGGGCGCAGGATCGGCATTGGTTGGATGTCCAATTGGGATTATGCCCAGGTGGTGCCAACCAAGGCCTGGCGAAGCGCCATGACCCTACCGCGAGAATTGCAGCTCTACCGCAACGGGGACGACCATACCTTGGGCGCGCTTCCGGTACGGGAAACGGTTTCCCTTAGGGCTTCGGAAATAGCGATGAAGCCGCTAAAGGTTAAGGGTTCGGCGGTTGTGGAAGGTGATTTTGATGTGATGCAGTGCGAGTTGGACGTCCTCATCGACCTAAAGGAAACCACCGCCAAAACCTTTGGTCTAGAACTCTCCAATGAGCAAGGCGAAAAGCTCATGGTCACGATCGACACGGACAGGGAGGTTTTGATGGTGGATAGAACGGAATCCAGCAAAGAGATGTTTTCAGAGGAATTTTACCGTGGGCCACATACCGCACCTCTGTCCCTAAAAGGTGATGTTTTGGATATGAGGATGTTTTTGGACGCCTCCTCCATAGAGCTGTTCCTGAACAAGGGCGCGCTGAACTTTACCGCTATTTTTTTCCCCACAGCCCCGTACAGCAGGGCAACCTTGTTTTCCAAGGAGGGCCGGCTGGTGCTCAAGGAAGGGCAGATCTTTCCCCTAAAATCCATTTGGGACTGACGCCAGAAAGGGCAACCCCACCGTTTTAGGGTCTTTTGTCCATCAAACAAAAATAAACCGGCATCGTACGGCCCTGCCAACCGGTTTGCGCCCAGCCAATGCATTGGAACTGGGCCGTGAGGCTTCTAGATGCAATACATGCCCGCTTTTTACGGGAAAATTGGAACATTGCACGTATTTTTGAAAAAAAATTGCGATGCATTCCATTGATTTTTATCGTGACGAACTGGTGCGTTACATGACCGCCACCATAGACCCTGAAGAGCCCAAGAACCTCTATGCCCCCGTGACCTATATCATGGGGCTGGGCGGCAAGCGCCTGAGGCCCGTGCTCACCTTGATGGCCACCGAGATCTTTGGGGCAGACTACAGGGAGGCACTTCCCGCGGCCCTGGCGGTGGAGGTCTTCCATAACTTCTCCCTGGTGCACGATGACATCATGGACGGCGCCCCCTTGCGCCGCGGAAAAAAGACGGTGCACGAGAAATGGGACGTGAACACCGGCATTCTCTCTGGCGATGTCATGCTCATACAGGCCTACCAGCTTTTTGAAAACTACCATGGCGAAACGTTTAGGGAGCTGGCCAAGCTCTTTAGCAGTACCGCGATCCAGGTCTGTGAGGGACAACAATATGATGTGGATTTTGAGACCCGGGACGATGTTACCCTGCCCGAATACCTGAAGATGATCGAATACAAAACGGCCGTTCTAGTGGCCGCCGCCTTGAAAATGGGCGGTATCGTGGCCGGGGCCTCGGCAGAGGCCCAACAGGGCATTTACGATTTTGGGTGCAACTTGGGACTGGCCTTTCAGCTCCAGGACGATTATTTGGACGCCTTTGGCGATGCGGCCACCTTTGGCAAGCAGATCGGGGGGGACATCATAGAGAACAAAAAGACCTATCTCTACCTAAAGGCACTGGAAATGGGAGATGCCCAACAAGCCAAGGCCTTGCGCGACCTTTTTTCCATACAGCCCCAAGATGCTTCCGAGAAAATCGCCGCGGTAAAGGAGCTGTTCCTGGATACCCGATCGGCCAAGGCCACACAGGAGGCCATTGCCGCTTATACCGAAAAAGCCTTTCAGGTATTGGGCACCTTGGACATAGCCGAAGAAAAACGGGAGGTGTTAAGGCAGTTCGGGGAGCAGCTCATGCGCAGAAAGGTCTAAACGCCCCGGAGCAACCGCCTGATCAAGGCTTTTACAAAGCGCCACTTGGGGCTGGCCCACATGGTGCCCAGGTCTTCCCCAAAATGGCTCTCCTCGTCCAGGAACTTAAAGACCTGCTGTAGGGTCCTGTTTTCAAAGAGGTGCTCAAACACCATATGGCCGCGGGCATTGTCTTGGTGCAGCACGTCCAGGAACAGCAGATCGTAGAACCAAAACCTGTTCTTGTAGCTCAGTTCATCCAGCGCTTTGCCGGTTTTTATGTGGGCCAACAGCTTGGGGATCTTTTTTGCCGTGCTCATAAAGGTGTAGCCCGTACTGGGTTTGGCCCATCCGCCGGCGGTGCCAATGTACCTCAGGTTCTTGCCGTGGTGCTCCCCAAAATTGTAAGCGGTCATGGGAATGCTGCCCATTTCCGTGTCCACGACCTCATAGTGCTCCAGTTTCAGATCATTGGTCAAATAGGACCTTAGGGCCTCTTCGTATGCTTCCTTGGGCAGCAGGTGGGCAGAGAACAAGGTGTACTCCACCAAGGCCTCGTGGGCCGAGGTGGGCAGGATGTACATGAACCGGGTGTTTCCCTTCTGCGGAATGGAGAAGTCCATGTACGTGGCCTGGTCCGGATCAAAAATGGGGACATCCGTCTTAACGAACCAGCCCACAAAATGCTGTTGCAGCACCGGGTACTTGCTCTGGTGGGTGGCCATGCCGTAGTGGAAAAGACTGCTAAAGGCCTGTTTGCCCAAGTATTCCGTGGTGCTGGTGGTTACCCGCACCCCATTGTCCCGATCCGTGACCTGGGCAACCTCCCCCTGCACAAAATCCAGCCCTTTGTGTTGTGCAATGCGCTGCATGACGCTTTGGTAAAAATCGATGCCGCGGACCATTTTGTAGGTGTAGGGCGCTATGGGGTGTCTTTTGGAGAAGTGCTGGCCGGCAAAATGGATGTGCTGCCACGTTTTGTGCACAATGGCATCAAAGGGCCCAGGGCCTTTTTCCCAAAAGCACCAGGTACGGTCGTTGGTTTTTTTGCTGTCCTTGTCCAACAACAGTATGGTCTTGTCCTTGAAATAGGGGTCCTTTACCATCCCGTCTGCCAACATCAGCCCCGCTGCCCCGGCGCCCACAATGATATAGTCGTATTGTTTTTTTGGTGATTCGGTAGTCAATCTAAAAGGCTAAGGGTTCTTCATCAAAAATAGTCATTTTGTAGGGAGCAAGTGCATCCCCGGGCCAGGGCCAAAAAAAGATGGCCCTGCCGCCGGGCCCCAAACCTTTGGGAATGTGTATTTTTATGCCCAGACGATGTTATGATGACCACCGCGGAAGCCGATTATCTAATGGCCATATACCTTTTGCAGGGCCGTTCCGGAGGGCCCATTGCCACCAATGCGCTGGCCGCCGAAATGGGCACCCGGCCGGCATCGGTGACCGATATGGTGCAGCGTTTGCACGGCAAGGGCCTGGTGCGCCACAGAAAATACAAGGGCGTACAGCTTACCCAAGCGGGAGCAGAAGCGGCACAGGCCGGGTTGCGGAGGGTACAGCTGTGGGAGCTTTTTTTGGGCAAGACCCTGTCCCTTCCCATGGCGGAGGTAAGGACCCCTGCCCTGCAATTGGCCCATTTGGAAGATGCCGCGGTACTGGCCGCGCTGCAGGCTTTTTTGGGAAACCCCGCCCTGGACCTTTATGGAAGACCCCTTGCCGGTGCGTCCGGGGATCGGCCCCCAACAAAGACCGCACTGCTCAACCAGTGGCCCGTGGGCACCGTGGGGCAGTGCAGCGGCGTAAAAAAATCCTCCGAAGCCTTTGCCCGTTTTATGGAAAAGCAGGGCATTTCCGTGGGCGATACCGTGCACATCCTGGAGAAAGAGCCTTTTGATGCGTCCCTGCACATACAGGTGGGCGGCCGCGAGCTGCTCATTTCGGACCAGATCGCCGGGAACCTTTTTCTCACTGTGCCCACCAGTGGATGATTGGGCCCAACCAGGGGAATAATTTTAAGGGACAAAAATTTTCGTTCCCTTCTTACGTTGTTACCTTTACATAGGAACCCAACAACCTTTTGTTTATACGATATGGCAAGAAAACAACGCCCATGGCTCTGGGGCAGCATTACGGTGCTCACCGTGCTTCTCTGCACAACGGCACTGACCCTGCATTACAAAAATTGGGTGAGCCTCAAGGAGGGCAGTGTGCGCATCATCTCCGGGTTTTATGTGAAGCAACTGCCCTATGCAGCGATGGACAGTGTGGTGTTCGTGCCGCGCTTGCCCCCTATGCAGCGCCTTAACGGATTTTCCGCACTGGCCAAGGAAAAGGGCATTTTCAGGGAATTCAAGGACTCGCTCACGAACAAGCAGGTGTATGTGTTTGTGGACAATATTGAGCAGCAAAAGATAAAATTGGTGTACCGGGACAGCGCCCAGATGTACCTGAACCTCAAAGATTCGGTGCAGACCGTGTCCCTGTTGAACACCTTGAGGGAAAAAGCGGGGCTCATGTCCCCGGACCAACCCAAGTAACCGTTGTTTTTGCCGCTAAAGCAGCCCAGAGGGCCATTATTGCCCCTAGGGGCCAAAAGGTTGCTGCCATTGCCGTATTTTTACGGAAAAACAATGACAAAGAAATTCTCCATGATGGTTTTTGCCCTTCTTGCCACCGGGAGTGCCTTGGCACAACATACCGTGACCCTTACCGTAAAGGGGGTGGGCAGTACCAAGGGCAAGGTAAGTGCCGCCCTGTACACCGATCAGAGAACATGGCTCAAGTTCGATCAGGTGTTCATGGCCACCTCAGAGGCGGCCGAGCAAGGCACCACGGTGCTCACCTTTACGGATGTACCCCAAGGGAACTATGCCATTGCGGTCTTCCATGACCAGAATGGAAACGGCAAATTGGACACCAACATGCTGGGCATTCCCAAGGAGCCCGTGGCCTTTTCCAAGGCCAAAATGAAAATGTTTGGGCCGCCCAGTTTTGAGGAGGCCTCTTTTATGGTGGATGGGGATGTTGCGCTCACCATTAGGTTGAACGACTAAGACCGGCCCTTTCTTTTCCGTGGACATCCCTTGGCCATTCCCTATCTTTGGTAAAAAAACAAGATGGTATTGATCGTACAATTTATGGGCGCCCTTTTGGGCCTGTTGGCCGTGGTCTTTGGTGCCTTTGGTGCCCACGCATTGAAAAAGCGCTTTACCCCTGCGCAAATGGCCAGCTTTGAGACCGGGGTGAAGTACCAGATGTACCACGCCCTGCTGTTGCTGGTGATCGGCTTCAATTTTAACCTGGAATCTTCCTTGGAGCGCTACATGGCCCATAGCTTTATGTTGGGCACCTTTTTGTTCTCCTTCAGCATTTACGGGCTTTGCCTCAGCGCTTCCAAGGGGAGGAAGTGGTCCTTCTTGGGCCCGGTGACCCCGCTGGGCGGATTGTTGTTGGTTGTGGGCTGGGCCTTGTTGGGCTACGCCTTTGTGGGCAATTTCTTCTGATTTGTTTGCTGTTCACAAAACAGGTTCTTGCACTGCTCCGGAGCTGCATCAACCCAAATCACTCTTGTGCCATCGCCGTAAATTCCCTTATGGCCGCATTGGGTGCCATAATGGTGTGGCCCTCCCAGAAAGCAGGGTCATATTGGGGCATGTACTGTGGCAGTACGTTAAAGGTTTCCTCCAAACCTTGAAAAGCGCTTTCCGTAACGGGGGTTTCGTTAAATACCACAATTTCATAAGTGGTCTTGCCGGAAAATTTGGCGTCCATTTTCAGGTGCAGTTCATTCTGTTTCCTGCGGCCCTTTATATTTTTGTTTTTTTCAATGATCTGCAGGGGCCGTTTTATGCCAATGCGGTTCCCTTTGGTGAGCTGTAAATACTTCAGCCCATAACGTCCGGTGGCATCCTTGTCAAACAACATGCTGCCCTGGGCAAGGTCTTCCTTGATGGAAATGCCCAATAATTTAAAATTGCGCAGGGGCTCCACGTTGGTGAACTCCATTTTTACCAGGGCAAAATCGTCTGAATCTATGTAGAGTTTGCCGCGGTAGGTTTCGGATCGTTTGGGCACAAAACGGATCACATAGAGGGCCTTATCGCCCATGTAGGTAAAATCTTCCAGGGTAAGGTGGTAGCGGTTGGGCTTCCACAGTACATTGTATTCCGTGTCCTTAAAAATGGGGAGCGAGGTGTGCAGCCGGCCCAGGGTGCGCCGTTTAAAAAGGGCAAAGTTTTTTTCTCGCCGTTCCTTTTCCTCCTTCTTTTTCTCCAGTTCGGCGTTGAGGTCGGCCACCTGGGTGCTGTCCACTTCCGCATCAAAAAGTTCATCCACATCCACCTTGGAACCAAACAGGCCCGATTTGATCTTGAAATAGGAGTCGGTCTTCACGTATTGCTGTATGATGCCGTTCATTTTTTCCTCCACGTTCTCATAGTTCAGCCTTTTGGCCTTGTCGTACATTTCAGAGGCCTTGATGAGTTCGATCTTGTGTTCTTCCTCCTGGGCATTGCCCCAGAGATCGCCCAATACCTCGGTGTAGTAGGTGTCCTGTTTCGGTATCGATCGGACAATGCTGTCCAGGAACTGCCGGTTTAAAACCGGTATGGTGCTTTCCTTGATGCTGTAATGGGCCTGGTCTATGGAATTGTGGTAGGTTTCCCTTAAAAACAACCGTTGTTTGGTAAAGCCTTGGCGGAAGTTCTTTTCCAGGCTGTCCTGGGTCCGCTCCAAAATTTCTTGGGCCGTGTAATTTTTGTTGGAGACAATGACCTCGCGCAGTTCAATGGCCTTTGGGGGCAGGGCAATGACGCTCCCTTCAAAATCCGCTATGGGTCTGGCCAGCGCGGCGTAGCCAATACAGGAAATATAAAGGGTGTCCGTTTCCTTTACGCCCTCGGTACCCATGGAAAAGCGCCCCTCTGCATTGGTAATGACGCCGTTGCCGTTGAGCACCACATTGGCGTAGGGAATGGGGCGTTGGTCGGTACTGTCCACCACCGTGGCGGTGAGCGTCTGTGCGGCGGCAGATGGGATGCACAAGAGGCAGCAGCACATCAGGAGGAATCTAAGGGGCATGGGCCGTGGGGTTGTTTGGCTACAAACTAACGCAAGCGAAAGCGGTTATGCCCCATTTTTTGGATTTTTTTGGGAGGTGTTTATTGTTTTTTTAACGCGGAACCGGAAATACCGTTGCTTTTGAGAAGGGCGATATATTGGATTTCAAGGGTGCGCGACGTCTTTAGGGCCCAAGAACGGACGTCCCGATCAGTGGCAGCCACAATCTTCCTGCCCACAGGCCTTGGCCGGTTTTCCCTTGGAGCGGAACAGGGATTTGGGGAGCACAAATACCTTGAGCAGGTAAAAGACCGATGCCCCTACCGTGAGATATACCAAGATGTGCTGTACCAGTTCCATATTATTTTATAGAGGTCATTAGATAGTTACCTATTTTAAATCAAATTGATTGCTCAAATGTCAGGCTGAGCGCCCGCCTGAATTGTAGTCGAGGCAGGCAGTCGAAGTCTCCCTTGGCTGGTAAATGGTTCTCTCCCGAAATTTCGGGAGCGCTCGAACTGACAATGGTAAAAATTATTAACCATTTAATAATCAAATAATTACCTTGTATGATTGATAAGCATTTATCTACTGACCTCTATTATTTTAAAAGTTGATAAGCGATGAGGGCCACAAAATACGCAAAAAGGCTCATAAATATCAATTGGGCCGTGGGCCATTTCCATGAATTGGTCTCCTTTTTTACAATGGCCAGGGTGCTCATGCACTGCATGGCAAAGGCGTAAAAGAGCAAGAGCGATATGCCCGATGCCAAATTGAAAAGGGGTTTGCCCGTCACGGGGTTCACCTCGGCGGCCATTCTGTCCTGTATGGTGGCCTCCTCATCGCTGCCCACGCTGTAAATGGTGGCCAGGGTGCCCACGAACACTTCCCTTGCCGCAAAAGAGGTGATGATGGCGATGCCTATTTTCCAATCATAGCCCAAGGGCTGCACTATGGGCGCAATGGCCTTTCCGGCGTGGCCGATGAAGGAATGCTCCAGCTTGTAACTGGCAATTTCCTGTTCCAGGGCCTGCTCCCTCAAGGTCTGTGCCTGCGCCTCCAGTGCTGCGGCCGAAACCGCGGCATTGGCTTCCCGGTAGGCCTCCAGTTGTTGGTCCACGTAGGTTTGGCTCATGGGGTTCAGGCCATCTTTTTCCATTCGTTCCGTGACAATGGCCTCCGCGTTCCTGAACTCGTCAGAGAGGCCGTTGGAGCCCAGGAACCAAAGCACAATGGAAATGGCCAGGATGATCTTTCCGGCGCCCACCACAAAGCTCTTGGTCTTCTCAATGACGGTGAGGGCCACGTTTTTGGCCAAGGGCCATTTGTAGTTGGGCATTTCCACCACAAAGAAAGAGCGGCTCTTGATGTTAAGAATTCGGTTCAGGGCCATGGCCGATAGCACGGCCGTGGCAAAGCCCAGTAGGTAGAGCAGCATCAGGGTCAGGGCCTTGTAGCCCACCCCCAGCAGGCTGCCCTCGGGGATCACCAGGGCAATGATGATCAGGTACACCGGCAAGCGTGCCGCGCAGGTGGTGAAGGGGGTCACCAAAATGGTAATGAGGCGTTCCTTCCAGTTTTCAATGTTGCGGGTGGCCATCACCGCCGGGATGGCGCAGGCCGTACCGGAGATCAGGGGCACCACGCTCTTGCCGCTGAGCCCAAAAGGCCGCATTAAGCGGTCCATTAAAAAGACCACCCGGCTCATATAGCCCGTTTCCTCCAAAATGGCCAAAAAGAGGAAAAGGAAGGCGATCTGCGGGATAAAGATCACCACGCCCCCGATGCCCGCAATGATGCCCTCTGCAATGAGGTCTGTGAAGACCCCGGGCGGGAGGTGGGTCTTCACCCATTCCGAAGCCTGGGCAAAAAAACCGTCAATGAGGTCCATGGGGTATTCGCTCCATCCGTAAATGGCCTGGAAAATGAGCAATAGGATGGCAAAAAAGATGAGGTAGCCCCACACCTTATGGGTAAGGATGCGGTCCAGGCCGGCCCTAAAGCCCTTGGCGGCGTTGGTGTCCACTTTAAGGGATTCCTTGAGGACGCCATTGATGAACTGGTAGCGCAGTATGGTCTCTTTCTGCTGTAGGCGTTTTAGTTCCGCAGGGGTCTTTACGGGCAGTGTCGAGGTCTCCTTGGCCCGCTGTTTCTCCAGGGGCAGAAAATTTACGTCTTGGGTAATGAGCAACCAAAGTTTGTAGGCATCCTCTTTTGGAAAGGTGTTGGTGAGCTCCTCAAAGTAGGAGGGGGCAATGGCAGTTATGGCCACATTGGGCTCGGTGGACAAGGCTGCACGATCGGCCAGTAGGGCTTTTAGCTGGTCAATGCCCTGGCCCTTCCTGGTGCTTACCAGGGCTATTTTGGTGTCTAACCGGGCCTCCATTTGTTCCAGGTCCAGGCTGATCCCCCTGCGGGACATCCGATCGGACATGTTGATGACCAGGATCGTGGGAATGCGCAGGTCCTTTACCTGGGTGAACAGCAGCAGGTTGCGCTTCAGGTTCTCCACATCGGTGATCACCACGGCCACGTCGGGGTGGTCCTTGTCCGCCTTGTTCAGCAGCAGTTCCACGGCCACGCTCTCGTCCAGGGAGGTGGTGTTGAGGCTGTAGGTGCCGGGGAGGTCCAGGATGCGGGCCCTTGTTCCGTTGGGCAGGGTGCAGCGGCCCACCTTTTTTTCCACGGTGATGCCGGGGTAGTTGCCCACCTTTTGGTTCAGGCCCGTTAAGCTATTGAAGACCGAGGTCTTTCCCGTGTTGGGGTTGCCCATCAGGGCCACCTTGAGTTCTGTGCTCATGCGCCCTCTGCTTTAGGTTCCGTAAGCTCAAGGGCGATCTGGGCGGCCATGGTGCGCCTTATGGCAATGTGGGTTCCGTTCACGTTAATGTAGATGGGGTCCCTGAACGGGGCCACCTGTACCAGCTCCACCTCATTTCCCGGAAGGCAGCCCAGCTCCAGCAATTTTACGGGGAGGCGTGCCCCGGCAAACTCCTTGATGATGCCTTTTTGGCCTTTTTTCAGCTGGGCAACGGTGACTTCCAATGTTTATTTAGATTGATTTTAAGTAGCGTCAAATATACAGGAAAAAAGTAGCATGGGAAACGGCTTTCCCCTTTTTTTTGGGGGCCTATTTGGCGTAGGAGGCCTTCAGGGCATCCAGGTCTTCCAGGAGGCGGTCCATTTCTTCGGCCTGGGTGCCGTCATAGAAGCCCCGGATGCGCTGCTTTTTGTCCACCAGGATAAAATTCTCGGTGTGGATCATGTCGTAGGGGCCGCCATCGCCATCGGTCTTTACGGCCAGATATGATTTTCTGGCCAGTTCATAGATCTGTTTTTTGTCTCCGGTGACCAAGTTCCACTTGGCATCGTTCACCCCTTTTTCCAGGGCATATTTCTTCAGTTGGGCCACGGAATCGATCTCCGGGGTCACGGAGTGGGAGAGCAGCATGACATCGTCGTCCTCCAAAATGGCCTCTTGGATGGTGGCCATGTTCTTGGTCATGATGGGGCAAATGGTGGGGCAGGTGGTAAAAAAGAAATCGGCCACATAGATTTTGTCCTTGTAGTCTTCCTGGGTCACCGTTTCCCCGTTCTGGTTGGTCAGGGAGAAGTCTGCAATGGTGTGGTACTTGCGCACGTGCCGTATGTCCTCGGCCACCAGTTCCTCGTTCACCATGGCGGGGGAAAAAACCGGTAGTTTTCTTTGGGGCTTCATGGCGTTGTAGAAGAGAAAGAGCACCACGGAGCCAATGCCCAAGAGGGTCAATCCCAATAACCTGAACTGTTTAAAAAAGGCGCGCATCTTTTTTTTACAAAGATACAATAGGGCGGTGATGGGGTCAAATCCCCGGCCGGCCCCACGTGATAAATAAATCTTAAAAAAAACGGGCCCTGGGAAGCAATCTTTTTTTAAGAGCGCCCAAAGGTGTACTTTTGTGCGCTAAATTCACCAGGAAACAATGGATCCCATTCTGATCAAGACCATACAGTTCTTTCTAAGTCTTTCCATACTCATTGTACTTCACGAGCTGGGGCACTACATCCCCGCCAAGATCTTCAAGACCAAGGTAGAGAAGTTCTATCTTTTTTTTGATGTGAAGTTTGCCCTCTTTAAAAAGAAGGTCGGGGAAACGGAGTACGGCATTGGTTGGCTGCCCTTGGGCGGCTATGTGAAGATCGCCGGGATGATAGATGAGAGCATGGACACCGAGGCCATGAAAGAGGAGCCCAAGGAATGGGAGTTTCGCAGCAAACCGGCCTGGCAGCGGCTCATAATCATGCTCGGTGGCGTCACGGTGAACTTTATCCTGGCCGTGATCATCTATATAGGTCTGGCCTATGCCTACGGGGAGCAGTACATCCCGGCAGACAGCCTAAAGGATGGTGTTGCGGTCACGGAAAAGGCCATTGGGGACAAGTTGGGCATACAGACCGGCGATAAGATCTTGGCCGTGGACGGCGATCCCATAGAGGATTTCAACAAAACCTATTTAAAGTTGGTGGAGGGCAACACCATGACCATAGAGCGCAATGGCCAGGTGATGGAAAAGGAGATCCCGGTGGATTTCATTGCCACCCTATTGGAAGACGAGGACCGCATGCGCTTCCTTTCGCCCAGATACCCCTTTATCATCGGGTCCATTCCGGAAGACTCCGGCAACAAGGATGCCGGCCTGGAGGTCAAGGACGAGGTGGTGGCTATTGCCGGCGATGCCTTCACCTATTTTGACGAGGCCAAGGAACTCTTGGAGAAGTACAAGGGGCAGGACGTGGACCTCACCGTGCTGCGCGAGGGGCAGGGCCGGCTCCAAATCCCCGTGAGCATCAGCGACTCGGCCACCGTGGGCGTGGGCATTGGCGGACTCAGTTTTGAGGAGCTGGAAGAACGCGGCGTGCTCCGCTTGGAGACCAACACCTATACCTTTTGGGAGTCCATCCCGGCCGGTCTGGACAAGGGCGTGAGCACCCTGACCAGTTACATGAAACAGATGAAGAAAATCTTTAATCCAGATACGGGCGCCTACAAGGGCGTAGGCGGTTTTGCCGCCATTGGGGGGCTCTTTCCCAACGATTGGAACTGGCCCGCATTTTGGGGCACCACGGCCTTTATTTCCATTATTTTGGCCTTTATGAACATCCTGCCCATACCCGCGCTGGACGGGGGCCACGTTACCTTTTTGCTCTACGAGATGGTCACCGGCAGAAAGCCCAGCGACAAGTTTTTGGAGTATGCCCAAATGATCGGTTTCTTCCTGCTCATAGCCCTGTTGTTGTTTGCCAATGGCAACGATCTGTACAAATGGTTGTTTAAATAGAAAAAGCGCTTTTTTTTGTTTGGCGAATTTTAAAAAACGCCTATATTTGCACCCGCTTTGCATTGGCAAAGCCCTATTGAAATTCCTCCTTAGCTCAGTTGGTTAGAGCATCTGACTGTTAATCAGAGGGTCCTTGGTTCGAGCCCAAGAGGAGGAGCGTTGAAAATCAAAGGGTTGCAGAAATGTAGCCCTTTTTTTTGTTTCTGATCGTAACGTATTTGCCACACAAAATAGGTTTTATGCTACCCTTTCAGTCTAAACATCCGAACATCTGTATCTTGATTCGTACCGATTCCCTGCAGCGGTTGCCCGTAGCAAGCATATAGCGGCTGGCCTCTTGCCCGGATACCGGGAGGACGAGGTTTACCTGCTCGGATGCCCCCTTCTTTTTTATCGTTTTTTTGTGCGTGCATCTCAATAATTTGGCCTACTTTTCCCTTGGGTAACAGCGAGCCACATGAACCTAAAGGACGGCGTACGGACGGCAGACAACAAGGTCTCTGAAGAGGCCAAAAAACTCAGTGCCTTTGTGCGGGACAAAAGCAAATCCCTGGTGGATCGCTTGGAGTGTTTCGAGGACATCATGAACCTGGAAGTGGGCGATACCGCCCTTACCCGCACCAAGACCCTGGAACGGGAATTCAATATTCGCCAACTCTACGTAAAGTACGAGGGAGACAACCCCACGGGGACCCAAAAGGACAGGATCTCCTTTGCCCAGGCCTACGATGCCCTGCGCCGGGAATTTGATGTGGTCTCCATGGCCACCTGCGGCAACTACGGGGTGGCCATGGCCTTGGCGGCCCACCTCGCCGGGCTGCACTGTAAGATTTACATCCCACGTTCCTACCATACCGAGCGCATTGAGGAAATGAAGCGCCTGGGGGCCCAGATCATCAGGGTGGAGGGCGATTATGAGGAAGTGGTAAGGATCAGCACCGAACTGGCCGCAGCGCACCAATGGTACGATGCCAATCCGGGAGGGCTCAACACCCCCTTGCAGATATCGGCCTATTCCCAAATGGCCCTCGAGATCTTTGAAGAACTGGGCGATGCGCCAAAGTACTGCGCCGTACCCGTGTCCAACGGCACCTTGCTGGCGGGCATTTACAGGGGGTTTGTAAGCCTCTACAAACGCGGAAAGACCTCAAGGATCCCAAAAATGATCGCGGCATCTTCCACCAAAAAGAACCCGATCATCCAGTCTTTCTTGCAGGGGCACGAGAACTGTATGGATCTTTCCCCCCAGAAAATAAGGGAAACAAAGTATAACGAGCCCTTGATCAATTGGCACAGTTTTGACGGCGAAGAGGCCCTGTACGCCATTCGGGAATCCAAGGGCGAGGCCTTTAACATTTCGGACAAAAAGATGCGGGAGATGAGCACTTTTCTCCTAAAAAAGGAGGGGCTGCGCATTCTTCCGGCATCTACCGCGGGGCTCATTGCCCTGTTGGAACTGGATGAGCGGCTCGATTTTGATCCAGACCGTTTTGTGGCCATTCTCACGGCAAAGTATTAACTTAAGAACCTACAGATGAAAAAAAAATTGGACGGCAAGGCCTTGGTCTATTGCCAAAACGCATTTAACACCCCCAACGGAAAAACCGCGCACGGCCTGGTGCGCTTCACTGAACGCTATGATGTGGTGGGCGTCATAGACAGCCATTATGCCGGTCTGGACGCGGGCAAGGTGCTCGATGGAAAGAAGAACGGCATACCCATATTCAAGGACATGGAATCGGGGATCCGGGAACTCAAGGTCACGGGCACCCTTCCCAAGACCTTGGTTATTGGCCTGGCCCCGGACGGGGGCAAACTGCCCCAAGAGGCAAGGGAAACCATTAAAAAAGCACTGCAGCTGGGCTGGAACGTGGACAGTGGCCTGCATGACTTTTTAACAAATGACCGGGAACTCATGGCCATTGCGGAGGGCAGCGGCAGCCGTGTTCGCGATGTGCGCAAAACGCCGGAGCGGGACCAATTGCATTTTTTCACCGGCGAAATAGAACAGGTGTATTGTCTAAAATTGGCGGTGCTGGGAACCGACTCTGCCCTGGGCAAGCGCACCACCGCCTGGTTGCTGGTGCATGCCCTGAGAAAGGCCGGGCGCAAGGCAGAGATGATCGGCACCGGCCAGACCGCTTGGATGCAGGGGGCCAAGTACGGGATGATCATGGACAGCTGTATCAATGACTTTGTCTCCGGCGAGATAGAGCATGCCGTGGTGAGCGCCTGGAAAAAGGAGCGGCCAGACGTGATCGTCATAGAAGGTCAGGGGAGTTTAATGAACCCCGCCTATCCCGGGGGTTTTGAGATCCTTGCCGCGGGAAGACCGGACCATGTGATCCTGCAACATGCACCAAAACGTAAGGAGTACGATGGTTTTCCGGGGTACAAGATGCACCCGCTCAAGAAACAGATCCAGGCCATTGAGGTGATCTCGGGAAAAAAGGTGATGGCCATAACCGTGAACCACGAAAACATGGCCCCGGACGAAATAGGGCCCGCTTGTGAGGCCATTGCCAAACAGACCGGCCTGCCCGCTTTTGATGTGCTGGCCCACGGCGCAGATGCATTGGCACGGCTCATTCTTGAAAAAATAGCATGATACCGCTACGCTCCCTCGTGGTTCACAAAAGCTTGATCGTGCATCAGCTGGTGCTGGAGCCCAAAAGGGTCCGGGCCGCCTATACCGTGGTAAGGAAAGACGGTACGGAGTCCACAAAAGAACTCATGTACTCCTATGGTGCGGTCTTTTTCAATGCCCAAGACCCCGCGGACATCAATCTCGGGTCCATGATGGTGGCCCAGATCGCCCTGAACTACGGACTCTTTTTTGAGGAGATCAGGTTCGATGGGCTGTTCGATGAAACGGACAGGCGTTTTCTCCTGTACATGATGGAAAACACTTCCAGGGAGATCTTGGTGAATAAGTTCCTAATGGAGAACCCCTTTCTAAAACCCCCTTATGACCAGGTGGAAGCGGTAAAAATGAAGCGCTATACGGCCGCCAAGGTGCGGTTTGTGAATACGCTGTTTGCGGGCCATGCGCTGCAAAAAAGTGCCACGGAGCCAGATATGGGCCAATACGCCATTCTGAGCAGCGGGGGCAAGGACAGCCTGCTCACTTACGGCATCATCAAGGAGATCGGGGTGCCGCACCCCGTGTTCATCAATGAGTCGGGCAGGCATTGGTTCACCGCCGTCAACGCCCACGGGCACTTTAGGTCCACCGAGCCCAACACCGTAAAACCTTGGTGCAACAGTGACCGTATCTTCAATTGGATGGCCAGGCAAATGCCGTTCATCAAAGAGCATTTTCAACAGCTGCGGGCAGATAGTTACCCCATAAGGCTGTGGACGGTGGCCGTCTTTCTCTTTGGGGTGTTGCCCGTGGTGCGCAAAAGAAATTTGGGCAATATCCTCATTGGCAATGAATACGACACCACGGTCCGGGGAAACCATGGGGGCATCTCGCACTACCACGGCCTGTACGACCAAAGCAAGTACTTTGACAATGCCTTGACGCGGTACTACCACAAAAAGGGATGGAACTGTTCCCAGTATTCCGTGCTCCGCAGTCTTTCCGAGCTGCTGATCCTAAAGATCCTGGTAAAACGGTATCCCGAACTGCAAGAACATCAGGTGTCCTGCCATGCGGCCCACGAACACCACGGCAGGATGCTGCCCTGCGGCAACTGCGAGAAGTGCAGAAGGATCATTGGGATGCTCAAGGCACTGGACGAGGACCCCGAGCGGTGCGGTTATACCGCCGGGCAGACGCAAAAGGGCTTGCAAGCGCTGGCGCAACAGGGCATAAAACAACTGGGAACGGATGCCGGCCATCTCTACCATCTCCTGCTGGCCAAGCAACTTTTGGAGGTAAACCACCATACCCGGCAACAGGCCAGACCCCATCCGGAAATAGAAAAGCTCCGGTTTGATCGTGAGCGCAGTAGGGTGGCCGATCTGCCCCGGCACGTGAGAGAGCCGCTGTTTGCCATCCTGGAAAAATATGGGAAGGGCAGCGTGCGGTACAGCGACCGAAAATGGCATACATTTACCCTGGGGAAGCACGACCTGGAGGTCCCGTATTTTTTGGATGAAAGGGGCACTGAGAACGTAATGGATGACTCCGCAAAAGACGAAGCTTAAAATTTTCAAGGGGAGCGCGCAGCGCTTATGCCCCACCTGCGGGACGCTCCAAGTTTTAATGAGCTTGTTCAGGCAATGAAAAAGATGGAGGTCAGTGGATGGTTACTTATTTTAAATGGAGTTGATGGCCAACATGTTAGACGGAGCGCCCACCCACATTGCCCTCGGGGCGGGCAGTCGAAGCCTCCTCTGGTCGGTGGATGGTTCCCTACTTTGGCCGGTATGGGGCGAGGCCGAAAGGCCAGAACCGACAACAGAAAAAAATCATTGATGCCATAACGGCCTTGTTCAGTGAATGCCCATGTATCTACGGACCTCCATAAAAACACTTGAACGGATCAAATGCGCATAACAATACATGATACCAACCGAAATGTTGATTGGCGAATGACACCCGCCTGAAACGGAACGGGCAGGTATCACCTTAAAAAAACAAATATAGAGGTCAGTAGATAGTTACCTATTTTAAATTGAGTTGATAGCTTAAATGTCAGGCTGAGCGCCCGCCTGAATTGTAGTAGAGGCAGGCAGTCGAAGTCTTCCTTGGCTGGTGCATGGTTCTCTCCCGAAATTTCGGGAGCGCTCGAACTGACAATAGTAAAAATTATTAACCGTTTTATAATCAAATAATTACCTTGTTTGTTGGATAAGTATTTATCTACTGACCTCTAAACAAATAAATAGCAACAGATGAAAAAGATGGAAAAACATAAAAAGACCTTCCTTTGGGAAGAAATGACCTGGCCGGAGATTGAAGCCTATCTCCAGACGGTGGACACTGCCATTCTGCCCTGCGGGGCCATTGAACAGCACGGTCCCCATTTGCCCTTGGACGTGGATTATTTTGATGCCAAGTACATGGCCCACAAAGTGGCCGAGGCCTGTGCGGACCCCAAGCCCTTGGTGCTGCCCCCCATTCCTTTTGGGGTGTCTTACCACCATGACGATTTTAAGGGCACCTTGAGCGTTACCAACGATGCCCTCTCCAAGTTTGTCTATGACCTGGGGATGAGCTTGGCCAAGAACGGCATAAAAAAGATCATTATCCTCAACGGCCACGGTGACAATGCGCCCACCCTGAACTATGCCGCGCAGATGATCAACCGGGACGCCAAGATCTTTGTCTGTGTGGATACGGGCGAGACCAGTGACGTTGATCTCCAGAGGTTGATCGATACCCCGAACGATATCCATGCCGGTGAGATAGAGACCAGTACCACCTTGGCCATTAGGCCCCATATGGTGCAGATGGACAAGGCCGTGAACGAGACCCTGCGGTTTGGGAGCAAATTCCTGGACTATGATGATGAGCGCAGCGTAAACTGGTACGTGCGCACCAGCAAGATTTCCGAAAGTGGGGTCATGGGCGATGCCACCAAGGCCACTGCGGAAAAGGGTGAAAAAATGTGGGGGTTGATGATCCATCACATCGTGCACCTGGTGGAATCCATCATCAACACGCCCCTGGAAGAGCTGTACCAAAAAAGATATTGATGAAGATCACCAAGACCTCCTACGAACGATTGGACCTGTCCCTGTCCGTTCCCTATACCATAGCCTACGAAACGGTGGACCGCACCACCAACTTTATCCTAAAGCTGGAGACCAACACCAAAATGGTGGGTTATGGCTGTGCGGCCCCGGACGCAACGGTAACCTCCGAAACCGCGGAAGAGGTGGAACGGGCCATAAAGGACATTTTGGTGCCGTTTCTAAAGGGAAAGGACCCCTTTGCCTATGCCCTGCTCCTGACCGAGCTGAAATCGCTGCTGGGTACAAAATCATCGGCCCTGGCCATGGTGGACATGGCCCTGCACGACCTGATCTCCAAAAAGGCCGGTGTGCCCCTGTACCGGTTTTTGGGCGGGTACCGCAACCATATCCCCACCAGCATCACCATTGGTATTTTGCCCCTGGAAGCCACCTTGGTGCAGGCCAGGGAATTTATGGAACAGGGTTTCTCCATCATAAAGGTCAAGGGAGGCGCGGATGTGGAAGAGGATATTGCCAAGATGCGCAGACTTCGGGAGCTGTACCCCAAAGCCGTCTTTCGGTTCGATGGCAACCAAGGATATTCGGTGGCGGAGTCCTTGCGTTTTTTTGAAGGCACCCGATCCGTGGGCATCGAGATATTTGAACAGCCCACACGGGTGGACCAGGACGAAAGTCTGGGCAGGGTCACCCAGGGCACCAACATTCCCGTAATGGCAGACGAGAGCCTAAAAACGCTCAAGGACGCCTTTAGGTTGGCCCAGAACGAACGCATTGACATGATCAACATTAAATTGATGAAGGTAGGGGGCATTTTAGAGGCCACCCACATTAACTCGGTGGCCAAATCTGCCGGCCTGGAAGCCATGGTGGGCTGTCTGGACGAATGTGCCCTGGGCATTGCGGCCGGCCTGCACTTTGCCCTTTCGCGCCCCAACATTCACTATGCGGACCTGGACGGCCACCTGGAGATCATGGGCGATCCCTTTAAGGAGCTGTTCAACATCAAGAACGGCGTGCTGCATCCCACGGCGCACCCGGGGCTTGGAAAAATCGACCTTTGATCCCCAAGGGGTAGGGGCAAAACCACGGCCGCACCCATGCACATAAAGTTTTACTATCCCTTCGGCTCCCTGCCATGCCGATCGCCAAGGCGATGCCCAAGCTAATATCGCAAAAGTGCCGATTTTATTGGGGTGCACCCTTATGGTGAACCTCCAATACAGTATCTGGGTTCAAGGGGAATGGCCCCTGATGGTGACATAGGCACCCCTTGAAAGGCTTCGGGCTGGGAACGGCCCTTTTTCGGCCTAAAAAGTTAAATAATGTTTAAAATAGTACCTTTTTATACATAGTACTGTAACGAAAAATGAAATGTCTCGTCTCTTTAAGTGTAGTGCCACTGGGCATCACGTTTTAATCATCAATCATCAAAAAACAAGAAAAATGAAAGCAAGCATCACGGCCACGGCCACAGAATCCAGAACGGGCAGGTATTTTTCCACATTGGGCAACAGCAAACGGGCGCAATGGGCGCAGTACCGAAATTATAACCGCTGAGAACAGGTCTTCGGTGCATCGGTGCTTTTCGGAAGGCAAATCGTACAAGTCGGCACATTTTTTTTATATCACACCAGGATCATCTCATTTTTGTAGGGTAAAATAGAAATCATCAATCATCAAAAAACAAGAAAAATGAAAGCAAGCATCACGGCCACGGCCACAGAATCCAGAACGGGCAGGTATTTTTCCACATTGGGCAACAGCAAACGGGCGCAATGGGCGCAGTACAGACATTTTAACCGATAACATCATTTCCCAATTGATTATCAGCTCTAGCTGGGCCATGCCTTATTTTACTTTTTTGAAGGCCAATAAAACAAGTCAATTTCTTTGGCCCATTTCCAAAAGAGCATTGGTATGACCACTAGGCGGCAGATTCACTTAAAGGCGTAAGTTGGGAAAAAAACGAACCGTCATGAAAATCATCATCAATCACCTCCCCATCCAAAATGGCAAGGCCGGTTTCGCTTCTCCCCATATAAGGAGCAAGCGCATTAGGCCAAACATTGAGGTTGGGCGGCGGGGCCATCTGGAGGTGGCCCGGCCGTAAAGGAAAAAGGGACCGGAGCGCAACGCTCCAGTCCCTTTTTTTATGGTCTTTGTCGCATGCTAAAAAGCGGTCAGGTCTTTTTGGTTTCCCCAAATGAACCAAGGCTTTGGTATAAACAACGAAGTGCAAGGGCAGCAGTACTTGGCAAAGTTCCGTTTGTTGCCTTTGGGGTCTTAGCCAATAGATCCGTCTTCGTTGTCGTAACCTTCCCTAAGGGCTATCCCGTGGGCAGGCCGGTCATGGAGAAGATCATCACGAACAGGGCCACGGTCTCCACAATGCCAATGATCATGATGTACTTGGCGGTGTCGTTTGCGCCGGCCGCGATGGCATCACAGGCCCGGGCCCCCACTTTGCCCTGGAAGATGGCCGATCCCGCCATGGCCGCCCCGGCGGCAATGCCCATGATCAGCTGCCAGGGGTAGGAGTCTGCGGCCAGATTGGCATCTGCAATGGCATTTTTCAGGATCAGTCCGTAGAAGACCTGCGAAAGTGGGGCACCCACAAAAATGAGCATGGCCGTTGCCGCCTTTTCACCGCTGAGGATCATTTTTTTCCAGGAGCCTATGGCGGCCATGCCCGCAATCCCCGTACCTATGGCAGAGCCAATGGAGGCAATGCTCAGTGAGGTGCCCATATCGCCCAGGCCGTTTACCGTTGTCGTTAAAAATGCCATATCTATCATAATGTTCCAAGTTTAAGGTTCTGCTATTTTTAGTTTGATGTTGTCTTGTTCCCTGGGTCCGGCCCCTTGCTCGCGGAGAGGGTAAAGGGGTTGTAGGCCACTCCGGAGAAGTCCACCCCCAGGTGCCCGGCAAATTCCAGCATGTTCAGTCGGATGCCGTGCACCATCACGGCCATCAGCGCCAGGGCAATGTTTAGGCCGTGCCCCAATAGGAGCCCCACGGCGGCCATTAACAGCTCCAGCAGGCCCATGCCGCCAAAGCCGTTGGGTGCGATCATTCCGTTGAAGCTGGTGGCCACGGCCACCGTGGCCATGCCCACGGCAAAGAGGCGCACGTAGGAAACAATGTCGCTAAACCCATTGATCAGGCTCAGGGGCAAATTGCCCAAGGAAATGGCCATGCTCTTGAAAAAATTGGTGCTCTCGGCAGAGAAGAGGGCCACCAGCAGGGCGCCCGATCCAAAGAGCCACATGCTCCAGGAGGGCATGGGCTTGCCCAATACCAACTGCTCCACCACCAGGAAGAGGCTCCACACCAGGGCGATCCAGCCCACTTCGCTCAACACCTTGATGGTATTGATGAACTGCAGCCCTTTTACCAAATGGGCAATGGTAAGGTGCACGGCGCCGATCAAAAAGGAAAGGTGCATCATGAACTCAATGTTGTCCACCCCAAAACTGGCAATGTTGGGAATGATCATGGCCTGTGCCCAAGGTTGGGAGGCCAGGTATTCAGATCCAAAATAGGTGCCGCTGAGCACGCCCCAAACCATGGTGCCAATGCTCAAAACACAAATGAGCAAGCGCGCCTGTGACGGTATCTTTTTCCATAGCAACAGCGTAATGAGGAGAAAGAGGGCCCCGTAACCGGCATCGCCCACCAACATGGCAAAGAAGAGGGCAAAGGCGATCAAGAAGTAAATGGAGACGTCCACCTCCTTGTAGCCCGGGACAATGTCTATGAACTTCATCACCGGATTGATGATGGAGATCCATTTCGGATTTTTAACGTACACCGGTACGTCTTCCAGATTTTCGGGTTCTTCTATGGCGTAGCCCCAATTATTTGCCGCTGCCACTTTTTTGAAGGCGTCCACCTCGGTTTTGGGGAGGTATCCCCTGAGGTATTTTACGTGTCCCTCCACATCGCCCATCCCTTCCAGGGTGCGTTGTGTGCCCAAACGGTCCCTGCAGAGGCTTTCATAATCGGCTATGGTTTCCAAGTGGGGCACTTGGTCTGCTAGGTATTGGTCCAGTTGCGCCCATTGCCGTTCTTTTCGCTGCAGTTGTTCCAGGAGGGTGGCGTGGTTTGCTTTGGGGAGTTTCACTTCCTTGAGGCGCAAGCGCTCTTCGGGGGTGCGGCCGATCAACACGGTCCTGTGCACGCCGTTTTTCTCGCCCAGGGAAAGGTGGCGGTGTCCTTCCGGCACGATTGGGGGCGGGCCTTCCGTTTCGTAGAGGCGCAGGTAAAGCCCCTTTTTCTTTAACTGGAGCACTTCTTGTGGTTGCACGTCCGCACCCCAAGTGGCATAGACCTGTATGTTCTCTTGGGTCCGTTCTATTTTTTGTTTGAGCGCTTCCCTGACTTCGGATGTTTTAAGGATGCGGTCCACCAGCTGTTTGGGATCGTCCAACGGTGGGGCCGGGGGCGCATGCTTTGGATGTTTGGTGCCGTTTGCCGTTCCCCGGAGCATGTCCAGGGCTTTGGTGGCCCGCTGCAGGGCTTCGGTACGGGTCTCCAGGGACCTCCCTGCCGGGGTCTTTACCTCCTTGATGTCCACCACCCTGAGTTCGCCCAGGCGCTGCACGGTGGCATCCACCTTTTGGGCGGTGGTAAATAGGGCAATTTCTTTCATGCGCACAATCATACGGCCGCGGTTTTGGTTTCTTTTTTCTTTTTTACCAGTTTGGCACAACCAATGGCCAGGCGTTCCACATCGCCCAGGTAAATTTCAATTTTGCGGATGTTGTGCTTGGTCTCTGGGATAAAGACCTCTTTCAGGGCGTTTTTCATGCGCCGGGCCTCGGCCAGTTCTTCTTGCAGCAGGTCCAGGTTGCGCTGCTCCATGGCCATCATGCTGCGGTTGGTCTTCTGTTCCTTGATCACTTCCACCGCGGCATCTGCCCAAAGGGGCGTGGCCATCAGGTCCATTTCGGTTTCCGTAAAGTCAATGGAGGCAAAGGAGGCTATGGCCACCCCGGCAATTTCCTGCTTGGTGGTGTGCATCTGTTTTACGGACACCAGATGGGAAAGGTCCAGCCCCTCTTCGGCCATCACGGCCGCCCAGGGCTTGGTGGCCGCGTGGGTTTCGGCTATGGCTTTCCGAAGCCTTTTTATGTTCCCCTCTATGCGCACTACCACTTCCTTGAGCTGTTGTTCCTTCATTTCAAAGACGGGAAGCGCGGTCTGGTATTCCTTGAGCTCCACCTTTAGGGCGGCCAGGGTATTTTTGTTCATCAGGATCTTTGCGGCCATGATCAGTCTTTTTTTGTGGCTTGGTCAAACAGTTCCAGTCCTTTGTCGGCATCAAAGCTCCACCACCGCAACAGCAGCAGCAGTTTGATCTTGTAGCCCACCAAAGCGCTGAAATTGGCATAGTGCCCGGCACAGAGCTCCTCCACTTTTTGCCATTGCAGCCTAAGGAGCTGTACTTCCTCTTCCAAGGGGTTGCCCGGCGTCAGGGGAAGGTGGGTCTTTCTTTGGCCGGAGCCGTCGTCCTGGCCCCTTCTCTGCAAGCGCAACTGCCGCAATTGTTGGCGCATCTGGAGCAGGAAACCTGAAAATTGGGCCACAATGGGGTTTTGGTGGTCCCGGAACCGGCCTTGGTGCAGGGTGCTCAGCTCCAGGGCCCGCAGTGTTTCATGGTCGCCGTTGTCCAGAAAGGGCCTGGCCTCGGCGTCCAGTATTTCCGGAACGCTTTTTTGGTTTCCCAGGGGCCCGGCGTATTGTTGTAGGAGTTGGGTCACCTTTGCACGGGTCTCGCCACCATCGTCAAAGTGGAGATGGGGGAGACTTGCCATAAGGTATTCCAGGTTGCCTGCCAGCATGGTCATCATTTTTGGTTCAGGAGCGCTGCCCATTTTGGGCTCAGGTGTTCCGCGAGCACATCGGCCACGGTCCCTGGGGTCACGGTGTAGCTCCAGCCCGCGCCTTTTTTTCCTATGTCCAACCGCTTCAAGACCTTGGTGTGGGCCGTGATCTCCGCGGATTTGTTGGTTTTCTTGAGTTCTTGCAACAGCTGTGGCGCCAGCTGTTCCCCGAGGTCTTCGGAAAGGGTGAGTTGGGCGTCACTGCCCACATTTTCCACGGCCTGCACCACTGCTTTCTTTAGCAGTTCCGGGGAAAAGGCATCGGCAATGTCCTGTTCCAGGACTTTTTTGAGCATGCCAAGGATATCGTTTTTCAGGGCCACATTGACGTCCCTGGCGGCCTGTTCCAGAGCGGTCTGGCCCTTGTTCAAGGTATCATGGGCCTCTTTTTTTGCCTGTGCCAGGAGTTCTTCCCGCTCTGTCCTTGCCTTGGCCACAAGGGCCTTGGCCTCTTCCTGCGCTCCCTGCACTATGGCCGCTGCCTCTTTTTCCGCTGCCTCAATGGCCTCGGTCTTTAAGGTGGTGATCAGATTGTTCAGCGTGGTTTCACTCATTTTCCGTGTCTTTTAAGATTTTGAAGCTTCCTTTTTGGGGCCAATATTCGGCAATAAGGTCGGAGGAGAGTCCCACCTCTTCCTTTTTAAAGTGGTTGCTGAGGATGTCCCAGCAGAGGTCCAGGGCATCTTCCAGTTCCAGATAGCGAAAGGGGTCCATCAGTTCGCGCTGAAAGGTTTTTCGGTAGTCCAACAGCCGTAGGGAGTAATCGTCCTTGACGGAGCCGAACTTCTGTGCCTTTACCCGTTCTTCGGCCTCGGAGAGGAGGCGTGCCATGGCGTTCATGATGTTCCTGTGGTCCGATCGGGTTTTGTCGTTCACCTGTTGCTTCAGACGGCTCAGGGAGCCAAAGAGTTCCAGGATGCCATCCTTCATGTAGAACTGTCCCTCGGTAATGTATCCCGTGTTGTCGGGCACGGGGTGGGTCACGTCGTCCATGGTGGTGACCCCCAGGATGGTGAGGCTTCCGGCCCCGTCTATATCGGCCGCCTTCTCGTACCTGCTGGCCAGTTGGGAGTAGAGATCGCCGGGATAGCCCTGGTTGGCCGGGATTTGATCTTGGGCGTTGGCCACTTGGCGCAGATAATCGGACCATTGGGTCATGTCCGAGAGCAGCACAAAGACGTTTTTTCCCTGTAGGGCAAACTTTTCGCCCACGGCCAGGGCCAGGTCCGGCACCATCAGGCCTTCCACAATGGCGTCCCTGTGGGTGTGCACGAACATAATGGTCTTGTTCTTGCTTCCCGCGTCCTCTATGCGCTGCCGGAAATAGTGGTACTCGTCGTATTTGAGCCCCACCCCGCCAATGATGATCACATCGGCATCGGTCTGGGTGGCAATGTTGGCCAACAAGCGGTTATAGGGTTCTCCCGCCTTGGCAAAAATGGGAATTTTCTGGGAGCGCACCAGGGTGTTGAACACATCGATCATGGGCACCCCGGTACGGATCATTTCCTTGGGGATCTTTCGTTTTACGGGGTTTATGGAGGGCCCCGCCACCCGTATTTGATCGGCCATGAGCTCCGGGCCGCCGTCTATGGGGGTACCGTTTCCGGAATAGACCCTGCCCAGCATATCGTCTGAAAAACCCACCTGTACCGGCTTGCCCAAAAAACGGATCTTGCAGTTCGTGGCCACCCCAAACCCACCGCCAAACAGCTGTAGGGTCACGTCCTCACCGTTCAGGGCAATGACCTGGGCAAAGGCTTTGGCACCGTCCGGATAGATGACCTCCGCCAGTTCCTTGTTGTGCACGCCACTGGCCTTGATGCTCAGAATGGCGCGCCCAATGCTGTCTATGTTGTCATACGTTTTCCTTAACATGGGCCATTTGTTTGATTAGTTTTTCCAGTTTGCTTCGCTGTTTGTCAAAGTTGGCATCGTCCAGGGGCAGGTAGTTCCAATCCATAAAGGCCTGCCTAATGAAGTTGAAGTGCGAGCGAATGGCCTCTTTGCTCTCCAGGGCCACGGGGGCGTCAATGGCTTCCTTGACCATGTTGAACATCATCCGTAAACGTTTGGGGTGGGTTACCCCGTCCACCTCGTTGAAACTGTTCTGTTGCAGGAAGACCGCATCGAGCAGTTCCGATTTTTGGTAACGGATGTAGGATTCGTCCGTGATGCCCTTTTCGCCCATCAGCAGGATATTGGAGGCGATGGACTTTCCATCGCGCAGCAGCTCCATCAAATAGGCCACTTCTTCCGGTTCCAGGAGCGATGGGTATTTGGAGGCACTGTCTATACGGTCTATGGCCGGATATTTACGGGCGTCGCTCAGGGCCCGGGACAGTCCCCAAAAGGCCCCGGTGCTCAGCAGGGTGGCCTGGGTCACGGGCTCGTCAAAGTTGCCTCCCGCAGGGGACACCGTGCCTATGATGCTCAGCGAGCCTTGGTTGTTGTCCGGCAGCAGTTCCACGCCGGCGCGGTCGTAAAAGGCCGCGATCAGGGTGGAGATGTACATGGGAAAGGCCTCCGGACCTGGAATTTCCTCTTTTCTTCCCGAGGTTTCCCTCAGGGCCTGGGCCCAACGGGAGGTGCTATCTGCCAAGATCAGTACGTTAAGGCCCTGTTTCCGGTAATATTCGCCCACGGTGGTGGCCATGTAGACCGAGGCCTCCCGTGCCGCCACCGGCATGGAGGAGGTATTGCCCACAATATAGGTGCGGTCCATCAGGGATTTTCCCGTTCTGGGGTCGATCAGCTCCGGGAAGTCCTTGAACACTTCCACGGCTTCGCCCGCCCGCTCGCCGCAGGCGGCAATGATCACCACATCGGCCTCGGAGTGCCGGGCCAGACTGTGCTGCAGTACGGTCTTTCCCGCACCAAAGGGGCCGGGATTGCATGCCGTGCCGCCGAAGGCAATGGGAAAGAGGGCGTCCAGGATACGGATGCCGGTGGGCATCGCCTTTTCGGGCACCGATCTTTCGTGGAAGGGCATGGGCACCTTCACGGGCCAGTCGAAGGCCATGGTCAATTCCATTTTTTTTCCGTTGGCATCGGTGAGCTGGGCAATGGTCTCGGTAATGGTGTAATCCCCTTCTGGCGCAATGCTTTCCAGGGTATGTTCGCCTTTTAGGGAGAAGGGCACAAAGATCTTGTGCTCAAAGATCTTCTCCGGTACGGAGCCCAGCACACTGCCCCCGGTCACGGTGTCTCCCTTGGCCACTTTTGGGGTAAAGTGCCATTTGGTGGTATTGTCCAGCGGTGCCACCTCCATGCCGCGTTCCAGGAACCATTCTGTCTTGGCCAGCTCGTACAGCGGGTTTTGCAGTCCGTCCGTTACGGAGCCCAAGATGCCCGGCCCCAGTTTAACGGCCAGGGGCAGTCCGGTGAATTCCACGGTATCTCCCACCTGCATCCATGCGGTGTCCTCGAACACCTGCAGGTACACCACGCCGCCGGGCTTTACATCGATCACTTCAGACTTGAGTCTTTTGCCGCCCTCGATCAAGATAAAGGCCACCTCGCCGTTGATCACCGGCCCACTGCTCACGGTGGCGCCCACCAGGGATTCGTTCACACTTACTACTTTTCCTTTGGTCATACTGTTCTTGTTTTAACTGCCCCGGAGCTTTCTGGCCTCTTCCTCTACCTTGGCGTACCACATCCGGTCTTTGATGTCGTTGCCCATTTTCCGATATTTTTTGGCCTTTTCGGGCCGGTTCATCTTGTCGTGGATGCTGGCAATGGTAAAATAGGCCGGCACGTGCATGTTGTTTATGGCGATGCAGGTTTCCAGTTGGCCTATGGCCTCTTCATAAAAGCCGTCCTTGATCAGGGTCAGTGCGGTCTCGTGCAGTTTTTCTATATCGTCCAGGTCGTGGTTAAGCTGAAGCTTGATCATGTCCTCGGATTTCAGGGTCATGAAGGAACAGGGCACCGTGCGGATCACCTTTTCCGTGACGCTCCCCATGATCAGACGGTTGAGTCCGCTGCGGCCATGGGTGCCCATGACCAAGAGATCGATCTCTTTTTTGGCTATGGTCTTCAAAATTTCCTCCGCGGGCCGGCCCACGGGGCTTTTTTTGCTCCAGGCCACATCGGTAAGGTTAAATTTGGAGAGGAAATCGTCAAACTTTCTTTCGTGCTGTGCCAAACGGCTCTTGTTCTCTTCTTCCCGATCCCGCTCCGTGCCAAACCAAGACGCCGCTTGGGACTCGCATACGGACAAAATGGTCAGGGCCGAGGTAAAGCGCCGGGTCAGCGCCAGGGCATTGGCCAGGGCGCGTTCGGAGGCCTTGGAGAAATCCACCGGGCACAGAATGTGCTTAACGGACAGGGAGGTTCCGGCCTTCATCACAAAAACGGGCTTTTCGCTCTGCTGTATGATGCGTTCCGTGGTGGTGCCCAAATGGGGGTCTGTATGCTGCAGGCCTTCCCCCGATCCGGTTACGATCAGGTTGGCGTTGATCTTGGCGGCCGCCTTTACAACACCGTCATGCGGCGCCCCAAATTCCAAAAGGGGGGTGCCTGCCCTTACGCCGGCCAGGGTGGTGCGCTCGCTGATCTCCGCCAGCTTGTCCTGGGCCATGTCCACCACGTGCTCGCGCACATCATGGTTCACCAGGTCGTTGGGCAAGACGTGCACCGGGACCACCTCTGCCTTAAAGGTCTTGGCCAAGATAAGGGCGGTCTCTTCCAATTGTTTTGCATCGGCACTGAAATCCGTGGCCAGTACAATCTTTTCAAGTAGGGTCATAACGCATTTATTTAAATGGTTTCCAAACAAAGTGCCAAGGCGGGACGGTCTTGCCAAGGGGGAGGTGCTGGGTCTTTGTTTTCTACCAATGGAAAACAATGGCGCTGAGGACCGGTGTTCCCGACAACTTAAAACATAGCAGTCTTAAAATTAGGATAAAATCTTATCATGGCCATACGGAAATGGAATTCTTTTATTGGAATTTTCTTGTTATTTTTAGGGGGCGGCGCGCCCCTTTTGGGGCAAGTGGAATTGGGCGTTGGCCGGTCCCGGTTCCAGGGGGCGGGAGATGCACTTTACGGGGTTTTGCCAGCGCATGGGCCCTGATGGGTTCCCTTTGTTGTTTGATGTGAAAAAACAGCCACAGCTGCGGCCAGCCATATAACCGATCAACCTTTCTGTGGTATGTACTTTAAAAAAACGATCATCGCCCTTACCGGCCTCTTTTTGTGCCTCTTTTTGGTGGTGCACCTTTCCGCCAATGCCATTTTGGTGCTTCCGGAGGAAACGGCGAGGGGCCTCTACAATGCCTATTCCACCGCGCTGCGCGAAAGTCCCCTGATCAAGGTGGTGGCCTATCTGCTCTATCTGTCCATTGTGCTCCACGTGGTCTATGCCCTGGTCATCACCCTAAAAAACAGAAGGGCGAAGCCACAGCGCTATGCCGTGAACCGCCATGGGGAGAACAGCAGCTGGACCTCCCAGAACATGGGGCTCATTGGCACCATGGTGCTGTTGTTCTTGGTGGTGCACCTGGCCAATTTCTGGGCCCGCATTAAATTGGGCATGGGCGACCCCGTGGGCACCGACGTGCAAGGGAACGTGGATGTGTACGATGTTACCTATACCCTGTTCCAAAACATATACTTTGTCCTTTTCTATACCCTGCTCATGATACCGCTTGGATTGCACCTGCACCACGGGCTAAAAAGCGCGTTCAAGACCCTGGGGTTTTATCACCGCCGTGGCCTGCGCATCCTGGCCAAGGTGTCCTTGGTCTATGCCCTGGTCATGGCCGTGGGCTTCGGCGTTATTCCCTTAATCGTTTTTTTAAAATAATATGGCTATGCTCAACGCAAAGATCCCGGAAGGCCCCTTGGAGGAGAAATGGCGCAACTACCAGATCCAGTCGCAGCTCATTAACCCGGCCAACAAAAAGAAGCTGAACGTCATTGTGGTGGGCTCGGGGCTTTCCGGGGCAGGGGCCGCGGCCACCTTGGCGGAACTGGGCTATGACGTGCAGTGCTTCTGCTACCAGGACTCCGCGAGGAGGGCGCATTCCGTGGCCGCCCAAGGGGGCATCAATGCCGCAAAGAACTACCAGCATGACGGGGACAGCGTATGGCGTATGTTCCACGATACCTTGAAGGGGGGCGATTTTAGGTCGCGCGAGGCCAATGTGTACCGCCTGGCGGAGCTTTCCGCCCCGCTCATAGACCACTATGTGCAACAGGGCGTTCCCTTTGCGCGCGAGTACGGGGGCGTATTGGTGAACCGTAGTTTTGGCGGGGTACAGGTGCAGCGCACCTTTTATGCCCGGGGCCAGACCGGACAGCAATTGTTGTTGGCCGCCTATTCCCAATTGTACAAAATGAAACGCGCCAAGAAGGTCACCATGCACGTGCGCCATGAGATGTTGGACCTGGTGCTGGTCAATGGCCGGGCCAAGGGCATCATTGCCAGGGACCTCACCACCGGGGAGCTCAAGCGCTTTGCGGCAGATGCGGTGGTATTGGCCACCGGTGGCTATTCCCGGGTGTTTCGCCTGAGCACCTTGGCCATAGGCTGCAACGGCACCGCCCTCTGGAAGGCCCATAAAAAAGGGGCCTACTTTGCCGCCCCCAGCTTTACCCAGATCCATCCCACGGCACTGCCACAGACCAGTGCCGCCCAGAGCAAGCTCACCCTAATGTCCGAATCCCTCCGGAACGACGGCCGCATCTGGGTGCCCAAGAACAAGGACGATGTCCGAAAGGCCAAGGACATCCCCGAAGCGGAACGCGATTATTACCTGGAGCGGCGCTATCCCAGTTTTGGCAATCTGGCGCCACGGGACATTGCCTCCCGTGCCGCCAAGGAACGCATAGATGCGGGGCACGGCGTGGGCCGTTTAAAGAATGCCGTGTATCTGGATTTTGCCCAGGCCATTGAAAATTTTGGCTTGGAGACCATTAAAGACCGCTATGGCAACCTGTTTAAGATGTACCGCAAGATCACCGGGGTGGATGCCTATACCGAGCCCATGCAGATTTCTCCCGCGGCGCATTTTTCCATGGGCGGACTGTGGGTGGATTATGAGCTGATGACCACCGTGCCGGGGCTCTATGCCATTGGGGAATGCAACTTTTCGGACCACGGGGCCAATAGGCTCGGGGCCAACTCCCTGCTGCAGGCCAGCATAGATGGTTACTTTGTGCTCCCCAATACCATAAACAACTATTTGGCCGGTGCCCTCAAGGAGGCCAACGTTACCACCGATCACCCGGCCTTTGCCCAGGCCGAAACCGAGGTGCGGGAGCACATTGATCGCCTGTTGTCCGTGAACGGTACCCAAACGGTGGACCATTTTCACAGGGAGCTGGGCAAGGTCATGTGGCAGGAATGTGCCATGAGCCGCAATAGGGAAGGACTGCAACGGGCCATAGTGCAGATCGGCGCCATACGGGACCAATTTTGGAAAGACGTAAAGGTCACCGGTGGCCACCAAGAGATGAACACGGAACTGGAAAAGGGCCTGCGCCTGGCCGATTTTCTGGAACTGGGAATTTTAATGTGCACCGACGCCCTGGAGCGGGAAGAGTCCTGCGGGGCCCACTTCAGGGAAGAATACCAAACCGAGGAGGGCGAGGCCATGCGCAGGGACAAGGACTACGCCTATGTCTCCGCCTGGGCCTACGGGGAGGGAAAGTTTACCCTGCACAAGGAACCTTTGGTGTTTGAGAACGTGACCCCAACGGTGCGCAGTTACAAATAAAGAAAACAAGGCAAGCAAAAGCGTAAGGATGAAGGTACACTTTAAGATTTGGAGACAGCAAAATGCCATTGACAAAGGGCGGTTCAAGAGCTATGAGGTAGATGGATTAACGGACGATATGTCCTTTCTGGAAGCCCTGGACCACCTGAACGAACGCTTGGTGCTGCGCAATGAGCCCGTCATTGCCTATGAGTACGATTGCCGTGAGGGCATCTGCGGACAGTGCGGCATCTTTATCAATGGCCGGGCCCATGGGCCGCACGATCACATGACCACCTGCCAATTGCACATGCGCAGTTTTAAGGATGGCGATACCATAACCGTGGAGCCCTGGCGGGCCGCCTCCTTTCCCGTGATCAAGGACCTGGTGGTGGATCGCTCCGCTTTAGACCGTATTGTGGAACACGGTGGCTACATCAGTGCCAAGACCGGCACAGCGGCAGAGGCCAATGCCATTTTGGTGGGCAAGGAAGTGGCCGATAAGGCCATGGATGCCGCGGCCTGCATTGGCTGTGGGGC
The DNA here is from genome assembly GCF_047345505.1 of Maribacter aquimarinus. Classification (NCBI taxonomy): domain Bacteria; kingdom Pseudomonadati; phylum Bacteroidota; class Flavobacteriia; order Flavobacteriales; family Flavobacteriaceae; genus Maribacter; species Maribacter aquimarinus. The sequence continues at coordinate 78,074 of NZ_JBLFEO010000005.1, read as the reverse complement.
CTGTGTGGCCACCTGCAAGAACGCATCGGCGGCGCTGTTCACGGCCGCCAAGATCAACCACTTGAACAGTCTGCCCCAAGGAAAACAGGAAGCGGACAAGCGGGTGCTGGAGATGAGTCGCCAAATGGAGTTGGAGGGCTTTGGCAGCTGTACCTTTACCGGGGCCTGTGAGGTGGAATGTCCCGAGGCCATTTCCATAAGCAACATTGCCGAAATGAACGCCCGTAGGGCCAAGGCCAAATGGTTGGGCTAGGGTATCCCGTTTTTTGGCTGATTCCCCTAGTTTTCATCTTTATGGAAAACCATTGCCCTGGGCAACCACTCCATCGTAGTTCCTTGGGTCTGTCTGATGGGGCCATGGCCTTTTTTTTCGGCTTATGGACCTTCACCCGGATACTCGGCTAGGCCATACTTTTAAAAGCCCTTGAAAACCACTAAATTTGAGGTCCTTTTTTTTTAAGGTCGAAAATTATGCTGTACCGGTTAAAGGCCGCTCTGATGAAGCATTGGGGGGCCATACTGTTTTTTTATGGGTTGATGCCCTCTTTGGGCACCGCACAGGAGTCCGTCCCTTCCTTTATGTTTGCCTTGGACGCGCAGGAATTTTATGAAGGGCCCAAGGACAGAACCAAGGCCGCGGCCTTGATCGCCGAGGCCCAGCAAACGGCAACGGACCGTGCCCGCCAGCAGGTGCGCTATTGGAACGCCGCCTACCCTTCTTACCGCTGGCACCAGGCCATGGTAACCGCGGGCCAGCGTACCAAAGGGCACAAGAACGGGGGGCGCATGGCCATTTTGCACCTGGCCGTTCACGATGCCATGGCGGCGGTATGGGAGTATAAACAACAACACCCGCGCTCCGCACCCTACCAAGATATGGAGGAAGTGCAGCTTTGGGCAGCGGAGGCGTCCTATTCCCCCGCGATCTGTGAATATGCGGCCACGGCTGCGGCGGCACACCGCGTCATTTCCCATTATTTCCCCGCACAGAAAGCCTATTTGGATGGTCTCCTGGAGGAGTTTAAAAAAGCCCGATTGCTCACCGGACTGCAATATCCGGCCGATATTGATGCCGGCCTGCGCATTGGTGAAGCCATGGCCCAAAAGTACCTGGAATACGCCAAGACGGACCGCACCGATGCCATCTGGACGGGAAGCTTGCCCAAGGACCCCAATCTTTGGAGCGGTACGCCCAGCAAATGGGACCCGATGAAGCGCCAATGGAAGCCCTTTACCTTGGAACGGGAAGATCAGTTTAGGCCCGGCCCCCCACCGGCCGATTGGAGCGCCGAAATGGAAGAGCTGCGGGAGTTCAACCGAAACAACCAGATCAGCGAAATAGCTTGGAAGTGGCGGTCCCAGCCCGTTTGGGACCTGTTGTTGGAACGCAAGATCATGGCGTATGGTCTGGACGCCTTTGCCGCCGCACGGGCCAGTGCCCTTTTCCATGTGGCCCGTTTTGATGCCACCATTGCCGCGTGGGACGGCAAGTACCACTATTGGGGCATACGCCCGTTTCAGTACGATCCCGACTTTAAGCCCATTTTGGTGGACACGCCCAATTTTCCCGGTTATCCCGCGGGGCATACCACCGTGGCCGGGGCCCTGGCCGCTGCGCTGTCCCATCTCTTTCCCTTGGATGCGGACCATTTCCAGGAGTTGGCCCTGGAGTGCTCGGAGTCGCGCTTTGAGGGTGGGGTGCATTTTAGGACGGACAACGAGGTGGGCCTGGACGTGGGTGCAGAGGTGGGCAAGCACGTTATTGAGCACTTTAGGGGGCTGTGACACAGGTGTGGCCCCAAGCCAAGGACAAGGCCGTTCGCTACCACATTTCCCTTCGAAGATTTTTACACAGACGGGGTTTCCGCTAAAAGGGGATAAAAGGATTTTTTTGGTGCGCGGGCTTCGCCTTGTTTCGGTGATGGTTGACTTTGGAGCATTTTACTGCTCTTTGTGCTGCCCAAGGGGGTGTTTTGTAAAAAGGGGGGGGGGTATCCCCATTTTCTTCAGGAAATCAGCTAAAAAAATTGGGTGAACAGCTCATTTTTAAATGGGAAAGGGTCTTGGTCCGATGTGGGTCTTATTCGGTTAAAACGCCATATTTCCATTTTTTATGGTCGATGGTGAGAGGTGTATGGCCTGGCCGCCTGGATCATTTTGTGCGATGCCCACGATCGGCGGGCCACGGTTTGGTGCTTCCCCATTGCGGTACCGAATTAATGTGCTAATTTAATGGCTTACAAAAAAGAAGGAATGGGCAAGTCGAATACAGCATTGTTCGGTGCTTTCAACGGGGTCTCCGCCAAGGCTTGGAAGCAGAAAATCCAGGTGGACCTCAAGGGCGCCGATTACAACGGGACCTTGGTCTGGGAATCGGCCGAGGGCATCAAGGTAAAGCCCTTTTACCACGCGGACGATCCCTTGGAGGGCCATTGTGGGTGTCCCTTTGTAACCCATACGCCCCAGATGGCGCAGCATATCTATGCCGGCAGGGCGGATATGGCCAACAAAAACGCAAAAAAGGCGTTGCAGCGCGGGGCGGAAGCCCTTCATTTCCTCGTTCCCAAAGAGGAGGTTTCCTTTGCGGAGCTGCTGGCAGGCATCGACCTTGAAACAACAAGGGTGCACTTGCAGCTCCCCTTTCTTTCCGCCGCCCATATAAAATCGGCCTTGCGGGTGGCATCGACCCATACATCATCCCTTTACTTCCATTTGGATCCTGTGGGGCATTTGGCACGTACCGGCACGCCGTTCATCGACCTAAAAAAAGATATGGATGAAGTGCACGGACTGCTGGGCAGCGGGGCCGCCCATCTGTTGTCGGTGGATGTGTCCCTCTACGAAAATGCCGGGGCCCATAAAGCACAGCAGTTGGGCTACGCCATGGCCCACGCCAATGAATACCTGAACCAGCTGAACGAGAAAGGGAGCCTGGGGCAACTGGAGAGTTTGTCCTTTAAGGTGAGCGTGGGAGGCAATTATTTTTTTGAAATGGCCAAGCTCCGTGCCCTTAGGCTGCTCTGGGCCAGTTTAACCCAGGCCTACGGTATTTCGGTGCCCTGCCATATCTTGGCCTATCCCACCAAGCGAAACAAAACGGTGTACGGGTACAATGTGAACATGCTGCGCACCACCACCGAATGTATGAGCGCCCTTTTGGGAGGTGCGGACACGGTGATGAACACGCCCTATGATGCCCTTTACCACAAAAGCAATGAATTTGGGGAGCGCATTGCCCTGAACCAGTTGCTGCTCTTGCGGGAAGAGGCCCATTTTGGTAAAGTGTCCAATGCCGCGGATGGTGCGTACTATGTGGAGCGACTTACCGAGCAATTGGCCCAGCAGGGTCTGGAACTGTTGAAAATGGTGGAGCGGGGAGGGGGCTTTCTAAAACAATTGAAAGACGGCACCCTACAGAAAAAAATACGCGAGAGCGCCCAAAAGGAACAGCGGGCCTTTGATGCCGGGGAACACGTTTTGGTGGGCACCAACCACTACCAGAGCGGGGAAGACCGGATGAAGGACGAGCTGCAACTGTACCCCTTTGCCAAGACCAAGGCCAGGAAGACCACGATCGAGCCCATTTTGGAAAAACGCCTGGCGGAAGCCCTGGAACAAAAAAGACTGGAAGATGAGCAGAAAAAACCTTGATCGGCTGCAACTTGTCCACCATAAGGGACGGCCGCTGCCACCGAGTGAAAAGGGGCGGGAAGCCACCTATGTGACCGCAGAGGGCATAGCCCTTAAGGACCACTACACGGAAGAGGACACTGCCGGGGCGGAACACTTGGACTTTGTGGCCGGGCTGCCGCCCTATTTGCGCGGGCCCTACAGCACCATGTACGTGCGTAGGCCCTGGACCATTAGGCAGTACGCGGGCTTTAGCACGGCAGAGGAGAGCAACGCCTTTTACCGCCGCAATCTAAAAGCGGGGCAAAAAGGCCTTTCCGTGGCGTTTGACCTGCCCACCCACCGGGGGTACGACAGTGATCATGACCGCGTGGTGGGCGATGTGGGCAAGGCCGGGGTGGCCATAGACTCCGTGGAGGACATGAAGCTGCTCTTTGATGGCATTCCGCTGGACAAGATGTCCGTCTCCATGACCATGAACGGAGCGGTGCTGCCCATTATGGCCTTTTACATTGTGGCCGCCCAGGAGCAGGGCGTTTCCCAAGAGCAGTTGGCCGGCACCATACAGAACGATATCCTCAAGGAGTTCATGGTGCGCAATACCTACATCTACCCGCCCAAGCCCTCCATGCAGCTGGTGGCCGATATCTTTGAATACACGAGCAGGCACATGCCAAAATTTAACAGCATTAGCATATCTGGCTATCACATGCACGAGGCCGGAGCGCCCGCACAGATGGAATTGGCCTATACCCTGGCCGACGGATTGGAATACATACGGACGGGGCTCAAGGCGGGACTCAAAATAGATGATTTTGCACCGCGGCTCTCGTTTTTCTGGGGCATTGGCATGCACCATTTTATGGAAGTGGCCAAGTTGCGGGCGGGCCGGATGCTATGGGCCAAATTGGTGCAGGGCTTTGGGCCCAAGAACCCCAAGTCCATGGCGCTGCGCACCCACAGCCAGACCAGTGGCTGGAGCCTTACCGAGCAAGATCCCTTTAACAATGTGGCCCGTACCACCATAGAGGCGGCGGCCGCGGTTTTTGGCGGCACCCAGAGCCTGCATACCAACGCCCTGGACGAGGCCATTGCCCTGCCCACCGATTTTTCGGCGCGGATCGCCCGGGAAACCCAACTTTACCTGCAGCAAGAGACCATGATCACCAAAACGGTAGATCCCTGGGCAGGCAGTCACTTTGTGGAACGGCTTACCCAAGAGCTGGCGGAGAAGGCCTGGGAGCTCATGGAGGAAGTGGAGGAACTGGGCGGCATGACCAAGGCCATTGAGGCAGGCATCCCCAAGATGCGCATAGAGGAGGCCGCCGCCCGGAAACAGGCCCGGATAGACAGCGCCCAGGACGTGATCGTGGGCATTAACAAATATCGTCTGGAACAAGAGGACGAGCTGCAGATATTGGAAGTGGACAACCAGGCCGTGCGCAAGGGGCAGATGGCACGTTTGGCCACCCTTAAAAAAACACGGGACGGCCAAGCGGTGGAAAATAGCCTTAGGGCGCTTACCGAGGCCGCAAAAAGAAAGATGAAAGGCCAGGGAAGTGCAGACAATTTGTTAGCTTTAGCCGTGACCGCGGCCAAGGCCAGGGCCACTTTGGGAGAGATCAGTGATGCCCTGGAAGTTGCTTTTGGGCGCCACAAGGCCACTATAAATTCATTTACGGGAGTGTATTCTAAAGAAATAAAAGAGGATGCCGATTTTAAGCGGGCCCGCGAACTCGCGGACGATTTTGCGGCGGTGGACGGAAGGCGGCCGCGCATCATGATCGCCAAAATGGGACAGGACGGGCATGACCGTGGGGCCAAGGTGGTGGCCACCGGCTATGCGGATATTGGTTTTGATGTGGACATAGGTCCACTGTTCCAGACCCCGGAAGAAGCGGCAAAGCAGGCGGTGGAGAACGACGTGCACATCTTGGGCGTCTCTTCACTTGCGGCAGGGCACAAGACCCTGGTACCGGCCGTGATCAAGGAATTGCAGCGCTACGGCCGCGAGGACATTATGGTGATCGTGGGCGGGGTGGTGCCCAAGCAGGATTATGATTTCTTGTTGGATGCCGGTGCCGTGGCCATTTTTGGCCCCGGGACCAAGATCAGTGCCGCGGCCATTACGGTATTGGAGCTGTTGCTGGCGGAATAACGCCATTCCCCAAAACAGTCTAGCTAAAGGGTGCAACCCGGATGGTGTATTGGACTTCAATAATGGAATTTTTAATGATGGATCTGGGTTTAATGCCATTTCACAATTGAAAACAAGCCGATAAATGGTTTCTTTTTACGCCCTTCTTCAAACTAAAAATAAGCCGTAGCTCGGCTATGCCTGATTTTTCTTTTTCGCAGGCCAAAAAAATAATTCCATTTCTATGGCTGCATTTCAAACGAGAACTGGTATAGGGTTTGGGGCCTTACCGATGGGCCAAGTGGGGTAACGGCCCCGCTCGGTGCCGCGTGATGCCGCGCTTCCCTAAAAGACAAAAAAGGCTCAGCGGTGCACCGCTGAGCCTTTTTTTTTTTTGGTTTTGTCTGGCCGTTAGGCGGTGGCGATTTCCGCCTCCGTGTTCGGCTTTCTGTTTTTCATCCAGAAATAAAGAATGGTGAAAAGGATAATGAGAAGGCCGGGAAAGAGGGTCATCGTTTCCAGGGTGGCCTGGCCCGATACCAGCTCCAGTTCATCGCCGGTAAGGCCTTGCTCCATCGCTTCGGCCCTGTCCGAGTCAATCCAACCGCCAATGATGCGCTGAAAAATGGAAGTGGAAAACATCCCTATGGCCCCAATAATGGACATCCCAAGGGCACCGCTCTTGGGCACTTTTGTGGCCACCAAGCCGATCATATTGGGCCAGAAATAGGCAATTCCCAGCGCAAAGACCACTGCCGCCACATAAGCCATTGCGCCAGTCTGCGTGCTGAACAGGTAGATACCAATGGTGGCCAGGATGGCCGAACCTAGCAGCACCCCGGTTTGATCGAAACGCGCCACCATACTGCCCCCAAAATAACGGGCCACTGCCATTAATCCAGCCGTCAAAGCCAGTACCAGCATGGGCTGTGCCCCACTTTTGGATAGGATGAGGCCCACCCATTGGTTGGGGCCAAATTCTGAAATGGCGGTAAGGGACATGCAAATGGCAATGAACAGGAAGAGCGGGGTGATCATGGCTTTGAAGTTGCCCTCCAGCGTGGCCGCTTCCTGTACTTTGGCCTTGGGCCAGTGCTGGCCCCAGAAGAGGTAGGCATAAATGAAGGTGGGGATGAGCAGCAACCACATTTGGGTGCGGCCCAGGATTTCAAAGTCGGTCATGAAACCGGACAGGAGACTGCCAATGGCAATGCCACCGGGGAACCACATGTGGAAGCGGTTCATCATGGTGCTCATTCGGTTGCCCTCGTAGGCGTCCGCAATCATGGGGTTGCAGGCCGCCTCCGTGCACCCATTGCCCAGGCCTATGAGCAAGTTGGCCAAAAGTAGCAAAACATAACTCCCTGAATATATGAGCAGAATGATGCCCACGGCATGGGCAAAAAAGGCAAATTGCATAATGGCCTTACCGCCCACTTTATGGTAGATGAGGCCGCCTATGACCATGGAGATGGGAAAGCCCGCAAACCACATAGAGGTAATGAGGCCCGCTTGACTTGCCGTGAGCTCCAATTCCGTTATGAGTTGGTCCAAGATGCCCGCTGCAATGGCAAAGGAAAAGGCCGTGGTGATCAGGGCAAAACAGCTTCCGTAGAACAAGCGGTTTGCGTTTACTTTGGAATGTTCCATAAGATCTTCTTTTAAATTGATTTTGGTTGAAGCGCTAATCTAATAAAAATGAAATTATTTTTCGTGTTTTTTGGTTAAATCCCATACATTGGTGGTCATGGGTAACAAAATGATATCCTTTTGTAGGCCTTAAGTGTCAATAAGGCATAGCTAACCCTTTAAAAAACAATAAGATGAGATGGGAATTTGTATGGAGTGCCCTGCTTCTCCTGGCAGCCTGTAAAACTGAGAATGCCGCCAAGGAAGAAGTGGCCGATAACAAAACGCAAAAAGTGGCCCCTATGGCGGACAATGATCCGGAGGTCAAATTGGCGGACTTGGACATTGCGCTCCGCGACCAAGGTACTCCCGTGGCCAATTACGTGCACGCGGTGCAAGCCGGGAACCTGTTGTTTTTGGCCGGCAAGGGGCCCCGGCAGGCCAATGGTGAGAACATTGTGGGTAAGCTGGGTGCGGACCTCACGGTGGAAGAAGGGTATGCCGCCGCACGCGAAACGGCGATCAATCAGTTGTCCGTGCTCAAGGCCCAACTGGGCAATCTGGATCGTGTAAAGCGGGTGGTAAAGGTAAAAGGTATGGTGAACGCCGTACCCGAGTTCACCGACCATTCCAAGGTGATCAATGGGTACAGTGACCTGATGGTGGCCGTCTTTGGCGACGCCGGAAAACACGCCAGGGCCGCCGTGGGCATGGGTTCCCTGCCCGGAAATATGGCCGTGGAGGTAGAGATGGTGGTGGAGCTTTGGGATGTGGCACCTTGAGAGATGTTGGTAGCCCCACAGCTGTCGTTTCCCGGGCCGTAGGCTCCAAAATCCAAAGTAGGGGAGCTTCGGGGGTATGGCATCCGTTGTACTTTTAGGTTTGGGACACAACAAAAGATAATCATCAACGCGCTAGTTAAAAATTACGTTGATTTACCAAACCCATAAACGTACCGTTTAAAAGGGTTCAGTAATGATCGAAGCCCTGTGGGCCATGGGTGGCGTACCTATTTTTCTTGACAGGCGCTCCTTTTTTCGGAACAAACTGTTCCCATTCTGGTTCCTTCCACTGAAAAAGGGAAGGAACACGGACCGAAAATGAGCTCTTAAAAGTAGTGCCCCTTGGGGTTACACTTGTGGGGATGCCTATTTTAAGTCTGTGCGCCTTAGGATAAGTTCATGCGCTCAAAGAGTGACATCCAGTGCAGGGTTAAAAAAAGTAGCCTCGGTAACCCCGAGACTTCGGGGGAAGGTGCATCCGAAAAAAAAAGTAGCCTCGGCAAGAATCGAACTTGCATCTAAAGTTTAGGAAACTTCTATTCTATCCATTGAACTACGAGGCCCAAATGCTTCCCTGTTACTGGGCCAAAGGGGCCCAGACAATGAAAGCGCTGGCAAATTTAGCAATACTTTTTCATTTGCAAAGGCAACGCTGCAGTTTTTAGCCGTTTTCCACACCCCGTGCCCGGTCTTGCCCCCTGGTGTGGAACGGGTCTTGCTTTGGGTGTTTTTTACGGGTAGCGGGCATTTGTGTTGTTGGTGTTCCTATTTACTTTCCCTGGGACGCACAGCTTGGGCCCAGCCAATGCTCTCCTTACCATCCTCAATGGAAAGACTTTTCTTAATGTTACCATAGGGCGGGCTTGTTAACACCAAAACCAAAGGATGTTGTGGCTGCCAATGGCGATGGGTTGGCCCAAGGAAATGGTTTCTTTTGGATGGGGGGTATTGCCACAGGTTGAAAAAGCGGGGACATTCGCCAGTTTTCACATGTGCGGAAGTCTGCTGCCCATGCTGCTCAACTTTTTGGCCCTGCAATGGTTGTTATGTTTAATGGAAGTTCTATATTTGCACCCGCTTTGGAGATTTGGTGGTCCAGATTTTTGCCAGGGCAGAAGAAAAAGAATTAATAACCGGGGTCGGGCACCCTACAAATTAATGTGATATGCCAGTTAAGATTAGATTACAGAGACACGGAAAAAAAGGAAAACCATTTTACTGGGTCGTTGCCGCAGATGCAAGGGCCAAGCGAGATGGTAAATTTTTGGAGAAGTTGGGCATCTATGACCCCAACACCAATCCGGCCACCATTGAGCTCAATGTGGATGGCGCGGTACAGTGGTTAAAACACGGGGCCCAGCCCACCGATACGGCCAGGAAGATACTCTCTTACAAAGGAGCCCTGTTAAAGCACCACCTGATGGGAGGCGTGCAAAAGGGCGCATTGACCGAGGAACAGGCCGAAGAGAAATTCAACGCTTGGGTCAGTGAGAAGGAAGCGGCCATCCAGGCCAAGCGGGATGGTCTGAGCAAGGAAGATGCCGAGGCCAGGTCCAAGGCGCTTGCCGCCGAGAAGGAAGTGAACGAAAAGCGTGCCGCTGAGGCCGCTGCCGCTGCCGCCCCCGAAGTGGAAGAGGCCCAGGAGCCCGAAGCCACCGATATTGTGGTGGAAACCCCGGACACCCCGCAGCCCGATGCCGCCAATGAAGATGCCACTCCCGTGGCCCCCGTGAAGGAAGAAGCGGAGATCAAGGCAGACGAGACCGCCGCCGAAGCCCCATCCGTGGAGGAGGTGATCGAAAAGACCGACGAGGAGGTGAAGCCTGCCGATACCGGTAGCAAAGAATAAGGAGAACGGCCATGCGCAAGGAAGATTGTTTCTACCTGGGCAAAGTGGTCTCCAAATACAGTTTCAAGGGAGAGGTACTGGTTAAGCTGGATACCGATGACCCCGAGGCTTACGAAAATATGGAATCAGTGTTTGTTTCTTTGGGAAACAACCTGGTTCCATTTTTTATTGACCGCTGCCGCCTGCACAAATCCAACCTTTTGCGCATCGATTTTGAAAAGGTGAAGACCGAAGCGGAGGCCGATCGCATCATGGGCGCCACCCTCCATCTTCCCCTGTCCATGCTTCCCAAGCTCAGCGGCAACCAGTTTTATTACCATGAGGTCATAGGCTTCTCCGTGATCGATGCCGTTCACGGCAACATAGGCACCGTGCAAAGCGTGAACGACAGTACCGCCCAAGCCCTCTTTGAAGTCCAAAAGGAGAACAAACAGCTCCTGATCCCCATTAATGACGAGATCGTAACCAAGGTAAACCGAGATGCGAAGACCATAACCGTGACCACCCCCGAGGGCCTGGTGTCCTTGTATTTGGAATAGCAGGGAGTTGAATCCAAGGTGTTTTGATTATCAAGTGCGAAGCAGTCGGTTGTTTGAATTTTTTCTCCATTACCAACTTCCCACTTCTAATTTCTAACTTCTCACTTCTAAAATCTAACATCTAAAAACTTCTTCCCTCACGGTTCCAGCACGTAATGCAGTTGGCCCGCCCCAACAAGGTCGTTGTGGTCCACAAAAAAGCGGGGAAGTTTGTTGTTGCCCCCCAGGGTAATGTGCTTTATGGTTCCTTGGCCCTCCTTGCTGATCACCAATTTTTCCCGGGGGTAGTAAGTGGTGTCCAAATGAACGGTGATCTTGTCAAAGCTGGGTGTGGTCAGGGCATAGACCGGGTTGCCGGGGTGTATGGGGTACAGGCCCATCATGGAGAAAACGGCCCAGGCGCTCATGGTTCCGGTATCGTCGTTGCCCGGGAGCCCTTCGGGCACGTTTTGGTAGTATTTGTCAAGGAGCGATGCCACTTTTTCTTGGGTTTTGTGCTCTTGGCCCTTGACGTAGTTGAAGAGGTAGGGGTACATGATGTCGGGCTCGTTGGCCATATCGTACTGTCCGGTCTCGAACACCGTTTCCAATTGTTTTATAAAGGGCCCTTTTCCGCCCATGAGTTTTATGAGTCCCGGGATGTCATGGGGCACCATAAAGGTGTATTGCCAGGCATTGCCCTCTATGAAGCCCAGGTTTTTGGCAAAATTGGCGCCATCGTTGGGGTCATAGGGGCTCACCCAACTGCCGTCGTCGTTCTTGGGGCGCAGAAGGTTCAACCTTTTGTCGAACAATTTTCTATAGGAGAGGGACCGTTCCTGAAAACGTTTTGCGTCTTCTTTCTTTCCCAGGGCCTTGGCCAATTGCGCAATGGCATTGTCGGTAATGTTGTATTCCTGGGTGGTGGATACCGATCCGCTGTTGGTGGTGGCCGTGGTGAGGTAGCCTTTGGAGATATAGTCCTTTATGCCCGGCCGCAGTGGGTTATTTTCCAATTGGTCCGCGCTCTTCACCATGGCCGCGTAGGCCTTTTCCACGTCAAAGTCCCGGATGCCCTTTAGATAGGTGTCTGCCAAGATGATGCCCGCGGGATCGCCCACCATGGTGGTGGTCTCGGTGGCGTTCAGTTCCCATTTGGGCAGCCAGCCAGACTCGTCGTAAATGCGCAGCATGCTGTTGATCATGTTGCGCTGTTGCGCGGGGTAGGCCAGGGTCATCAGTTGGTGCATGTTGCGGTAGGTGTCCCAAAGGGAAAAGACCGTGTAGCGGGTGCCATCCGTTTTCAGGGTCTCCCGCGTTTTCATCTTGGGGTACTCCCCGTTGGCATCGTTCAAGGTGCTGGGGTGGATCATGGTGTGGTAGAGGGCGGTATAGAATTTGGTCTTGTCGGCCACTGTGCCCCCCTCCACTTCGATCTGGGCCAAATGTTGGTTCCATTCCGCCCTTGCGGCCTCCACCAAATCGTCAAAACTTCGGTTGTCCGTTTCCCTTTCCAGGTTTTCCCGCGCATTTTCAATGCTCACATAAGAAACCCCCACCCGCATTTCCACCTTTGTCGGGGTCTCAAAGTCGTAGCGCATGTACGTGCCAATGCTGTCGCCCGCCACTTCCTGCCTAAAGCCTTCCTTTATTTGGGTTTTACCATTGTAGGCGGCCATCCATTGGGCCTCCACGCCCTTGTGTTCGGGCTGTTTTTTCCACACCCCGTATTCCGTTGCGGGCTCCGAGAACCGGGCCACAAAATAGACCGGGTAGGCCTCTTCGGGCTTGTAGTAGCAAAACGAGCCCACGGTGCGCATGCCCTCGATTTCGGTGGGCGATACAATGCGGGTGCGCGCGCCCTGCTCATTGGTTAGGCCCAGCCCAAGATTTATGAGAATGTTGGCCTCCCCTTTTGGGAAGCTGTATTGGCTCACGCCCGTTCGGGTGGTGGCCGTGGTGGCCACCGAGATGTTGTATTTGTCCAGGGTAGTGCCATAATAGCCGGGCTTGGCCACGGCCTTGGAGTAAGTGGACCCGTACAGGAGATGGTCCGTTTCAAGGGCGCCGGTGGTGGGCATGGCCAAGATCACGCCCAGTTCCGGACACCCCACCCCACTGAGGTTCACATGGCTAAAACCGGTAAGGAAGGTGTTCTCATGCACATAGGGGGTAGAGAGCCACCTGCTGTCTTTCTCAAAGGGCATGTTCGCGGGCCCGGCCACATTGAAGGGAGACACGCTCACCATACCGCGCACCGCGGTGGGACCGGGATTGGTGGTGCCGTAGTTGCTGGTGCCAATGAAGGGGTTCACGTATTGGGTATAGTCTTCCTGTGCTTCGCGCTGTGCCTGTAAGGGCGGTACAATGGTACAGAGCAGCAGCAGTAGGGTGCCAAATGGAACATGCCGTGTTTTCATGGGGAATGGGTGTTTTTTTGGTCTGATGTTGCTTTGGTGGACACCAACCAATGTTCAGAACGAAAATAAGGGAGTTGGGGGGATTCACCATCAATGCGCCAATGTTTTTTTGGGCGGATGGCCGGTTGCGATGCTTTTGATTTTTTTTCTCTGGGACGCCCTGATGCCCAGGGGGGTGCCGGGGTGCAGGTTTTGGTTGGGGCATCGTGGCACCTGTCTTGCCGGCAAACTGAAGAAATGGTAAAATCACCTGGTTTTGGTTAAGGGGTGTGCAGCTCATCGACCTTAAATGGCGCTACATCTTAAACAAAAGTTGTTATTGTATGCCGATTTCGTATTTTTAGCGGATGACAGGGAAGGAATGCCATAAAGAGCAACGGGGCGCCAAAAAGTTCCGAACAGGGTTGAAACGATGTCTTGCCCCATTTTTTATCGGGTGCATGGGCATTGGGGGCCTGATCTTTGGTTGTAAGGAGGGGGCACCGCGATCGTCAGAGATGGCCCTCCAGACCACCGACAGGGAACTGCCCGAGGTGGTGAGCTTCACCAATCATGTGAAGCCCTTGCTCTCCGATCGTTGTTTCAAGTGCCACGGGCCGGACAAGAATGCCATTGAGGGCGATCTTTCCCTGCACACGGCCCAGGAGGCCTACAAGGCCCTTGGTAAATTAAAGGACCGCCACGCCATTGTGCCCAAGGATCCGGGGAACAGTACCTTGGTGGAACGTATTTACAGTGAAGACCCCAATCTACAGATGCCGCCCCCGGAGGCCAATTTGGCCCTGACCGATCATGAGCGCGCCCTCCTGAAAAAATGGGTGGCCCAGGGGGCCGAATATGAGACCCATTGGGCCTTTGTGCCCCCAGAACCACAAGCCATACCGGAGACCAAGGGCCAATGGGGCAGCAATGCCATTGATGCCTTTGTGCTCAAAAAATTGGAAGACCACGGCATGGCCCCCAGTGCACGGGCAAGCAAGGAAAAACTACTGAGAAGGGTGTCTTTTGACCTTACCGGCCTGCCCCCTTCCATGGCGCTTATGGAGCAATTTTTGCAAGACAGCTCCCCGCGGGCCTATGAAAAGGTCATAGACCGTCTCTTGGCCACCAAGGACCACGCCGAGCACATGGCCGCGGAATGGATGGACATTTCCCGCTATGCGGACACCCACGGCTACCAGGACGATTTTGAGCGCACCATGTGGCCCTGGCGGGACTGGGTCATCCATGCCTTCGATAAGAACATGCCCTACGATGCCTTTGTTACCTACCAATTGGCGGGCGATCTGCTGCCCAATGCCAATTTGGAACAGATCTTGGCCACGGGCTTTAACCGCAACCACAAGATCACGGCAGAGGGCGGGGTGATCCCGGAGGAGTACCGAACCGAATACGTGGCCGATCGTACCCAGACCCTGGGCATTGCCTTTTTGGGCCTTACCTTGGAGTGCGCCCGTTGCCACGACCACAAATACGATCCCATTAGTCAGGAAGAACATTTTGAGTTCTTCAGTTTTTTCAACACCATCCCGGAAAAGGGGCTTCTCTCCAGCGCAACGGAAATTCCCGAGCCTTATGTCATGGTTTCGGAGAAGGATGCCCAAGGCGTGCTGCACTTCATCAACATGCAAAATAGTCCCACCGAAGAGGTGCCCGTGATGGTGATGAAGGAAATGGAAACGCCCAGAAAAACCTTCTTGCTAGATCGCGGGGCCTACGATCGGCCCACGGTGGAGGTCTTCCCCAAGACCCCCGAATCCATTTTGCCCTACAAGGAGGAGTATCCAAAAAACCGTTTGGGCCTTGCCCAATGGTTGTTTTCAGAGGACAACCCCCTGACCGCCCGGGTGGCGGTGAACCGCTTGTGGCAGCGTATGTTCGGCACGGGCATTGTGAGCAGCACCTATGATTTTGGCAATCAGGGCGCCCTGCCCACGCATCCGGAGTTGTTGGATTTCCTGGCCCTGAAACTACGGGACGAGGGCTGGGACATGGACGGGATGCTAAAGTTCATGGCGCTCTCCGAGACCTACCGGCAACGGGCGCAGATCAGTCCGGAAATGCTGGAAATGGATTCCGAGAACAAATTGCTGGCCAGAGCGCCGAGATTGCGCCTATCGGCAGAGATGATCCGTGATCAGGCACTGGCCGTGAGCGGACTGCTCAACAAGGAAGTGGGCGGGCCCAGCGTAAAACCCTACCAGCCAGAGGGCATTTGGGAGGAGACCACGGGTGGCGGTGGCGGCAGTACGGCATCTTACGTGCAGGGCACCGGCGGGGACCTGTACCGCAAGAGCCTTTACACCTTCTGGAAACGCACCGTGCCCCCGCCCAGTATGATGACCTTTGACGCCGCTTCCCGGGACCTGTGCACCGTAAAGCGCCAGGAGACCAACACGCCCTTGCAGGCCTTGGTGCTCATGAACGATCCCCAGATGATCGAGGCGGCAAGGGCCATGGCCTACCACACCCAAAAGGCCAAAGGTGGGTCCTTGAAAGAACAGATAGCCCACATGTTCCGGTTGGCCACCAGCAGATTGCCCAACGAACGGGAGCTGCAGAGCCTGTTGGAATACCATGATGCGATGCTGGCACAGGTACGTCAGGGCGACGTGGATGCCGAGGCCTACCTAAGCATTGGGGCCTTTGAGGTGGGCAAGGAGGTGGATAAGGCGCAAATGGCCGCCTTGGCCCTGACCTCCCATACCATATTGAACTTGGACGAAACCATTACAAGAGGATAGGCATGAGCGAAAAGAAGATAGTACAAGACCGATCCTTGATCCTGAACCGTAGGGCCTTTTTGGAAAAGTCTGCCCTTGGCGTGGGCGGGGTGGCCCTGGCCTCCCTTTTGGGGGTGAGCTGCTTTCGTGAGGGCAAGAGTGGCCTCCTTACGCCCCATACCGGTGCGGGCGGCGTAAAGGGAATTTTGAACGCCCTGCACCATCCGGCCAAGGTAAAGAGGGTAATCTACCTGTTTCAGAGCGGTGGCCCTTCCCAATTTGAACTGTTCGATCACAAGCCCCTGCTGAACCAAAGAAGGGGAGAAGACCTTCCGGAATCCGTGAGAAAGGGACAGCGGCTCACGGGAATGACCTCCGGGCAGAGCAGCTTTCCCTTGGTGGGCTCCCAATTCAATTTTCAACGGCACGGCAAGAGCGGGGCCTGGATCAGTGACCTCTTGCCCCATACCGCCAAAATGGCCGATGATATCTGCATCATAAAATCCATGTACACCGAGGCGATCAACCACGATCCCGCCGTGACCTTTTTCCAGACCGGCTCACAACAGCCCGGAAGGCCCAGTATTGGCTCCTGGTTAAGCTATGGCCTGGGTAGCGAGAACGACAACCTGCCCTCCTTTACCGTTCTGTTGTCCCGAGGTTCGGGCAGGCCCAACGGACAGCCCCTCTACACCCGCCTTTGGGGCAATGGCTTTCTACATTCGCTGCACCAAGGGGTGCAGTTCAGGGCGGCCAAGGACCCGGTGCTCTACCTTAACGATCCCGAGGGCACCGGTAAGAAGACCAAGCGGGCCATGCTGGACCAACTGGCCCAGCTCAATGATGAGCACTACCAGCAGTCCGGTGATCCGGAGATACAGAGCCGCATTGCCCAATATGAAATGGCCTACAGGATGCAGACCTCCGTGCCCGAGGTGATGAACACCGACAAGGAGCCGGACTACATCTATAAAATGTACGGGGCAGATGCCAAGATACCGGGCACTTACGCCGCCAACTGTTTGTTGGCCAGAAGGCTGGCAGAGCAAAATGTGCGCTTTATACAACTTTACCACATGGGCTGGGACCAGCATGACAACCTGCCCAATGCCATTGAAAAACAGGCCAAGGATGTGGATCAGGCCTCTGCGGCCCTCATTGCGGACCTCAAGCAACGCGGCATGTTGGAAGACACCTTGGTGGTTTGGGGCGGTGAGTTTGGCCGCACCAACTATTCGCAGGGGCTGTTGACGGATACCAACTACGGCAGGGACCACCACCCCCGGTGCTTTACCATCTGGATGGCCGGCGGGGGCATAAAGCCCGGAATGGTCTATGGCGAAACCGATGATTTTGGCTATAACATTGTAAAGAACCCCGTGCACGTGCATGATTTCCAAGCCACCATGCTGCACCAATTGGGCATTGACCATGAAAAGCTGGTGTACAAATACCAAGGCAGGCGCTTTAGGCTCACCGATGTGGAAGGGCACGTGGTCAAGGACATTTTGGTGTAAAACGCTCCAAGGATTCCTTCTTTTGGAGGGGGCGTTGCCCATGGCGCACCAATGCACGGGACAAAACGGATAAATGGAAAGAAGAAAATTCATAAAAAAAACGGCCATAGGTTCCGCTGGCTTTTTGGCCTCCGGTTCGGTCATGGGGCACCTTGCCCAGTACAAGGACACCATTATTGGGCACAATGACCATCGGTATCGCATAGACATGGGCTGGGGCGCCCTGAACGCCCAGCAATATCCGGTGAACGATTGCCATGAGATGGTTCAGGATTCCAAGGGAAGGATCTTGTTGCTCACCAACCACACCAAGAACAATGTCATTGTCTATGACAAGAGCGGTAAGTTGATCGAGGTGTGGGGCACGGAATACCCGGGCGCCCACGGCCTTACCCTAAAGGTGGAGGGCGGTGAGGATTTTCTCTATATTTCGGACAATGCGCGCCACGAGGTGATCAAGACCACCGTGAAGGGCAAGGTGGTACAGGTCTTTCCCTATCCCGAGGCCTCTGGCAAATACAAGGGCAAGGACAGTTATGTTCCCACGGAAACCGCCATTGCGGACAACGGCGATGTCTATGTGGCCGATGGATATGGCGAACAGTACATCCTGCACTACAGCAGCAAGGGCGAGCTCCTCAATGTTTTTGGCGGAAAGGGCAATGGCGAAGCCCAGTTCCAAAACGCCCACGGCATCTGTATTGACGATCGCGGCAACGGTGCCCCCACCTTGCTCATCACCGCGCGGCAACAGAACCGCTTAAAAAGATTTTCCCTCAGCGGGGATTTCATTGCCTCCCATCACTTTCCCGGGGCCTTCATTTGCCGGCCGGTCATAGACGGGGAATGTGTCTATCTGGCCACCATATGGAGCAACAATGGCGAAGAGGGAAGTGGCTTCATTTCCATACTGGACAAGGACAATAACTTGATATCCGCTCCAGGGGGCTGTGCCCCAAAATACGGCGAAGGCGGTTTGAACAAGATGTACCAGGCCCTGTCCATTTTTACCCATCCGCACGATGTTTGTGTAGATGAGGATGAAAACCTGTATGTGGCCCAGTGGAACTCCGGAAAGACCTATCCCATAAAATTAGTGCGCACATGAGGGGTTTTTTCTGTTTGTTTGGGTCGATATTGCTCCTGGGCTGCCAGCCCATGGATAAAACGGAGTACCTGAAAATGGAAGATACGCAGATGGCCGTTCCCATATTGGAAACCGAGGCCGTCTTCTTTACGGATACCGCCAGGGTGCAGGCACATTTTTCCGTGCCCAATGCCGTGGTGCGCTACACCATTGACGGTACCGAGGTAAGCGAGACTTCCAACATTTATTCCAGGCCCCTGGTTCTGGAGCAGACCACTACGGTCAGGGCCAAGGCCTTTCATCCACAGTTCATTTCGGGCCCGAGCAGTAGCCTTCAGGTGGTCCGTACCAACGATCTCTTGGCAGACGCAGCCATTACCTTGCGGCCCGGGCCCAGTGAGCGTTATGCCGGATCCGGGGCCCAAGCGCTCAACGATGGGGCCAAGGGCACCATGGCCTTCGGTAACGATTCGGCGTGGTTGGGTTTCAATGTAGATACCCTGTCCCTGGGCGTGGCCCTGCCCAAGGCCCGGAAAATTTCCAAAGTGACCCTGAGCAGTTTGGTGCACCACGGTGCCTGGATTTTTGCCCCGGCCCAAATAACCGTCTTCCACAGGGGTGACGAAATTGGAAGTCTGGCCCTCCCGGCCCCACAAGAGGGCGATGCCGTGCAGTTTGCCTTTTTGGAAGTGCCGCTGCTTCCCGGTGCCTATGACCGTTTTACCGTTAGGGTAAGCTCCCTGTCCCAAATACCCGATTGGCATCAGGGCCAAGGCAGCTTGCCCTGGTTCTTTGTCGATGAAATCCTTGTGGAATGAAGATGATCGTTGCAGGCCTACAATTGGGGAATTTCCACCCACTTTTTGTGCATTTGCCCATTGGTATCATACTCATGGCCTTCGCCCTTGAAATCTATGACCGAAGGCGAAAGCACCGTGGTGGGGATGAGCTCATTCGCTTTGCCCTGGGCTTGGGCGCGCTTTCTGCCCTGGCCTCCTTGGGAACGGGCTGGTTGCTGGGCGAGGAGGGCGGTTTTGATGAAGAACTGTTGTTTCTGCACCGATGGATGGCCGTGGCCTTTACCGCGGCCACCATCGTCCTTTTTCTGCTAAAGGGCCATCCGGCAGGCTGGGCGCAACGGGCCTATATGCCCACCTTTGTTCTGGTGCTCATCCTGATTTCCGTTACCGGGCATTATGGCGGTAGCATGACCCACGGTACCGACTACCTATTCAGGGAGCCCAAGGTGGCCCAGGTGGCCATTGCCGATATTTCCACGGCCCAGGTGCACGCAGCCATCATCCAGCCCATCTTTGAGGCCAAGTGCGTGAGCTGCCACAATGAGGGGAAAGCCAAGGGCGGCCTTTTGATGAACACTGCCCAGAACTTGTTCAAAGGCGGGGACAGCGGACCCATAATGGACACGGTGAACGGTAAGCCATTGCTGTTGCACCGCGTGCACCTGCCCTTGGAAGATGAAGAGCACATGCCGCCAAAGGGCAAGGTGCAGCCCACCTCGGAGGAGATCATGCTGTTGGAATGGTGGGTGGCCAACGGCCACTGCCTGGATTGTACCGTGGCCGATCTGGAGACCACGGACCGGCTCGCGGCGGTGCTGGAAGATTTGGAAGAAGACCATTCCACCCACGCCCTCTTGGCCAAGGAAGTGCCCGCCGCCCCACCGGAATGGATCGCGGAGATGAATGCGCTGGGCATTGGGCTTTACCCACTGGCAGAGGGGAACCCGCTATTGGTGGCCAATCTTTTTGGTAAGAAGGAAGCCCTTTCCCAAGATCTGGAAGCCTTGGAAGAATACGCCGAAAACATTGTGGAGCTCAATTTGGGCAATGCTGCACTTAACGATGATTTGGCCAGAGATCTGGCCGATTTTGAAAACCTCACCAAACTGCAACTACAAAATACGGCCATTACGGACGCCTCCCTGTCCGTATTGGGCGGTCTGGAACATCTGGAGTCCCTGAACCTGTACGGCACCCAGGTCACGGCCGCCGTGTTCCAAACGGCCCGGGAAATGCCCAGCCTGGCCGCCCTTTATCTCTATGGAACCAAGGTGCTGCCCAATGAGCTCAAGGCCTTCCAGGAAGAACATCCGGGATTGGCCGTGCAGCACGTTCCGGAAGATGCCTTTGAGCAGACGGTCCTGGCGCCACCGGTGATCATCGCGGAGACCACATTTTTCAGGGATTCCCTGCGCGTGGCGCTGGAAACCACGTTTGAAGGGGCTTCCATTCATTACACCTTGGACGGATCCGTGCCAGACAGCACGTCCAACCGCTATTCCGGTCCCTTGGTCATTAAGGAGTCCACTGTGGTGAGCGCCATTACGGCCAAACCGGGTTGGGAGCCCAGTAAGATGAGCCGGGAGCAATACAAATCGGCCACGGTAAGCTACGCCAAGGTGGCCCTGAACCGGGAGCCCAATGAGAAGTATGCCGCCCAAGGGGGGCAGACCTTGGTGGACCTGAAACGGGGGTCCACCAATTTTGTGGATGGTGCTTGGCTGGGCTATGAGGGCAGTCATTTCAGTACCGTGATGGAGCTGGAGGAATCCAAGGAAATCCGCTCGGTCTCGGTGGGGGCCCTTTCTGCCCCCGCAAGCTGGATTTTCTTTCCCACGGGCATCCGGGTATATGGTTCCGAAGACGGAAAGAACTTTAAACGGATAAAACAGACCATTTTCCCCAAGGAAGCCCCCAATACCAACGTGGTGCGGACTTTTTTTGACGTTGCGATCGCGCCCACCACCGCCAAGTTTGTGAAAGTGGAGGTATTGAGTCCGCTAAAAAACCCCGATTGGCATCCCAATCCCGGCGGTAAAAGCTGGATCTTTGTGGATGAAATTCTGCTAAATTGAAACAAATATGGTGTTTTTTTTGAGACTGCGCCCACTGGCGGCCCTTTGCCTTTTTTGGGTGCTGTTTTCCTGTAAGCCCGGCACGGCCGAAAAAGAGGGGGCCACCGCCCGCCCGCCCAACATTGTGCTCATTTTTACGGATGACCAAGGGTATGGCGATGTGGGCGTCTTTGGCGCGGCGGACATCGCCACGCCGCATTTGGACCAAATGGCCAAGGAAGGCGTGCAACTTACCAGTTACTATGCCGCCCAGGCCGTTTGCTCGGCCTCGCGCGCCGGCATTCTCACGGGCTGCTACCCCAACCGTATTGGCATACACAACGCCATGATGCCCAACAGCGGGAAGGGGCTGCACCCCGGGGAGACCACCCTGGCCGAAATGCTCCGGGAACTGGGCTATAAGACCGCCATATACGGTAAATGGCATTTGGGGGATGCCCCTGAGTTCCTGCCCACCCGCCACGGTTTCGACACGTATTTTGGCATTCCCTATTCCAATGACATGTGGCCCTTGCACCCGCAGCAGGGATCGGTGTTCAACTTCGGTCCGCTTCCCTTGTACGAAAACGAAACGGTGATCGATACCCTTACCGATCAATCCCAGCTCACCACCCAGCTTACGGAGCGCAGTGTGGACTTCATCAACCAAAACAAGGAACAGCCCTTCTTTTTGTACCTGCCCCACCCACAGCCCCACGTGCCGCTCTACGTATCGGAGAAGTTCAAGGGAAAGTCCAACCGCGGTCTGTACGGCGATGTCATCATGGAGTTGGATTGGTCCGTGGGCCAGATCAACCAGGCCTTGAGGGCAAACGGACTGGAGGAGAACACCATTGTCATCTACACTTCGGACAACGGGCCGTGGCTGGCCTATGGCAACCACGCCGGCAGTGCCGCTCCCTTTCGCGAGGGCAAGGGCACGGCCTGGGAGGGCGGCCAACGGGAGCCCTTTATCATAAAATACCCGGCAAAGCTAAAGGCCGGCCAGGTGCTGGACACCCCGCTTATGGCCATTGACCTGCTGCCCACACTGGCCGAGGTCACGGGGGCACCGCTGCCGGAGCGCACCATAGATGGAAAGAGCGCCTGGCCATTGCTCACGGGGCAAACACGGACCTCGCCCCAGGAGGCTTATTTCTTTTATTACCGCGTCAACGAACTGCACGGCGTGCGCCACGGTAAATGGAAACTCTATTTTCCGCACACCTACCGCAGCATGGAGGGGCAGGTGCCCGGCCGGGACGGACTCCCCGGCAAATATGCCATGAAGGAGGTGGAGGAGATTCAACTCTATGATCTGGAGGCAGATATTGGCGAAACCACAAATGTGGCCAGTGAACACCCCGAGGTGGTGGCCAAGATACGTTTGTTGGCCAACGGCATGCGCTCCCGTTTGGGAGATTCCCTTTTGGATTTGGAAGGGTCCGAAACCAGGTCCGCCGGTAAATTGGAGCAATAAGCCCTGTTGTGAGGGGCCCGTGGCCCAATGGTGGCACGCGGATGCCAAGCGTCCCGTGCGGCCTTTGGGTAGGTGCGGGGAAGATGCCGGTGGGGACCCACAGTTTCGGAGGCCCCCAAGGCCAGGACGAATTCCTTTGTGCCAATGCCTTAGTTTTCATTCCTTTGTGCCCTGAACCAAAGATGGGTTGCAGTATGGGCAACAAGCCTTTTGCATTTAAACAGTTCACCGTTCACCAAGATCGCTGTGCCATGAAAGTGGGCACCGACGGGGTGCTCTTGGGCGCCTGGACCACCGTGCCCCAGGGGGCGGGGCGTATCTTGGACATCGGGGCGGGAACGGGGCTCATTGCGCTTATGCTGGCCCAACGGTGCCCTGCGGAAGATATCGAGGCCATTGAGATAGAGGAAGCGGCCTATGAGCAATGTGTGGCCAATTTTGAGGCTTCCCCCTGGTCCGATCGCTTGTTCTGCTACCACGCGGGTCTGGACGAACTCCTGGAAGACGAGGCTGCCGGGCCCTATGACCTCATTGTCTGCAATCCGCCCTTTTACTCGGAAGCGGTGTCCAGCGGCAACCGGGCGCGCGATCGTGCCCGGCAGAACAGTGCCCTGCCCTTTGGGGAACTCTTGGAGGCCGTGGCCCAGCTCCTGGCGCCCAAGGGCACGTTTAGTGTGGTGTTGCCCATAAAGGAAAAGAACGCCTTTTTGGGCATGGCAAAGGAGTTTGGCCTTTTCCCCAGCCACATCACGGACGTCAGGGGAAACCCCACCGTCCCCAGCAAGCGCAGTCTTTTGCAATTTACCTTCCAAGAGCGTGGGGTGGCCACCAAACCGCTTGTGGTTGAGGAGGCGCGGCACCGCTACACGGAGGCCTACAGGAAGCTAACCCACGATTTTTATTTGAAAATGTAACATTTTGTTTGACCATTGTTGTGAATGGAACAATTTAGAAATTGTTTATTTTTGTTGACAACCGGAAGGGGAGCCCCGGGCCCGTACAATGAAATCCCGTCCCCGTACGTTCTTTACCCTATCTTTACAAAAAAAATAATGTTATGAAACCCGACTTGTTTGAAGCGCCCGATTACTATCAACTGGACGACCTATTGTCTGAAGAACACCTGCTGGTGCGCGATGCCTCCCGGCAATGGGTAAAACGGGATGTGTCTCCCATCATCGAAGCCTACGCCCAACGGGCCGAATTTCCCAAACAGATCATTAAGGGCCTGGCGGAGATTGGTGCGTTTGGCCCCTACATTCCAGAGGAGTACGGCGGCGCCGGGCTGGACCAGATCAGTTATGGCCTCATTATGCAGGAAATAGAACGGGGCGACAGCGGGGTGCGCTCCACGGCCTCGGTACAGTCGTCCTTGGTCATGTACCCCATTTACGCCTATGGCAATGAGGAACAGCGCAAAAAATACCTGCCCAAATTGGCCACTGGCGAATGGATGGGCTCCTTTGGCCTTACCGAGCCCGACCACGGTAGCAATCCCGGTGGCATGACCACCAATTTCAAGGACAAGGGAGACCATTACCTCCTTAACGGTGCCAAGTTGTGGATCTCCAACTCGCCCTTCTGCGACCTTGCGGTGGTCTGGGCCAAGAATGAGGAGGGCCGTATTCACGGCCTTATCGTGGAGCGGGGCATGGAAGGATTTTCCACGCCAGAGACCCACAACAAATGGTCTTTACGGGCCTCTGCCACCGGCGAGCTCATATTTGACAACGTCAAGGTGCCCAAGGAAAACCTGTTGCCCAACAAGAGTGGCCTGGGCGCACCCCTGGGCTGCCTGGATTCTGCCCGATACGGCATTTCTTGGGGCGCCATTGGGGCAGCGATGGACTGCTATGACACCGCCTTGCGCTACGCCAAGGAGCGGGTACAGTTTGGGAAGCCCATTGCGGCCTTTCAACTGCAGCAAAAGAAACTGGCCGAAATGATCACCGAGATCACCAAGGCCCAACTATTGGCCTTTAGGCTGGGCCAGCTAAAGAACCAGGGCAAGGCCACCACGGCCCAGATATCCATGGCCAAGCGCAACAATGTGGAAATGGCCCTTTCCATTGCACGCGAGGCGCGGCAGGTGCTGGGCGGTATGGGCATAACGGGGGAGTACAGCATCATGCGGCACATGATGAACCTGGAAAGCGTCATTACCTATGAGGGCACCCATGACATTCACCTCTTGATCACGGGAATGGACATCACCGGGCACGCCGCCTTTAAATAGGAACTTTGCCATAAAGCAGGTGGTCTTTGCCGCCCAGAGCGCCTTTTCCGAGGGCTCTGGGCCCACCAAAAACCAGCGCTGGGGAAACCTTTGGCCGGCCCAGGGGGCACCACCGAATTTTCCGCACAGGCCCAACCGTTCCGTTGGGCTTTTTTTGGTTGATAACTCTTCCGCCCCAACCCCTTTACATCGGTTCATTTTACTTAATTTTAGAGGCCCAAAATTGGCGGTGCCGCTTGGGTCGTTTTCCATTTTCCCCGAGACCGCCCCTACCCACGGGACCAGTTATTTTTGGCTTTTAAAAACCGCAGCATGTACCTCATTTTCGACACCGAGACCACTGGCCTTCCCAAACGTTGGGACGCCCCCATAACCGATACGGACAATTGGCCGCGCTGCATACAGATCGCCTGGCAACTGCACGATGACATGGGCAGGTTGGTAGAGCACCAAGACTATCTGGTGCGCCCGGACGGGTTCAACATTCCCTATGATGCGGAACAGATCCACGGTATCTCCACCGCCCTGGCAGAACAGGACGGCGCCCCCCTGCAAGAGGTGCTGGAAAAGTTTCTGGCGGCCATGGGCAAGACCAAGTTCATCGTGGGCCAGAACGTGGGCTTTGACCTGAACATCATGGGGGCGGAATTCCATAGGATGGGAATGGAGAACCCCCTCCAGGAGCTGCCGGTTCTGGACACCTGTACGGAGCACACGGCGCAGCTGTGCCAGATTCCCGGGGGCCGCGGCGGAAAGTTTAAACTGCCCACCCTTACCGAACTGCACCAGCACCTCTTTGGGGAGTCCTTTGGGGAGGCCCACAACGCCACGGCAGACGTGGAGGCCACCACCCGCTGTTTCTTGGAACTGCTGCGCCTTAGGCAGTACACCACGGAGCAGCTGAACGTGCCCCAGGACTACTTCAAAAGATATGCCGAGGCCAACCCCGGGGAGATACAGCTCATTGGCCTAGAGCACATCAACCTAAAAAAAGCGTCCAAAAAAATTGCCGATGCCCTCTGGGAAAGGGACACCGGAGGGGTGAGCCAGGCCGAGATAACCGAAAACATCAAGACCCTGGAAGAGGCCACCTTTGTGCACCTGCACAACCATTCCCAGTTTTCGGTGCTGCAATCCACCATCAACATAAAATCGCTCGTAGAGGAAACCGCCCGCAACAAGATGCCCGCCGTGGCCTTGACGGACCACGCCAACATGATGGGCGCCTTTCATTTTGTAAAGGAAGTGAACGCCCACAACAAAGCGGCAAAGGCCGCCAATGCCCAAGCGGAAGAACGTGGCGAAGCGCCCAGTGCACAGGAGATCGTGCCCATTGTGGGCTGCGAGTTCTTTGTCTGCGAGGACCATACCAACAAAAGGGTCAAGGACCACGGGTACCAGATCGTTCTCTTGGCCAAGAACAAGAAGGGCTACCACAATCTGGCCAAGATGTCTTCCATTGCCTACACCGATGGGTTTTACTACGTGCCCAGGATCGATAAAAAAGTCATTGAGCAGTACAAGGAAGATATCATTGTCCTTACCGGGAACCTGTACGGCGAAGTGCCGGGCAAAGTGCTCAATGTGGGCGAAAAACAGGCAGAAGAGGCCCTGCTCTGGTGGAAGGAACAATTTGAGGACGACCTTTACCTGGAATTGATGCGCCACGGGCAGGAAGACGAGGACCGGGTGAACCAGGTGCTCCTCCAGTTTGCCGAAAAGCACCAGGTAAAAGTGGTGGCCACCAACAATACCTATTACTGCGCCAAGGAAGATGCGGAGGCGCACGATATCCTGCTCTGTGTAAAGGATGGCGAAAAGCGGGCCACCCCCATTGGCCGCGGAAGGGGCTACCGCTACGGCCTGCCCAACCAGGAATACTACTTTAAGACCCAGGATGAGATGAAGGCCCTTTTCAAGGACGTGCCCGAGGCCATCTTGAACCTACAGGAAATTGTGGACAAGATCCAGCCCTTTGAGCTGGCCCGCGATGTGCTCTTGCCCAAGTTTGACATCCCAGAGGAATTCAAGCACCCCGAGGATCTGGTGGACGGCGGTAACCGGGGCGAGAACGCCTACCTGCGGCACATTACCTACGAGGGGGCCAAGGTACGCTACGGGGAGCTCACGGACGCCATCCGGGAGCGGCTGGACTTTGAGCTGGAGATCATAAAGAACTCGGGCTATCCGGGCTATTTCCTCATTACCGAGGATTTTATCCGGGAGGCCAGGAAGATGGACGTGTCCGTGGGCCCGGGTCGGGGATCTGCCGCGGGTTCCGTGGTGGCCTACTGCCTTACCATTACCAATATAGACCCCTTGAAGTACGACCTGCTCTTTGAGCGTTTCCTGAATCCCGATCGGGTGTCCATGCCCGATATAGACATTGACTTTGACGATGAGGGCCGGGGCCGGGTCATGGACTATGTGATCAAAAAATACGGGGCCAACCAAGTGGCACAGATCATTACCTACGGCACCATGGCGGCAAAATCCTCGATCCGGGACACCGCTAGGGTGCTGGACCTGCCCCTGGGCGATGCGGACCGCATTGCCAAGCTCATTCCCACCATGTCCAAACTGGGCAAGATCTTTGGAAAAACCGAGGCGGAACTGAGAAAAAAATTCAGGGCGGAAGACCTGGAAAAGGTGAACGAACTGCTCAATATCTCCGAAGAGGAAACCCTGGAGGGGCAGACCGTGAACATGGCCAGGACCTTGGAGGGCTCGGTACGGAACACCGGAATACACGCTTGTGGGGTGATCATAACCCCGGACGACATTACCAAGTTTGTGCCCGTGGCCACTGCCAAGGACTCCGAACTCTACGTTACCCAATTTGACAATTCCGTGGTGGAGAGCGCCGGCCTGTTGAAGATGGATTTTCTGGGCCTTAAAACGCTTACCCTCATCAAGGACACCGTAAAGATCGTTAAGGCCAAGCACAACATTGATCTGGTGCCCGATGATTTTCCGTTGGATGACGAGGCCACCTACGCCCTTTTCCAAAAAGGGGACACGGTGGGTATTTTCCAGTACGAATCTCCCGGGATGCAAAAGCACATGAAGGATCTGAAGCCCACCGTCTTTGACGACCTCATTGCCATGAACGCCCTGTACCGGCCCGGGCCCATGGAATACATCCCGAGCTTCATTGCCAGAAAGCACGGCAGGGAGGACATTGCCTATGACCTGCCGGAGATGGAAGAGTACCTGAAAGAGACCTACGGCATTACGGTGTACCAGGAGCAGGTGATGTTGCTGTCCCAAAAACTGGCCAATTTTACCAAGGGCGAGGCCGATATGCTCCGGAAAGCCATGGGGAAAAAAATATTTGCCCTTTTGCAGGAACTGAAGCCCAAGTTCCTGGACGGAGGCGAAAAGAACGGCCACCCCAGGGAAGTGCTGGAGAAGATCTGGAAAGATTGGGAGGCCTTTGCGGCCTACGCCTTTAACAAAAGCCACTCTACCTGCTACGCCTACATTGCCTACCAGACCGCCTACCTGAAGGCCCACTACCCGGCCGAGTACATGGCCGCGGTGCTGAGCAACAACATGAACGACATAAAGCAGGTCACCTTTTTCATGGAAGAGTGCAAGCGCATGGGGCTGCAGGTGCTGGGCCCGGACGTGAACGAGTCTTACTACAAGTTTGCCGTGAACCAAGAAGGGGCCATACGCTTTGGCATGGGGGCGGTAAAGGGCGTGGGGCGCTCTGCCGTGGAAACCATTGTGGCCCACCGAAAAAAGGACGGGCCCTTCCAATCCGTGTTTGATCTGGCCAAGCGTGTGGACCTTCGAGCAGCCAACAAAAAAGCCTTTGAAAACCTGGCCGTTGCCGGCGGGTTCGACTCTTTTGGCACTACCCACCGGGCCCAGTATTTTCACCATGAGGGAGATGGCGTTACCTTCTTGGAAAAAGTGATCAAATCTGCCGCCAAGTACCAGGAGAACCAAAACTCTTCCCAAATGGACATGTTCGGTGGCATGAGCGAGGCCCAGATCCCCGAACCCGTGGTACCGCCCTGCGAGGAATGGGGCACCATGGAAAAACTGCGCCGGGAAAAAGAAGTGGTGGGCATCTACATCTCCGGCCATCCGCTGGACGATTTCAAGACGGAGATCAAGGCCTTTTGCAACGCCGGCCTGGCCGCTGCCGGTGATCTGGAGAACCACCTGAACCGCGAACTGAGCTTTGCCGGGGTGATCACGGACGTGCAGCACCGCATCTCCAAGAACGGAAAGGGCTGGGGGGCCTTTACCATCGAAGACTATACGGATTCCTTTGAGTTCAGGATCTTTGGGGAAGAATACCTAAAGTTCAGGCATTTTTTAATGATCAATTCCTTTGTGTACGTCAAGGCGCTGGTGCGCGAGGGCTGGACCAATAGGGAAACCGGAAAGAAAGGAGACCCCCGCATACAGTTCAATAGCTTTATGCTCTTGCAAGATGTGATGGAGGCCTTTGCCAAAAAGATCACCATACGCCTGGATGTGGCCCAACTCAGGGAAGACCACATCAGGGACCTGAAGGATACCTTGGCCATGCACAAGGGCAACCACAACCTCAATTTTGTGCTGTACGAAATGGAGGAGAAAATTAAAGTGAACCTCATTAGCCGAAAACAAAAGGTGCAGATCAGCAGCGAGCTCATTGAGACTCTGAAAGAACAACAGGTAAACTACAAATTGAACTAGGGTTAAATCAAGTCATAATGACCGCATGATCCAATGCTTC
Organism: Maribacter aquimarinus; assembly: GCF_047345505.1. Classification (NCBI taxonomy): domain Bacteria; kingdom Pseudomonadati; phylum Bacteroidota; class Flavobacteriia; order Flavobacteriales; family Flavobacteriaceae; genus Maribacter; species Maribacter aquimarinus. The sequence goes on along the minus strand of NZ_JBLFEO010000005.1, from coordinate 48,474 downwards.
TTTTGCGGCATATTGTCGTTTAAAAATGATTCCGTAGCTACTGCTATGCAATGATTTTTGGCCTAAATCTGCCGCAAGATCCACGATTTCCTTAGGCGCCATTTGAGATTTAACCCAGATTGAGCAATGGAAATTTCAATGGCACCGCCAAAGGGTTTGATGCTCCGAGGCTTGGCTGAAAATTAAAATTCAGTTTTTTATTAATGCCTCGTGGGCTTGCCCAGAGGTAGTTTACTACCGCTGCAAATCGTTGCCAAACCGATCCTTGCACCGACTTTTGCCCACTCACCGTACCCGAAGGGCACGTTCGGTACGGGCGGGCGCCTTGAACGCAAAAGGCTTGATTTTGTTGGGGGTTGCACCCTGGTTATGAAAGTCCCATACAGCATCCGGGTTTAACCCTACACAGGGCTTGGCAACAGGCTGCCCCCCCCCGAACCAAATTCGCCCAAAACCGGGAAACGGTGGCCTCGCCACGGGCCTTTCTGATATGGTGAAAAGGGGAAAGCCCTCTTTTCAAAATCAACCATCATCTTTCTTTAAATAATAGTTTTACTATCAATATAAGTAGTATAGAGAATATGATACTGCTATTTATAAGCATAAATAAAAGCTATACTATTATAGCTTAAATGTATTGCAAACAGTATTGACCGTTCATTTTAACATTTAGATTTGCTCTAAATAAGGGAAATATGAAAAAGGGATTTCTTATAGTACTTTCATTTTTGTTTTTTGGCCACCATGCTATGGCCCAGGTGGACCAAGCCCAAACCGGTGCTTGGTACATGTACTTCTACAACATGCAGTTCAAGGACAGCCAATGGGGCATCCAGGGCGATTTTCAATATAGGGACTGGGCCGGTCTTGGCGATATGGAGCAACTGTTGCTCAGAAGTGGCCTTACCTTTAGGCCCAAGGAGGCCAACATTCTGTTTACCTTGGGTTACGCCAACATAACGTCTGGGGTGCCCGGAGACAATGACGATACTTCCGGGGAGAACAGGATCTACCAGGAAGCCCTGATCCCGCACAAGGTGGGCAAGCGCTACTACCTTACCCATCGCTTTAGGTACGAACAACGTTTTGTGGAGGGTCAGGATTTCCGAACCCGTTACCGATACATGCTGTTTTTCAATGTGCCCTTTAACAAGACCTCCCTGGAAAAGGATGCCATTTACCTGGCGTTGTACAATGAACTTTTCATGAACGGCCAAACGGACATAGGCAACAACCGGAACGTGTCCCTCTTTGATCGTAACCGAACCTATTTGGGCATGGGCTATGTGCTTTCTCCCAAAGTACGGGTGCAATTGGGATGGATGAACCAAAAGACCGATAATTGGGGCAAGGGACAGTTGCAGTTCAGTTTGCACCACACTTTTTGATCACAAATACGCAAAACACCATTATAAACCTTAAAAAAAGTATCTTATGAAAACTAGAAACATTGTATTGGCCACGCTGACCCTTGGGTTCATGGGCATCTCTTGCCAAGAAGCCACCAAAAAAGAGGCTCCGGCCGCAACAACGGACAGCGTTGAAGTGGCGCAACAGCCCGTAAGAAGTATTTTAACCGCCGAGGAACAAGCGGACATGACCCCGGACGAGATCATTGGAAGGCTCAAGAAAGGAAACGAGAACTTTGTGGCCAACAACCTTACCACAAGGGACCACTCCGAACAGCGCAGGTTGGCCACCATTGGCCAATATCCAAAAGCCTTGGTGCTCTCTTGCGTGGACAGCCGTGTACCCGTGGAGGATGTGTTTGATCTGGGCATAGGTGACGTTTTCGTGGCCCGTGTGGCCGGCAACATTGAAAATGACGACATTGTGGGCTCCATGGAGTTTGCCAGTGCCGTGGCCGGATCCAAAGTGGTCATTGTTATGGGACACACTGCCTGTGGCGCCGTAAAGCACGCCATTGACAACACGGATGCCGCCTCCCTGGGCATGAACAGCCTACAGAACCTGCTCAATGAGATCCGGCCGGTGGTGGAAACCACTGAGGGAGAGGATGTCAGTTCCAAAAACACCCCGTTCACCAACAAGGTCATCACTGAGAATGTGGCCAAGACCGTGGAGGACATTAGAAACAAATCGCCCAAAATGACCGAGCTTGAAGCGGCCGGAAGCCTAAAGATCGTAGGAGCGGTTTACGATATGGAGACAGGAAAAGTGAATTTTATGAGATAGGTTGACTTTATTGGCGGCCTGCACAGCACAAGGCCCTTTGGAACCATTTTGGTTGCAAGGGGCCTTCGCTTTTCCTTGGGAATGGATGGTCCGGGAACGCCCCTCCGTTGGGCACCCGTCCATGGGGTATTGCGCTTCCAGAGGCAACTCTATGGTACAACATGGTGATTAAGAATAAATTAACTTGATGCGCACATAATAAAAACGTATGCGTGTTCCGGGTGCAAAGCCACAAATAAATGATTAACTTTGCCATCATTTTAATATACAACTCAAATGGCTTTAGAAATAACAGATGCCACTTTTGATGAAGTGGTCTTAAAGAGTGACAAACCGGTAGTAGTGGATTTTTGGGCAGCCTGGTGCGGGCCTTGCAGAATGGTGGGACCCATCATTGACGAGGTGAGCAATGAATACGAGGGCAAGGCCGTTGTGGGCAAGGTGGACGTGGATGCCAACCAGGAATTTGCCGCCAAGTACGGGGTGCGCAACATCCCCACCGTATTGGTGTTCAAAGATGGTGAGATTGTGAGCCGCCAAGTGGGGGTTTCCCCAAAAAGCGCCTATACGGAGGCCATAGATGCACTGCTCTAGCGTTGAAGTAAGAACCATGTAGCCAAAAAGCCCGGGAACCTTCCGGGCTTTTGCTTTTTGGAGGCCGGCCGAGGGGCACTTTGCGGAGGGCGCCCCTTTGCTTATCTTAGTCCCATGAAACTCCAGAACGAACTAAACAAGGCGCCCCTTTTCCAAAACCTGGAACTTTTGTCCAGCCAGGTGGTGGAAGGCTTCATCAGCGGCATACACAAGAGTCCGTTCCACGGTTTCTCGGCAGAGTTTGCCGAACACAAAATCTACAACAAGGGCGAAAGCACCAAACACATAGACTGGAAGCTGTTTGCCAAAACGGACAAGCTGTACACCAAAAGGTACGAGGAGGAGACCAATTTAAGGTGCCACATGATATTGGACACCTCGGCCTCCATGCACTACCCCGAGGTAAAGGAACCGTCCCTGGAGAACATGAACAAAATAGGCTTTGCCGCCTTGGCCATTGCGGCCCTGATGAACGTGTTAAAGCGGCAAAGGGACGCCGTGGGCCTGAGCATGTACGCGGACAGCTATCAGTACTACGCCCCGGAAAAGGGCAGTGAGCGCCACATGCAGATGCTGTTGGCGCAATTGGCCTCGGCCAGCACCTCGCCCCAACGGGCCACGGAAACAGCCACCTATACCTACTTGCACCAAATAGCGGAAAAAATAAAAAGGCGCAGCCTTATTTTTCTCTTCACGGACATGTTCCAGACCCAAAAAACGGACGCGGAACTCTTTGAGGCCCTGAGGCACCTAAAGTACAACAAGCATGAAGTGGTGCTGTTCCACTTGATGGACGATGAAAAAGAACGCCACTTTAACTTCGAAAATGCCCCAAAGCGCTATGTGGACGTGGAGACCGGCGAACATCTGGACCTGTATTCGGAAAATATCAAAGAGGCCTACCGGGAAGGTGTGGAAACCTACATTGCCGCCTTAAGGTTAAAGTGCAGCCAGTACCGCATAAAGTATGTGCCGGTGGACATCCAGGACAACTTTGCCACGGTACTGAACACTTTTCTGACCGAACGGCAGAAATTTCTCTGAGCCCGGAATAAAATGTAAAAAATTGTTTGCGCAATTGGAATAGCAGTGTATATTTGCAGGCGCCTTCTCGGAAGGTTTTTTTAGAACAAGATTTGAATCCCGCTGTTGCGGAAGTGCCCAAAAGAATCGGCATAAAATCATTGGTCTGGTAGTTCAGTTGGTTAGAATACCTGCCTGTCACGCAGGGGGTCGCGGGTTCGAGTCCCGTCCAGACCGCAAGTAAATAAAGGGCTTCCAAGAAATTGGAAGCTTTTTTATTTTTAGGTTGCACGCAGATTGCACGCGGTTTTTATCTTCTTGAAAACTTTGAAAAATCACCTAATAGCCTTTAAACCCGCTCAATAGTCACAAAATCATCGTATTCATTTTTTTCTATTGTTTTCTTCAAGGTTGCTATAAATTTGTCTAGCTCCCTATCCAATATCAATTTATAATCATTAGTTTGATTTTTAAAATCGTTAGGGAGTAAATTGGAAATCGCATGATCAATACCCGTTAACGTTGTCGGAAAATCCAATAAAATAAGCTGCCCATTCTCAATTTTAACATCCACATGTACATTTCTAACTCTTCCCGTAGCACCAAATGAAATTTTTTCCACTCCTATCTTATTTTGAATCTTCTGGAATGCCATGTTCAAATCGTTGGGTAGCGTTTTTGGTATCATTATTTTGAATTTACATTTGTCATGCAATTTATTTTTGAACTCGAATCCTTTATTCATTACAAAGTGTTCACAAACGTACTTTATAAAGTTCTCATAATATGCATATGCCAAGGTGCTTGAAGGGAAAAAGTTCAAATCCACTTCACTAGAATTTTGAAACATTTGTTTGACCTCCTCTACTTTTTCTGCAAGATTGCCTTTGTTGAACATTGCCAACTTGATACCTCCCAAATCACTAGGAATCTTTACAGTATCATCTACGAGAAAGGCACATTTATCCAATCCCAGACGTCCTGTAAATAGGCCCAATTCGAATAAAACATTATCACGGGCTTGAAGCATTTCCTTTCCTCTGTAATCTACCTTGTCATCAGGGGAACCGATTAGAATGCCATAATCGAACTTTAAGGTAGCGGTCAATAAGTTCGACAAGAAGTTACGGTTTAATTTAAAAACCGATTTATTCCATAATGCCTCATCCCAAATGATCACCTCAAAATCTTGTCGCAAAATTGCCTTTACTATTTTGGCGGTGCCCAATTCTTCACTTGAACTACCTATAAATATTCTTTTCATGATAAAAATCTCTTAATTAAATTATCCTTGATCAAATCTGAATTAACCGTGTTTAACTCTTCAAGCATTAGCTTTAGTTGAACAATTTTTTCTGGGCTATCTCTAAAAATATATTCCGTGTTATCAATCGATTTAATGGTGTTTCTATAAACTAAGTCTGATGCAATTTTTGTCAGTTCATGAAATAGGACATGGACAAGCTCATCATAAGATTTGTCATAATACTTCACTTTTTCTATGTTATAGCAAATTGAAGAAATATCAAAACTAGAGAAATCAATTTCAACATTTGAATCTGCTTTCAAAGTTTTCAAAAAACGAATCATTTTTTTTAATCGTCCGTTAACGTCGGAATCTTTTTTATTGAGCAGATGAATCTTTAAAAATGGAAAATCTGCCTTTAGACGCTGATTTTTTTCCTTATTATAGATTTGAATGCCCTTTTCGTAGTCATTGGCACTTACAACAGCCTCCACGGACTTATACCAAGATGCCGTAACTACATCTACAATTCTTTTTGGGTTGGTTAGATTTACTTCAATGGATTTGGCCTTTATTATATTGACCTCTTTATAGACCTTCGCTAGAACCTCTTCAGCATTTAATCTAATCTTTTTTAAATCCTCATTTGCATTTCCCAAATAGGGTGCTCCATTTATTACTTCGTTTAATCGAATCTTCTGGTCGTAGCTTAAATTTGACTTTTGGCTTTCTGCGATAAAATTTGATTTATTATCGTGCGCGTAAAAGCCACCGCTAATTTGCACTAAATCAATATCGCTGTACCCTTTGATGTGCGTGTTTGACGGTACGGAACCTTGATATTCATAGTCTAAGTTTGGATACACATTTTTCAACTGAACCTTTACTTTGTCCCCGGCAGCGAACGTGTTGCTAGTATATACAGCTTCTACTCCCTGCATAGCCCGTTTTATATAGACAAGAATCTTTTTATCATATAGACCCCTAAGCTCTGCACTAAAGGACTTTTCTAATAGAACTGATTCATCGATTGCGCCAGGATTAGATCTTTGCTTTACTCTTTGTATGAGCTGTTCGTAGTTTTTTTTCATAACTATTATCCTTTTGATTTTTTAGGGTCTTTTGATCTAGGATAAGTTCTTTCTTCTTGAAAACCTCCCTTGTTTTTGTGTATTTTTAATGACCCTCCCCCTTGTTCGGTAATGAAATCCCGTGCTTCTTTAATAGCTTCGGGCTTGTTTGCGTCAATGACTTTAGATGCTCGTTGAGCATTCTCTTTTTTGAGTTTATAAACCCCGTCTTCCTGAACCAAATGAAAATTTTTCATCTTTCCTAGTATTTCATTTATGCCATCTTTTTTAGGTGCTGGCAATTAGACCTTGATTGAACTGATACAAAGATGACACGGATGTATGCAGCCTATCTGCACACATAAGAATTAAAAGTAAAATCAGGTAGTTTTTTTGTACGGTAATAAGAATTAAACGGACTGGCTACCGTTCAAGTTTTCGATAATTTCGAAGATGGTATCTGCTTGTGCCTCGTCGAATACACCGTCGATGCCCATGGAATGATAGTTTCTGAAAGGAGAGTCATAAAGTTTGGTAGGGTCTATTTTTCCGTTTTTGGTCAAAAACAATTTTATTGTATCCAAAAATTGAATTTGTACCGAATTGAGTTGATACAGATTGATGAAATTGGCGAAGGCTTCATCAACCCGATCAGCCGAAAGACCCATAAGCGAGATAACAAATTGAACAAGGTTAAATTGCTCGCCTATTTCCTTTTCAATCTCATCTTTCTTGATTCCGTCAGTGAATAGTATGGTCTCTAAAGACTGCAGTTCTCTTTCAGTTATCGTCTCGCCCTTGCGTATTCTTGATATGGTCAGGTTGTTTTTGTTTGCTCGGATTAGCTCTTTTAGTCGGTGCAGATTATTGGTAAACGGTGTACTTAAGGTTATCGGTGGTTCATTTACAAAATCCTCGGCAGTCACCTGAATTTCATCTAAACTGTCCTCAAAATCGGTAGTTACATACTTCTGATCGGAAGGGTCAATGTACTTTACAAGGTTGCGGATACCTTTTCGGATTTCTTCCAAATGGGCAATCCCGTCCTTTTTCCAGAACACTTCTTCCAAAGGTTTTGTTATATGGCCTTCTTTTTCTTTTACTTCTGGAATAGTCGTTTTCTTTAGTAGTTTTTTGGAAATGACGACCACTTTAGAAATGGGTACGGTAAAAGAGGAAACAAATTCGGCTCTATTCGGGGTTTCCAAACCTTTTATCATTAGAGTGTACAATAGTTTATCGTAGAATCGAGCTAAATCAACATCGCCTTTTGCTGGCTTCACTAAAGGAGCTAAGGTTTCTTCGATTATCTTAACATCTTTTTTCGATAGGTGGTTCCACAGTTCACGATTTTCGCTACCATACTCCATAACAGTTTGCATTCGCATCTTAACGTCAAACCTATCTTTGTTGAGTTGTGATATTTCCGAATGCAGCGTATTTAATAGTTCTGTTCGGAATTGCTGTAAATCTGTGTTTTCGATAAAAGCATCCGTCCTTAAATATTCTGCTAATTGAAGTTTCAGGCCAAAAACGACTTCGGTCAAACTTTTTTGGGAGCTGCTTTCTATTCCTTCGGGATTTTCCTTGAAAAACTCGAAGTTGCCGCATAGGTCGAATATCAAGAAACGCTCTTTGTCTTTTCCGACACCAAATAAATCAGGGCGTAGGCGCGAACCCCTGCCAATCATTTGCCAAAATTTGGCGTACGACTTTACAGGTTTATAAAATACGAGGTTTACACAACTGGGGGCATCGATACCGGTATCCATCATATCCACAGAAATGGCGATCTGCGGCAAACGGTCTTTTTCTTCATCGCAGAAACGCTGAATAAATTCTTCCGCTTTGGGTTCGCCATGTGTAATGACTTTTACATAGTCGTTGCCGAAACGCTCCTTATCCAATTCCATGAAAATATCTTTTAAGAACTGTGCGTGTTTTTTATTACGGGCGAAAAAAATGGTTTTTCCGAGTTCTTCTCCACCTCGTTTTTTGATGCCGTTCTTCAGGATAAATTGTAATGTTTTTATCGTGGTATCTCTATTGAACAGCCATTGGTACAATTCATTGGACGCTATCCATTCATTGCCCGTTGCCTTTTCCCCATCTAATATTTCTTCTTCGAATTCTTCTTTTTCTTCATCGGAAAGCTCATCGTAGCGAATGCCTTCCCTCAAAAATTTGGTCGGTGCGGAAACGGTTCGATAGGGGACTAAATGTTTATTGGCAACTGCTTCTTGAAAAGTATAGGCATCTGTAGGAGACTTGTCCGCCAAACCAAAAATGGAGTACGTATTTTTATCGATACTGTTTTTTGGCGTTGCGGTAAGCCCTAAGAACAAGCCGTCAAAATATTCAAAAATCGCTTGGTACTTTTTATAGATGGAACGATGTGCTTCGTCTACGATAATCAAATCAAAATGCCCGACCCCATAAAAACGTTTGTCATCATCTTTTGAACTGTCTATCAATCCCATCATGGTCTGATAGGTAGAAAAAGCAAAACGGGCATCCGGATTATCTTTTTCCTTCAATAGATTTACGCTGGAGTGTTCAGGCAGAAATTTTACAAAATTGCTCTTTGCCTGTCGCACCAAACTTTTTCGGTCTGCCAAAAACAGTACACGCTTTACCCAATTGGCTTCCAACATCATTTTTGAGAGGGCGATGGATGTTCTGGTCTTTCCAGTACCTGTTGCCAAAACCAATAGGGCACCACGGTTTGTTCCGATAAGGTTCCCCGTTTCTTTATCGGTGCCTGCAAAGTGTTCGGCAATACTTTTTATAGATCGTAATTGATACGTTCTACCTGCAATCAATACATCTACTTCAGCCGTTCTAATATCTGTGCGATGGTTGCGACGGTACATTAGGGTCTGGAGTTCCTGTTTGGTATAAAAACCGTGTACGGGTCGTGATCTTTTATAAAACTGGTCGTCCCAGAGATAGGTCTCGAATCCGTTGCTATAATACATCACAGGCCTTCGCCCGTACATTGTCTCTAAACTATCAGCATACAGTTGGGCTTGGTTTTCGCCTTTGCTGACACTTTCCAGGGTCTTTTTTGCCTCGACCAAGGCCAATGGGAGGCCATCATCGTCCCACAACACATAGTCTACATACCCGGTTTCGGAAGTATTTGTTGATTTGGGCATGTACTGTACCTTGAATTCGGTATCCTTGATTCCTGCCAAATCCCATCCTGCTTCCCGTAAAAGCACATCTATAAAATATTTGCGGGTTTCGTATTCGTTTCGCGGATGGTGTACTTCATCTTGCGTATTAGCGACAACTTTGTTCGCTTCGATTTGCTGCTGTAAGGCTTCGAGCCGTTTTTTGAAAAGTTCGTTCTTTTCCTCTAATAACCTATTTTTCTCAGCTGATGCAGCCAGTTGTTTTTGAAAAGTATTTTTCTCGGTATCAAGTTTTTCTTGAAGTTGTGCCAACTGCTTTTTTGAAAGTGCATCTTGCCCTTCCTTTGGAATCAATTCCCAATCGAAAAGACCTATGCTCTCGGGAACTTCTTGTGCATACGATTTTGCGAACCACTTGGCAAAATAGAACAGGTACTCTATGACGGTATGCGAATCAACATCTGAAACCCTTTTGTTGTGCAAGGCCAGATTGCCTGCTTTTCGAATGAGGTGGATTTCATTGTATAGTTTATGATTGAACTGTTCTTCAAAAGCTTTCGCTGTGATTAGGCTGTTGAGCGAAGTATCGAAAGGTAGCGTTAGTTCTTCGTCGTTCGTATACATCCAGTTCACGGCAAGTTCCAAGGCCATTCGCGAATAGGCCAAAGAGGCGCGAGGGTCTGTAATGACCAATTGCTCCGCTTTGGTTGCTCTTTCGTAGAAAGTGCCCCATTCAGCAGCTAAAAATTGGAAATTTGTACCCATTTGTTTTGTGTCGCCTTTTTTTAAAATTTACTTTACTCCGAACTTTACTCCGAACTTTACTCCGAACTTTACTCCGAACTTTACTCCGAACTTTACTCCGAACTTTTTAAAGCGGCCTTAACATTCTATTTTTTAATTCATCACTTTCCAATGGCCAGCTTTATCGGAGCCTACTCTTGTTAGCTTGCCTTGTTGCTGTAATTTTGCTATCTGTTTTTCTACTGCCCTGTCGGAAATACCAATGATTTCCGATAATTCCTTGGCGGTTCTTTTATTATTTTCCTTTAAAAGCGCAATAATTTTCTCCGACGTTTTCCCCGATACCTTCTCCGACGTTTTCTCACTTGTATTTTCGCTAAGTGGAATTATAATCTCAAAAACATCGCCTTCGGTAAAAGTAGGTTTCGCTCCCGGAGTATATAATTCTGTGTATTTATAGGTATTACGTATACCAGAACCCAGTTCATCTACCCACCCGATTTCTTTGAAAAGTTTCGCAATAATCGGATTTTTTGGGTAGGGCGAGAAATTGGCCGGGTCTATATTGCCCTGACCATGGGGTTTGTTCCAATTTTCTGCACGTACTTGATCAGCTTCGATGATAAATTTTGCCGGAAAGGCATTGGTGTATTCCCGATGTACCAACAGGTTGGCGATTACCTCTCGAAAAAGGTTGTCCCTTACATTGATGCGCTGTGTATTTATCAAATGAAATTTTTTCGACAGGTGCTTTGCCGTAAATGCCATGAGCCGGTCATAACTATCAAAAAGATTGGTGCGTATATCGTCGCGATCGTCATAGCGGTCGGTATTTTCTTTACGGGCAATGGCGTCCGTTTTGTAGTGCGGTACTACACTTTGTATGGTCTCATCTTTTCCAAAGAGCAGAACGGCTGCGAGCGTATAGCCCGATTGCCCCGTTTTCATATCTTTTTTATATAAACCTGCGGAACGCAGTAGCTCTTCATTGGTCATAGCGAGCCAAGGATGCTTGGACTCTATATTTCTGACCAGATTGCGCACCTTTTCAAAGAGCGATTCTTTAAAATCAGATAGTTCAACGAATGGATAAACCTGATTCTCGGAATACGTATTCTGTTTGCGCAAATATAGTTGCGACACTTGGTCTGGCAGATTGGTAATATTAAAATCGCCGTCTTGATTGCGGTCATATATTCGGCCGTTGGTGGCATGTACTTGTGAACTTTCGGGTACATAGACTACAATGACTTTTTTGCCCTTCATGTCAATGACCTCAGGCGAAACATAATACGGCGGATTCAATTTTTGGGGATTATTGGCATTGGCAACCAAACCATCGATAATGCCCTGTACTTTATCTTCTTGTACGCCGCTTACAGTACCATCATCCTGTACGCCCAATATCAGATGCCCACCGCTACGGTTTAAAAAACCGCATACTGAGTCAAAGGCATCTTTATTGAGTGCAATACTTGATGTTTTGAACTCAACATTGACGCTTTCGCCTAAATCTATGATATCTTGTAACCTTTCTACTGTCATGTATCGCTAATTTACCAATTCCCCATTAAACGCTTTTTGCAATAAGCAATTGAACAGGTCTTCGCTTTCTTTTAGTTCTTGTTTTGCCAAATCTTTTTGTTTTTCGATTAAGGCGATTTTTTCAGCGAATTGGTTTTGAAGTTCAACAGGCGGAGCAATACCCTTGTATTTAAGGATTTGCGATTTATTTGCTTTTGGGATATTGGTTCTTTTGCTATGGGTTAAGATGAAATCTACGAATGATTTTGAACGTAATAAAAATGCGAAAAATATCCTATTTGAATTTTCACTTTTTACTAATATAGGGTATGAATCAGCAGAGGTAAGTCCTTTAAATGTTGGAAGAGCGACTTTATTTAGGTTCGGACGAATTTTAGAATATATTATATGCCGTTCATCAAAAATATACTTTCCACTTGAGAGATTCTCTTCTGAAACCGTTACATAGTTTTTGAGCTTTCCAGTATTCCTTTCAATGTTTGCTATACCTATATGGGGTTGATCCGAATACTTGTCAAATTCTGTTGTCATTTGAGTATCAATAATTGCAAAGTGCTCAAATGTTTCTTTGCCCCAGCCCTTTGGATTAGTAATCGGATCCCCAAACATCTCCAAAAAGATAGATTGCGCTAGCAAATCATATTCCTTTAAAAGTTGTTGGGTTTTGTCGCGCATTTCGGAGGCATCGTCTAAAATTTGGGCGATACGTTTTTGGGTTTCTAGGGGCGGAAGGGGGATTTCGACTTTTGAAAATTTAGATATCCAATATCGCTTATGAAGCTCTGTGTCTATCCGAACTCTCCCCATTCTGTAATAGAGAAAACGCAAATCGGCTTCGTCTTCATTGGCTGTTAAGATTTTCATTGCCGAAGACTTCACTTTGAAAGGAAAGTCTACATAATGAAAAGCCGTCGTAAAATCATCAAAAATAATTGCGGGCACATTTTTAAAAATTCCGGTAGTTTCGTCGGTATGGCCTAACAGGAATGATTTTCCCGCAGTCAACACAGGAGTTTTGAAACTATCGTCATAGTCGGTAGTTTCTACAATATATTTAGTTGGTTGTTCATAATCCAATACTTGGTTCAACCTTGTGTTATTCCAGTTCCCCATAGTTACCGAATCAAGTTTTTAAGAAGAACGTTTCGCTCTTTGCTCAATTTTTTTATACGATCAATGATAATTTCTGGCGCATCGTATTTCAATTCTTCATACACAATCTCCTTGTAGCGGTTGATGGACAAGTCCCAATCGCTGTCCTTGATTTCTTCAAACGGCACTAAAAAAGACTGCGAGGCACGGTCGCTATAATCGTGCGTACAGGTATTTTCGAGAAATTTATCCCACCTTAAATTTTCGGGTAAATCGTGTACATGCAACAATTCTCCGTTTTCAGCATGCATTTTTTTAAAATAGGGGCTTTTCAGGTAGCGGTAATGATCTAATAACTGCGGCAGATTAAATTTTTCATGCGCTTCTGCTGCACTTAGTGCCTTTGAGCCGTCGCCAAAAGCAAAATCGTCGAACAAGGCTTCGTCTACCAATAGCTGTCGTTTATCATCCAATGATTTTCCATCTTGCAACATATCATAGAACCAGACATAATCTGTACCGCCCGAACCTGTTTTTGTAAATATCATAATGGCTGTACTAACTCCTGCGTAAGGTTTAAAAACCCCGCTGGGCATAGAGATTACGGCCTCTAATTTATGGTTCGTCACGATTTCTTCACGTATACTTTTATGCGCTTTGCCACTTCCAAAGAGTACCCCGTCAGGTACGATTACGGCAGCACGGCCACCCGTTTTCAATTGGCGTAGCATCAGGGCTAAAAACAACAGCTCAGTCTTGGTGGTATTGGTTACGTTTTTGAGTCCGGGCGAAATACTTTCCTTATCTATTGTTCCCTTAAAGGGTGGGTTTGCCAATACCAAAGTATAGGCATCGGTAATGGTATTGTCTTTGGAGACCGCATCCACATCGATAATATTGGGTTCTTCTACACCATGCAGATAAAGGTTCATAGAGGCAATACGTAACATGGTAGCATCGAACTCCATACCGTTGAACATTTTCTTGTTGATAAAATCGGCATGTTTGTCCAGTTCGGTTACGCCATATTGCTTGTCGATATATTCTTTGGCAGCCACTAAAAAACCAGCGGTACCCGCCGATGGGTCACAAATACTATCTTCCAAAGTAGGCTGCATTAGTTCTACCATCAATTTTATAATATGCCGAGGGGTACGAAACTGGCCAGCAGTCCCACCGCCTTCAAGCTTGGAAAGTAGATACTCATAGATATCGCCTTTAGTATCTTGATTTTCCATAGGCAGCCGTTCCAATTTCTCGATGACCTGATCAAGAACGGCAGGTTTTGAAATACCGAAAGTGGCTCCTTTCATGTAGGTACTAAAGAGACTTTTATCTTTACCCAATGAGCGAATAAAAGGAAACACCCCATCGACCGTATTACTAAAAATAGCATGGCGAGGATTTACATCCATCTGTCGAAGGTTTTTCCAACGAAAATCTTGTTGGTCTTCGCTAAAGATAGGGGTGTACTTAAACCCACGTTTGGCCTTTAGTTCATTTCGCGTCTCGATCTCATCAAGGTTTTTAATAAAGATAAGGTAGGTCAGTTGCTCTACGATGGTAATGGTGTTCGTGATGCCACCTGTCCAAAAGGTATTCCAAATTTGGTCTATTTGTGATTTTAGGTCTCCTGTGATCATTTAGTTTATGATTTCAAATTTTACTGCGTAATGACTATATAAATGTTTTGTTCTGGGGTTTGAATTAGTATCCTCTTGAAGAATATTGATTTTCTGCCCTATTTGAAATTTACCATGAACATAACCATAATTCAAAAGGTACTTCCCACAATAATAATTGTTTGCTTCGTCTTGATTGATTTGCCCTTCCAAAAGAGAAGCATCCGTTTTTTGCTCTTTTCTGGACCATTTTGCCGAATTGGTTTTCTTATTAGGGTTATTATCAATATAGTTTTTCATCCAATCCAATATGTCCAGTAGCAAATAAATGCTGCTTATATAAAGGTGGTTCGTTTCACTATTGGCAAGGTATTCATCTGCTTCTAATTTACTTCCAACATTATGGGATGCATCTTGGGTCAACGTTGTCAATCTAAAAATACTTTCAGCAACCATGGGATGAATTAAAACTTCGTTGTAAGTATATCCTGAATTCTTTCCGGTCAGAAAGTAACTTGACCCGTTTATTGAACCCTGCCCCTTGATTATTTCGTCTGGTATAACGCCTATTTCATTGAGTTTAGAGAAAAGTGCTTCTATGATTTTGCGCATGGGATTAAGCATATCCTCAGCTCTAGATAAACTTTCAGGGTGTTCGATATGTTGTATTAAGCCTAAAAGCCTTTCAAAGTGCTTTCTCCCAATATATTCATCCGAACAAATTTTAAATGGATTTTGGTACTTATGCTTCAGTTTCGTCAATGTTCTATTCCTACAGGATTCAACCAACATTTTGAAAAGAACATCCTCATCTTCGTCTTTACCCTTTTCAAATACGTATTGAAAGGCATTGTTGAATTCAGGTGATGCATAGGTTTTTGCCTGTCCTGTCAAGACAAAGTAAGCAAGTGATTTATCTAAATCCCTAATTCTATCTTTGGTTTGATGCACCCATCTTGTATCTTCAGTACCAGGTGCGTCATCCTCATTTTCAAAGAATTTTGCATCCAATAAGACAGCATCATATTTTGTTGGATTAGTTTCTAAATCACCACATCCGCCATTCATAGATTTATAGGGCCACAATTTTATATCAAAATCTGTGGCCGTTTTATGTATGGCAGCTAGTGACTCATGCTGGTCATCAATCCAAAGAACATTGTATTTATTACTCATTTACTATCGGTGTTATAGGAAAATTGAACTTGAATACAACTGGAAAAACATCATTTTCATCAAGGACTAGTTCCCAATCCGGATTTCCGAAATACTCTGCAATTCTATTAATGTCATATCCGCCTAAGCCACTTCCGTTTTCGGGATTAATAGTTGAAAACTTAGTGACAAATTTCTCTTTGTTGTAGTTTTTCGGGAAAGGTTTCCCGTTATTCATTATTTCAAGATACAAGTAGTCAGGGGTAGCTTTCATTTCAACTACAACTTCATTGGAATCCGCTTTTTGTTCAAAAGCATACTTTGAAGCATTCTCAAGAATGTTATTAATAAGTATCTGAAAAAGTGTCAGATTTGCTGTTATGGCTTTTCCAGACATTTCGGTGGCCGATAAGGAGTCAAACCGTAAAGAATATTTTTCATTAGGCCTTTTTAACCCTTTTAAGAGCTTGTTGATATTTTGAATCGGTATCGTTTCCAATTCATAATTATCCAATGTCAATCCGTTTTCACCCTTTTCAAGAATAACACTGATATGATTAATATCTTCCCTGATTTGAATCAAATCAGTTATTAAGTCAGTTCCATAATGTTTGCCATAATTATCTTTAACCTCGTTGAACGCTTCAGTATCATTACTTTCAAAAAATCGGATTAAGCTTTTTGCATTGGATAGTATGTTCTGTCGTGGTGCACCTAAAGAATGCTTCAATGAGGCAAACTCATCAAAGCTTTTTATTTGTTGTCCATGTACTAAAGCATTTCGCTCTTCCTGAAGGATTTTTAATTTTTGAGATAATTCAAGTATTCCTCTTATTTTGGCCCTTTGTTCTTCTATTGAAGGCACATTGATTTTTATTCTGAAAAAATCTGCTCTATTAATCGCTTGGATTGCTCCTAGGTTTTGAAAGGCAGTTACTTGCTTGATTACCTTTTTGGAATTCAGTTCACTTATTAAATAATGGCTATCCAAATCAGAATTTCTGATTTCAAGAGCCAATATGTCAATTCCGATATAAATTGGTTCGCTTTTATATTCGAACAATGTGGGTTTAAGTGATTTCCATCTTGTAGAAATTAAGATGCAAGATTCTTCAATCTTTCTTGAATGTACGGGCAACTTTCTTTTTTCGATTTTGTCGATGTTCAGTAAATAATCTACATCATCATTTTTTAGATTACCTGTTCTGATGAATTTTCCAAAAGTGTCTTTACCTGCTCTTTCTCCAGAAATAGACTTAACAAGTCTTTTTAAGGGTGTTCCATCAAACTCATCTGCAAAGTACCTTTGAACACTTAGGTTATATTTATTATCCCTAACTTGTTCTAATGGGATATAGCGTAAATAATCTCGATTGCCATTAGATTTTAAATAATTGAGTAGTTTATTCGCGTTCAGACGTTTTTCCTTTCGCCCAATTGTTTCTACGAAATGAGTTCCATCTACTAATCTAATTTCAGATTCTGGGAATCTCTCATTCTTCAATATGAGAATGCATATGGGTATTCCAGTATGTTTCAGAAGCCCTCCTGGCAAAGAAATAATGGTATCTATGTAGCCATTTTCTACTAACCTTTCTCTCATTTTAGCTTCAGAACCACCGCGGTATAGAATGCCTTGTGAACAAATACCAATAACTTGGCCACCGAGATTGATGCAATCTAGCCCTTTTTCTAGTACCCATTGCTCAGCATTCATTTTAGGGTATCTGTAATTACCGGATGAGAGATGTGAATTAATCTTTAGTCCAAATGGTGGATTTGTAACTACTAAATCAAATTTCTTATTTTGAGGCCAGTTATTGATTGAGTCTTCGACCACATATTTCAAATCAAGACTTTTATTTTGTCTCATCAAGCGTAATTTGCCCAAAGCCCAGGTTGATTGAACTATTTCTTGACCATAATAAAATTGATTGTTTTCTAAGTGGGTGGCAAAAGAGGCAAGGCCAGCAAATGGATTATAAACACTTGCTCCACTCGTAAGGTTAGCAATTTCCATTGCAACCTTGCTGATTTCATAGGGCAATAAAAATTCACCCGAAAATTTACCTTGCGAATCAGCCAAACGGAAAAGTAAATCATCAAAAATTTCTTCGAAATTTTCTTCTAGGATATCTATGTTGAATAATGAGAACTGATGTAACAATTCGTCCAAAGTATACTCAGGTATACTTTTAATTATCGGAGAATATACGTCGATAACTTGGGCATACTTTTCTTTTCCTTCGACTGAATGATTAATATAGTTATATAGATTATTTGTGAAATCTACGTAACGCTTCGAAATGATTCCATCATAATAGGCGGAAAGCAAGAACAGATATACATGGTAGTGTTCGGCAGGAATAACACCGCGTAAGATATTCATAGACTTCCACATCTGTTTAGTCACAAATTTTACCTCTTCTATATTTTCGTAATTGTCTTCTCTCATGGTAATTTATTATTCCTCATAAATTAAAATCGTATTGGATTTCAAATTTGAGAATAACGTTTGCAGTACAACTGCACTAGTCAAAATTTTCTAATAATTTTTGAACCCTTTGCTTCATCTTTAGCTTAAAATCAGTTGGGGCCTTTATGATTATGGCCTCTCCGAAAGACAATAATAATTGTTCTAACTCATAGTTGGGTATTACTTCAATTGAAAAGGAATATCCATTTGATGTTTCTGAAATGGTCTTTTGAGAGCCGTGCAAGGGCTTCGTCTTTATATAAGGCTCTAATTGCTTTGTAGCCCATAATTCTATTCTTGTGGGTTCTTCCTCAATAGTCTTTGAAACACCAATAATTTCTTCAAAATATTCATCAAAATCTAACGATTCATTGTCAATGTATTCTATGTTGGAATTTTGTATTTCGTTAATCCTATCCAAAGCAAGGTTGGTCAGGTTTTCGTAATTGCCACTTTTTCCGAATAAAAACCAACGATTATTATAGTTCTTCAAGTGATACGGATGGAATACGATTTTTTGTTCGGTATCACTTTTAAAAGATTGATAGGTTATTTGTAGTGTTTGCTTATAGAGGATGGCATTGAACAGAGGGGTTAAATGTTCGGTGCCCTTTAAAAATTCATTGCGGTCAAAACTGATGATATTATCGGAATGATTCGATAATTTGAAAGTGTCATCAAGTTTGGGAAGTAATTCATTGATCCATTCAAATTGTGGCATTCCCTTAAAGCGTCTCAATACCATCATCGCAGATTTTAATTGTTCAGCCTCTAAGTCGTTTATCGGTTGATTGTTTATCGAAAAGGACAAGTCTTCATAGCGGAAGTACTTTTTTCTTCCATCTTTGATTCTTTCTAATGGAATGTCCCAGCCCTGGGTAGATTCCATAAAGGTAATATCGTCGTATAATTGCCGTCTTTTTATACCCGAAGAATTGGGGTCTAGTTCGGCAATGGCTTCATTACAAATTTCTAAAAGGTCATCTATGTAAAATCTCCTTCCCGGATTTCTGAAGCATCTATCCAATGCTTGATATCGGATTATTGCGTTTTTAGTAATGGCCATTTTGGTTCGGTAACGGTTAGACCTTAAAAATATGAAAACCTGTGCAGACAAACTGCATAAATCAAGGACTTAATCATATCCTGAATAAATACCCTATAAAAAATATGTCATTTCGAATTGTTGCATTCTAACCAAATCTAGGTATCGACGAAGAAAATCTCTTTCAATTTTGAAGATCATTTCGTTTTCTCCCATAAGTACTTCGGTTAAACGTAAAGGTATGATAGCAAAAAGTGCGACAGTCATAGGTTCACTGTATGAAAAAGTCAGAAAGCTGATTTTCAAAACTGAACCTTTCGGCTTTGAT
Organism: Maribacter aquimarinus; assembly: GCF_047345505.1. Lineage (NCBI taxonomy): Bacteria > Pseudomonadati > Bacteroidota > Flavobacteriia > Flavobacteriales > Flavobacteriaceae > Maribacter > Maribacter aquimarinus. Next base: position 29,201 of record NZ_JBLFEO010000005.1, on the reverse strand, counting down.
TACACAAAACACTTTTTTAAGATGGTTTATGTCCAACCCTTATTTATTTGAACTCCACAACGAATTAATGTGTGATTTGTCGAAATCCAACGTCCTAGCTAAATAGAAAACATAACTTATATGTTTATAAATCATTTTATGGAGGTGGTCGTTTTACATAAGGAAGCTTTTTATGCCCTGTTCAAAAAGGTGGTCGAACATCTTGAAGCGGATAGGAAGGACACCGAGGATAAATGGATCGATGGGGCGGAGGTGATGTCCATACTCAGGATAAAATCTACGACCACATTACAAAAATTAAGGGACGAGGGTAAAATAAGGTACTCCCAACCTCAAAAGAAGATTATCCTTTACGATAGGGAATCGGTCATGGAATATATTGAGAAACACGCCAGAGAAACCTTTTAGTTATGGAAGAAGAAATTAGAGTGGACGAAGATTTTAAAAATTCCTTTAATATGGGCTACCGTGTAGCTCAGGAACTCGATCTAAAAACCCAAATACTTAGGGATCACGAAAAGCTCGTGCCCAATAACCCAATACACTTGGGCATGCAACAGTATATTGATGAAGCCAAACTAGCTATCAACATCAAAAAGAAAGAATCTTTAAATCAAAGTACAGATGATACACTAAAAAGGAAAAAAGGAAAATCCCGTGGGAGAGGGCCGAGCTTTTAATTGCCGGAAGATTCGATAAAACTCAATTTGTTGCCGAGCAATACGTTTCCATTACTTCAAAAATATCCCTATAAGTATATTTGTCCACCAGCGAAAGATCAAATTCGCTAGCGAAATTACATAAGAGTAGTTTGAGTTCTTCCATAACATCCTCCTCCAATCCACTTGCATTAGGCTCATAGATTTTATAGGCAAGAGACCTCCCGAATTCAGTATCGAATTTCTTTTCCGAATAGGTATCACAATCACCTAAAAAGTTCTCGAAATAGCACATGTATTTTTGGTCCAGGCCCCAAAAGTATAGTGCGGTAAGTTCGTCTTTTTCCAAGCTGTTTTTGAACCGCCATAACTTTTCAAATAGGCCAAGTCTGATTTCATAGGGCAAGTCAAATCCATAGTGATTGACGCTTCTTAACAAGTCGGTAATAACCCTTTCATTTGATGGCGGTTCGAAGGAAAAAGCCATCAAAAGTTTACGAAGAACCGACTTTTTAAAATAGGCTACGGTAGCCGAATTGACCTCTTTCGTAATGAACATTTTGTCGCTGATACTGATCAAAGGGCTTTAAATTTTAGAGATGTTTGCAGATTAAAATCTTGAGATTACCCAAAGATACCCAGTAAAGAAATTATCCGAGGATGCTATTCACAATTTAACTTTTGCACCCAATCGTATGTTCCCCAAGCCGTTGCGGAAGTCGCACAAACCCTCTACTCCAATCCTCCCGAGCAGGCGACCTTTGGCCGACCGCTTTCGGTCGTCTTTCCGTTCCAGTTTTGCCCGACACCCTCGCGGCCGCGCAAAAGAACAAGCGGCGAAAAGGCCGCTTGCCCTTTTCTCCCCCTACCCACAAAAAGCCTGAACATTTCCGTATTTCCTTCCATTTTTTCAACACCATATTAGACCAGATAAATCTACTTGCTGTACCCATTTATATTGATATGGCCTTATATGATTTATCAGGTTAAATAACTGATTATAAGTTATTTATATTCAATATTAATCACTTATATTTATCCGTGAAACGGATAGCGAGGTGCATTCTGAGTAACTCAGAATTGTCTACTTCTTGCGAAGTGTTTTGCTTTGAAAAGCAATAAAAATGAAAGAACGGAAAAGAGGCCGAAAACGATTGGGAAACAAGAAGCGTTACCATAACATCATGCTGCGGTTCAACGATACGGAATATGATAAATTGAGACAACTATGCCAATCCTATAATCTGGATATTTCGCAAAGGGGAACGATAAGTCCGCTTTTAAGAAGATTGGTTTTGCAAAGTGAATCCGAAGAAAAGGATATGCTCCCCGACACCTCAAACCTTGCCTACCATATCAATAAAATTGGCAACAATATCAACCAACTGGTAAAGATCGCGCACCACAAGAACCTAAGAAGTCCGAACAGTAGTTTGCAAAACGAGATACAAAGAACAAACGAATTGCTTTGTGCACTTTTGGAAATTATGAGGGAAGATAAATCGAGATGATAGCGAAAATCATTTACGGCGAAACCTGTACCGGAACATTGAACTATGTCCTCGGCAAGGAAGGTATGCAAGTACTCGGTTACGGCAATACGTTTTCCCAAAGTATATCGCCAAAGTTCTTCGGGAGCGTTCTGTATTTTCAGGGACAGCGCAACGCCACCAAGAACCGCTATGCACATATCAGCCTGAACCTTCCGCACGGGGAACATCTGGATGATAAGACCTTTTATAAAATTTCCGAGGAATATATGGAAAACATGGGCTTTGGTCACCAGCCCTATGTTGTCGTACGGCACACGGATACGAAACACGAACACGTCCATATAGTAACGACCACGGTCAAGGAAGATGGCAAAGTACTCGGAATTTTCAATAGCCATATAAGGAGCATGGCGACACGGCAGCTCTTGGAGAAAAAGTACGACCTCAAACCGGCTCCGACAACGAAACGGAAAGAACAACTCCCGGTTCACAGGTTACCCCAACTTCAGTTTACAATGAACGCGGAAAAGGGAACGAAATATTACCTGCAAGATGTACTCAATAGTATCAACCAAAAATACAAGGTGCGCAGTTTCGATCAACTGGCCAGACTGGTCAAGCCCTATCACATCGAAATAAAACAGACCAAGAACGAATCGGGAAGGATAGGTGTAAAATACGGACTAAACAACCAAAAGGGGTATCGGACAAATTTCATCAACGGTTCCGAGGTACACCGTAACCTAAGCGGCCCGAAACTACAAAAGGTATTCGATATTCATTCCAAATCGAAGCTGTTGCCGATGCACCGAAAAAGACTGCTGAAACAGTTGGAGACGACCTATGACCTTTTCCAGACCATCCGACCGCATGACTTACAAGAAGTACTCAAGGATTATCAGGATATCGACATCAAACTGGACAAGAATGAAGACGTTATCGAGGGATTTACCTTCTATGACAAATCGATGTATGTTTTCAGGGCAAGGGAGCTCGGTAAGAACGTTCGGATGCAGAATCGTTTGGACATTTTCGGCAATGGGGACAAACCTACTCAAATCGATATCGAAAGTAAACAGTTCAGATTGGAAGTCCAAAAAGTCATACAAGAGGCATTGACGACATCTTACCTAAAAACCTCGAAACAGAATGGGTTGCTATCGGAACATATCGGCGATATGAAATTCAAGGATATCGTTATGGGACTGTTGGCCTCGAAAAAGTATAATTTTTTGGAACGTTACATCCCAAAAGATAAAAGGACGAAATTTAGGAAGGTGGTGGAAAATGTTTTTCCTATGGTCAGGGAAAGATTATATGAACTTGAGAGCAAAAAGGAAAAGCAAACCTTGGAAAGCAAATTCGAGCTTATCGGAAAGATATTGGAAAAAGATGTTTTCGATGTAGGCACGAAACAAGGTAGTGTTCGTCTTTTGTTTCAAGCTTTGGGCGTAAGGTATCATGATAACAAGTTATCGTTTACCCTTTCGAACAAGCACACGGTTCCTGTTCCTTTGGGGCACTTGCCTTTCCCCGAGAGGATGGAACAATATGTATCCGCGGGATTCGTCCGCCAAAATCATTTGATACTAGAAATGTTATCGGAGCAATCTTCTGAAAATAGCCCCAAGATGACGGCATCGGCCATTTTCCTGCCGATGATTTTTCCTAAACTGTATGATAGAATGAATCCCGATTACAAAAAGCATTATGAAAGTGTCGCATTGGGTTCCTATGTGAAAAATGCCGAACGGATGCACGCTCCCTTTGAAAAATCCCCGAAGGACTATATTGCCCTTTTCAATGCCAAAGGGTTCTATTTTGTAAAAGGGGAGAAAGGTTTCGAGGTCAAATCCATTTATACGGACAATAGGACAAGTTGCCCATTGCCGAAAAGAACGAGCCAATATTTGAGTTCAATGCCCGATTTGAACAAAGCATTAAAAGAACAGCAACCCGTCATCAATGGGCTTGTTGAAGAAGGCCGGAACAACCATAAAAACCTATGGGCGGGTCATCTCATGGAAAGAGGGCTATATGATAAGGTCGCCTTTTTGCTAACGGCTGAAAAAGTCTATCCGAACCTGCATCGGGAAATGGTGCAGCACCATATGGACAACGGACTTCGCGAAAGCATGAACTTGGCATCAGTGAGGCAAACCAATATTCAACAAAACCGACTGCTCAGAAAAGGCGCTTATGCGGTTAGTTCATTAATGGGCGGTAGCGGCAAGAAAACCGAAGAAGTCTATAACGGGTTCAAAGATGAATTTACGGATTTCACAAAATCTAAAAGGAAAGGTAAGGGTATTGGGCTTTCATTCTAAATTTCATTTTACATTCTTAATCCCAAGAGCGTTTATTAAATAAAACTTCTCATAATTTCTGATTATTTTTTCATCCATTGCTTTACCCAAAATTTCCTTAAAGCCAAAAAACGAATCTTAAAATTTTGTAAATTTGCCAAACAAATGAAAGAAGCCTTGCGAAAAATAACATCCATTGCGATGGCACTTATAGTGTTGTTCTCTACCATGTCGTTTTCGGTAGACATGCACTATTGTGGCGACCATTTGGTAGATTTTAGCCTTTATGATAAGGTCGATACTTGCATGATGAAGGCCGAAATGACCAAAACTTCCGGTTCCTGTGAGGTTATGGAAATGGAGATGGACTGTTGTACCGACGTCAAAGTCGTAGTTGAAGGACAAGATGATCTGAAAATTTCTTTCGATCAACTCACCTTTGACCAACAAGTGTTTGTTGCCTCTTTTGTATATTCCTATATAAGCCGCTTTGAAGGATTCAATAAAGATGTAGTTCCTTTTAAAGACTATGCGCCCCCACCCCTGATACGGGATGTTCAAATCCTAGATCAGACTTTCCTTATTTGATTTTTAGACAGTAACTTTTTCGCCCTGCGGTATTTCCGTTTTGGGCTCGTTTTGTTGTGGTCTTTTTTCAGAACTACATCAAGACCAGCTTTTGTATAACTGTCTAATTATCATTCTATATGCTCAATAAAAGCATAAAATTTTTAATCGAGAACAAACTCGTTTCGGTACTGATGCTCGCTCTATTTGTGGGTTGGGGTATTGTAAATGCACCTTTTGGTTGGGAAACTGGCATTCTGCCTAGTAACCCTGTGGCCGTAGATGCCATACCCGATATTGGCGAAAATCAGCAAATCGTCTTTACCAAATGGCAAGGACGTTCGCCACAGGATATTGAAGACCAAATTACCTATCCGCTTACCACTTCCTTATTGGGAATACCAGGGGTAAAAACCATTAGAAGTTCCTCAATGTTCGGGTTTTCGAGCATCTATATCATTTTTGAAGAAGATATAGAATTCTACTGGTCACGAAGTCGAATTCTTGAAAAACTCAACTCACTTCCAAGCGGTCTATTGCCAGATGGTGTTAACCCAGCTTTAGGACCAGATGCCACGGGATTGGGACAGATTTTCTGGTACACATTAGAAGGCCGTGATAAGGATGGCAATGTTACAGGTGGATGGGACTTACAGGAACTTCGTAGCATCCAAGATTATTACGTGAAATATGCCTTGTCATCTGCAAGCGGTGTTTCAGAAGTTGCCTCTATTGGTGGTTATGTTCAAGAATATCAAGTGGACGTGAATCCAGAATTGATGCGCCAGTACAACATTGGGCTATCTGATATTGTAAAAGCCGTTAAACATAGTAATCAGGATATCGGTGCTCAGACTTTGGAAATGAACCAAGCTGAATATCTGGTTCGTGGTCTAGGTTATGTAAAGTCCATAGAAGATATAGAAAACGCGGTAGTTACCTCTAAAGAATTCACTTCTATCAGGATAAAGGATGTGGGCAAAGTCCATTTAGGTCCAGCTACAAGACGCGGTATTCTTGACAAAGAGGGTGCTGAAGTTGTCGGCGGTGTGGTTGTGGCTCGATATGGTGCAAATCCTATGGAAGTCATTAACAACGTTAAAGACCAAATCAACGATTTAAGTGCTGGACTTCCTTCTAAAGAATTGGCCGATGGTCGCACTTCACAAGTTACCATAGTTCCGTTTTATGACCGAACCGAACTCATTCAAGAAACTTTAGGTACGCTGAATGAAGCGTTAACGCTCGAAATTTTAATTACAATTCTGGTCATTATCATAATGGTCTTTAACCTACGAGCCTCTGTTTTAATTTCTGGTCTATTACCTGTTGCGGTATTGATGGTTTTTATTGCGATGAAACTTTTCGATGTAGATGCAAACATTGTAGCACTTTCAGGAATCGCTATTGCCATAGGCACAATGGTCGATGTGGGCGTAATTCTTTCCGAGAATATTATCAGGCATTTGGATATGGAAAACACCGATTCCGAAGGAAATAAACTGCCGATAAACACAGTAGTTTACAATGCTACAACAGAAGTATCAGGTGCAATCCTTACAGCGGTGTTAACCACAATTATCAGCTTTATTCCTGTCTTTACAATGGTAGGTGCCGAAGGGAAACTTTTCCGTCCATTAGCCTTTACAAAAACAATGGCACTCACGGCATCTATTATCGTCGCACTATTTTTAATCCCACCATTTGCGGCCTTTTTATTCCGAAAGAAAAGCCTAAAAAATCCATTTAAGTATATCCTAAATATTTCTTTGATAATTGCAGGTATAATAGCAATGATATATGGGTTCTGGTTAGGTATTATATTGATAGCCTTTGGTGCTTCGGGAATTGCTGGACTACAAGGAAAGCTGACCGAAAAGAAGGCAAATTTGGTCAACATCATCATTTCGTCGGTAGCCATTGTTTTCCTATTAGCGGAATACTGGCGACCATTGGGCTTTGACCGAAGCATTGCGATGAACCTCATTTTTGTGAGTATTGTTTGTTTTGGATTACTAGGTACATTTTGGGTCTTCCGCAAATATTATACAAGAATTTTAAGATGGGCTTTACGGAATAAATTTCTATTTCTTTCCGTACCAACGGCTATAATCATATTCGGTGTTCTTATAATGCAGAATACAGGTAAGGAATTTATGCCTTCATTAAACGAGGGTTCGTTCCTGTTAATGCCAACATCTTTACCACACGCAGGGGTTGAAGAAAACAAACGAATTCTACAACAATTGGATATGGCAGTCGCCACTATCCCTGAAATAAAAACGGTCGTTGGTAAGTCTGGACGAACGGAATCCGCTCTAGACCCTGCACCCCTATCGATGTATGAAAATATCATTCAGTACAAGTCTGAATATATGATGAACTCGGAAGGAAAACGAGAGCGTTATAAAGTCAATGATGATGGTCTTTTTGTTCTCAAAAATGGTAGGTTAATTATCAATCCAAATAATGAAATAGAGGAAGGTGAAAACTATGAAGCATCCCAATTACAGACAACAGTTACACGAGATGAATTGATTATTGACGATGATGGTGAGTACTATCGAAATTGGCGTCCTGAAATCAAAAGTCCAGCTGATATCTGGAATGAAATCGTTCGGGTCACAAAACTACCCGGCATTACTTCAGCACCAAAGTTACAGCCCATTGAAACTAGATTAGTGATGTTACAGACAGGAATGCGAGCGCCGATGGGTATTAAAGTCAAAGGCCAGAATTTGAGCGAAATCGAAGATTTTGGTCTTCAGCTTGAAGCAGTTCTTAAACAGGCTGAAGGGGTCAAAGAACAAGCTGTATTTGCAGACAGAATCGTAGGTAAGCCTTATTTGCTAATTGATATTGACAGAGAGCAACTGGCCCGGTACGGTATTTCAATAATGCAGGTTCAGGAAATTTTGCAAGTAGCCGTTGGCGGAATGCCTCTAACTCAAACCGTGGAAGGTCGGGAACGTTATGCGGTACGTGTACGCTATCCTCGGGAATTGCGAGAAAACCCCACGGACTTGAAGAATATTTACGTACCTGTGGAAAAAGGAAATCCTGTTCCTCTGGGTGAGTTGGTAGATATTCGTTACGAACAAGGCCCACAGGTTATAAAAAGTGAAGATACCTTTTTAGTGGGTTATGTCCTTTTTGATAAACTGGACGGTTTTGCCGAAGTAGATGTCGTAGAAAATGCCCAAGCGTTAATAAAAGCAAAAATCGATAATGGCGAATTAACCGTTCCAAAAGGTATCAACTACCAGTTTACGGGAACGTATGAAAATCAATTACGCGCAGAGAAAACATTATCCGTGGTTGTTCCATTGGCACTTGTCATTATCTTTTTGATTCTTTATTTCCAATTCCGTTCGGTAGCTACATCTTTAATGGTATTTACGGGAATTGCGGTTGCCTTCGCAGGTGGTTTCTTAATGATATGGTTCTATGGTCAAGACTGGTTTTTAAACTTCAATTTCTTTGGCGAAAATCTGCGGGACTTGTTTCAGATGCATACTATAAATCTAAGTGTAGCAGTATGGGTAGGATTCATTGCGCTGTTTGGTATTGCTACTGATGATGGTGTTGTGATGGCGACCTACCTCACACAAACGTTTGACCGAAATACACCTGAAAACAAGAATGAAATTCGTGATTCGATAGTAGAAGCTGGCGAAAAGCGAATTCGTCCTTGCTTGATGACAACGGCAACAACCATACTAGCACTATTGCCCATTTTGACATCAACTGGTCGAGGAAGCGATATAATGATACCGATGGCCATACCAAGTTTCGGTGGGATGCTTATAGCATTGATTACGCTGTTTGTTGTTCCTGTGCTATTCAGTATGAAAAAAGAGTTTCAACTAAAACAAGCGAGCAAATGAAAAATATAATAATCATAGTATGTCTTTTGCTTGTTTCCGCTTTTGCGAAAGCACAAGAACTGCAATCCTATATTCAAGAAGCAGAGGCGAACAATCCAGATATCCAAGCGTATGAATTGCGGTATAATATTGCCCGAGAAAAGGCAAGTGAAGTCAATACGTTGCCCAACACTACAATTAGTGCTGGTTATTTTGTGAGCGAACCCGAAACCCGAACAGGTGCGCAACGTGCGCGTTTTTCAATATCCCAAATGTTGCCTTGGTTCGGAACAATTACCGCTAGGGAAAATTATGCTAGTTCAATGGCAGAAACGGAATTTGTGGAAATTGCCATTGCGAAACGCAAATTGGCACTTTCGGTTGCACAATCGTATTACCGTTTATATGCTAATAAAGCGAAGCAAAATGTATTGGACAATAATATTCAGTTATTGCAAACCTATGAGCGGTTGGCATTGACATCAGTTGAAGTTGGAAAAGCTTCGGCTGTTGATGTGCTACGTTTGCAAATTCGACAAAATGAACTGCAACAACAAAAGGAAGTTTTACAGGAAGAATATCTCTCAGAACAAACTGTGTTCAATAATCTGTTGAATCGTAAAGAAGATATAGTCGTTGAAGTTGTTACAGAAATGATGATTCCTACGGAAGACCCTATTCTGAGCAATGAAGGATTGACGCTTAATCCCGAACTGCTCAAATACGACAAACTCTATAAATCCGTAGAGCAATCAGAACTTTTAAATCAAAAAGAAAGTGCGCCAAATCTAGGATTTGGGCTAGACTATGTTCCCGTGGCAGAGCGACCAGCGATGAACTTTAACGATAACGGAAAGGATATAGTAATGCCAATGGTTACGCTTTCCATTCCCATTTTCAATAATAAGTATAGTTCTGTTTCTAAGCAAAATAAGTTGCGACAACAGGAAATAGAATCGCAAAAAAAAGAACGATTAAATACGTTAGAAACTGCTTTCGCAAAGGCAAAATCACAACGTAATCAAGCACGGATAAAATTCAATACTCAGGAAAAAAATCTAAAACAGGCAAAGGATGCTGAAGAAATTCTGATAAAGAATTACGAAACGGGTACCATAGATTTTAACGATGTGCTAGACATACAGGAATTACAACTAAAATTTCAAATTAATCAAATCGTGTCGGTACAAATGTACTATGTACAATCTGCCGTCATCAATTATTTAATAAATCAATAATCTAAAATTATAACAATGAAAACACTATTTAAGACAACAGTATTAATGCTTGCTATCGCAAGTTTGGTTTCGTGTAAAAATGAAACAAAAAATGACAATAAAAATTCGGATTTCGTTACTGAGACTGCCAAGACAGCTGGATTAATCTTTAATGATGATAAGGTTGGAAAACAATTTCAACACTACATTCATTTAAAAACTGCATTGGTAAACTCAGATTTCAATGAGGCTCAATCCGGGGCAAAAATGTTAATGGAAAACACGGATGATGCAGACCTAAAAGGTATGCTCTCTAAAATTTCAGAAACAACTGATATCGAAGCACAACGTACCATATTTTCCGATGTTACGGAAAAGATGACTGATGTGGTAGCTGCATCACTTTCTAGTGGTGAGGTCTATAAACAATTTTGCCCAATGGCCTTTAACAACAAAGGCGGTTACTGGCTGTCTAAAGAAGAGGAAATCCGCAATCCATACTTCGGGAATAAGATGTTGAAATGTGGTAAAGTCACAGAAACTTTGAAGTAATCAACTATGGGTCGTTTATCAGAACAAATTCTTGTCTTAGTGTCATTTGCCTTATTAGTGGTTGGTTGTAATTCAGGCAATCAGAATACCGAAGTAAAATACTCAGGTGCATTGCGCTCAATGATGTCTGGTAATTTACAAGCGACTGCTTATTTGGACTCGCTTTCAAAAAAGCCTCATTTATATGCATTGGGTGCTTTTGAAAATTTGAAAGGTGAGATTCAAATTTTTGACGGCAAGGCATTTAACTCAACTGTGCAATCTGGAAATCTTGTGTTTGATAAAACCTTCGATAAAAAGGCATCGCTCATTGTATATGCTGAAATATCCAGTTGGCAGAATATTGAAATTCCAAGTGCAATTAATTCTTCAAAGAAATTAGAAACATTTATTGAAAAACAGGCAAATCAGTTAGGCATCGATGCTGAAAAGCCTATTCCGTTTTTAATTGAAGGAAAGGCGAAATCATTAAGTTGGCACGTCATCAATTGGAAGGATGGCGATACTGAACACACCCATCAAAAGCATAAGGAATCTGGTTTAAATGGTGTTGAGGAAAATAAGAAAGTTGAAATTATAGGTTTCTTTTCCAAATCGCATCAAGCGGTATTTACTCATCATACTACCTTTTTGCATATGCATTTTAAAAGTCAAAATGAAGAATTGGCCGGACACGTTGATGAATTAATATTGGGTACTGATATGATATTGAAATTACCAAAAGGCTAAAAAAATGAAACATACATATCACATACACGGGATGACCTGTAACGGTTGTAGAACCCACGTCGAGAACGTATTACAAAATGTTGATGGCGTAACAAATGCATCCGTCAACTTAGAGAAATCGGAAGCGGTCATCGAAATGGAATCCCATATTTCCATAGATACGTTTCAAGAGGCTCTGAAGAAAGATGGGGACTCATACAGTATTCACAAACCAGGCGAACATCATAAGGTTGTCGATAAAAAAGAGAAGGCACCGAAGAGCCAAGGAACAGGAACGTTCTATTGCCCGATGCATTGCGAAGGCGACAAAACTTATGCCAAACCAGGTGATTGCCCTGTTTGTGGAATGGATTTGGTCGAAGAACAAAATCTATCCAATTCTTCAGCTACTCAATATACGTGTCCTATGCATCCCGAAATCGTAAAGGATGAAGCTGGAAGCTGTCCAATTTGCGGGATGGATTTAGTGCCGATGGAACCCGATATGTCCGCAGAGGAAAAGACCTATAGAAAACTACTTAAAAAGTTTTGGGTTGCCGTGGCATTTACATTGCCCATCTTTTTGATTGCAATGTCCGAAATGCTGACCAATAATCCATTATATGATATTCTGGAACTGAAGTATTGGAATTGGATTCAGTTTGTGCTTTCCATTCCAGTCGTGTTTTATGCTACTTGGATGTTCTTTGAACGTGCCTACCGCAGTATTAAAACTTGGAATCTCAATATGTTTACACTCATTGGAATCGGTGCTGGTGTAGCTTGGTTATTTAGTGTAATAGGTATGCTTACCCCTGACTTTTTCCCAGACCAATTTAAGACCGAAGCAGGTACGGTGCACGTCTATTTTGAAGCCGCTACTGTAATCCTCACTTTAGTCCTTTTGGGGCAGTTACTTGAAGCTCGTGCTCACAGCAAGACCAATTCCGCAGTAAAAGAACTATTGAAGTTAGCACCTAATAAAGCTATTAAAATAGTCGATGGCGAAGAAAAAGAAGTGAGTATCGATGACATTGAATTAGGCGACATTCTAAGAGTTAAGCCGGGCGATAAGATTCCTGTGGATGGTGTTTTGACCGAAGGGGAAACTTCGGTTGACGAATCAATGATTTCAGGCGAACCGATTCCCGTAAACAAAATCGTAGACGATAAGGTCAGTAGCGGAACAATCAATGGAAATCAGTCCTTTTTAATGAAAGCTGAAAAAGTTGGTTCAGACACGCTATTATCCCAAATCATCCATATGGTAAACGATGCTAGTCGCAGCCGTGCGCCCATCCAGAATTTGGCAGATAAGGTTTCGGGATATTTTGTACCAGTTGTGGTCATAATTGCCCTGATAACCTTTGCGGTCTGGGCAATTTGGGGACCAGAGCCAGCCTATGTTTATGCTTTGGTCAATGCCATCGCTGTATTAATAATCGCTTGTCCTTGTGCTTTGGGTCTTGCCACACCAATGTCCGTAATGGTAGGTGTTGGTAAAGGCGCACAAAATGGGGTGCTAATCAAAAATGCTGAAGCCCTCGAAAAGATGGACAAGGTAGATACACTCATTGTTGACAAAACGGGAACAATTACGGAAGGTAAACCGACAGTTGAAAAAGTTGGGGCTTTTGATAATGGCTTTACTGAAAATGAAGTACTACAATATATCGTTTCCCTGAACAGCCAAAGTGAGCATCCACTCGCTGAAGCAACAGTTAAATACGGAAGGGAACAACAAACTGAATTTCTAAAAGCGACTGGTTTCAATGCTGTAACTGGTAAGGGTGTTGAAGGAAAGGTCAATGGAAAAGAACTGTCTTTGGGCAATACTAAAATGATGGAAGTAGCAAATGCGAAACTTTCAGAGGCTATGGAAAATGAGGCTCAAACTTATCAAAAACAAGGGAAGACAGTTTCCTATATGGCCATAGATGGGAAAGTAGCTGGATATGTTGTTATAGGCGATAAAATAAAGAAAACAAGTGCTAAGGCTATAAAAGCATTACAAGATAAAAATATTAATGTCATAATGCTCACAGGCGATAATCACGATACCTCTCAAGCCGTTGCAACTGAACTTAATCTTGCTGATTTTAAAGCAGGAATGCTACCCGAAAACAAATTACGGGAAGTTGAAAAATTGCAGAATAATGGACACGTAGTCGCAATGGCCGGCGATGGTATAAACGATGCCCCTGCATTGGCAAAAAGTGATGTTGGTATAGCAATGGGAACGGGAACGGATGTAGCAATAGAGAGTGCTGCTCTAACATTAGTAAAAGGTGACTTACACGGCATTGTGAAAGCCAGAAATCTAAGCGATGTTGTTATGAGGAACATCAAGCAAAATCTGTTTTTTGCACTCATTTACAATACGCTGGGCATACCAATAGCAGCTGGCTTGCTTTACCCATTTTTTGGAATCCTATTATCCCCAATGATTGCGGCTTTGGCAATGAGTTTCAGTTCCGTTTCGGTAATCGCCAATGCACTAAGATTAAGAACAAAATCAATTATATAGTTAACACTAAAAACAAAAGTAATATGGAAGATTCAAAACACGATTCAAACAAAGGGAACTATAAAACTTTTTACATAATGCTGGCGTGCTCTTTTGTTGCAATGTACGTTACAATGTATCTAAACACCTACTCGTTAGACCACGTATTTTTCAGCTTGACCCGTTTTTATATGGTCTGTCTTGGCATTGCTACAATGGCCGTAATAATGTGGTTTTTTATGCGCAATATGTATACCGATAAAAAGAAGAATATTGCCATTTTGGTAGGCAGCCTAGTCCTATTTGTTGGGGCTTTGACTTTAGTAAGAGAACAAAAGACAACAGTTGGGGATGTTCTCTGGATGAAGGCGATGATTCCACACCATTCCATAGCAATATTAACTAGTGAGCGTGCCGATATTAAAGACCCTGAAGTAAAGAAGCTTGCAAAGGATATCATCAAGGCACAAAAGAAGGAAATTGAAGAAATGAAGCAGATGATTGAACGATTAGAAAATAAATAATTTGATATGAACAAAAACATTTTATACATCGGTATCGCAGCTGTCATAGGACTGTTTGGTGGGTGGCTCATTTTTGGTGGTAATTCTACCGAAAAAGACGGGGCGGCGATGACCGAAACACACGACCATTCAGATGAAAGTGCTGAACAAATGTGGACGTGCTCTATGCATCCACAAATTATGCAACCAGAACCAGGCGACTGTCCTATATGCGGTATGGATTTAATTCCAGCGAAATCAAGCGCAGATGGTTTAGCAATGAATGAAATAAAGATGACAAAAAATGCAATGGCATTGGCAAACATCCAAACGACTATTGTAGGCAATGCATCAGAAGACAGCGAGAATATGATTTCGCTTTCAGGAAAAATCAAAATGAATGAAGAGGAAAACGCCATTCAAGCGAGTTATTTTGATGGTAGGATTGAACGGCTCAATGTCAACTTTGAGGGTCAGGAAGTAAGGAAAGGACAACTTTTAGCAACCATCTATGCGCCAAATTTAGTAGCGACTCAGCAAGAATTGATAACCGCAGCTTCCCTTAAAGCATCACAACCAGAATTATATAAAGCGGTACGCAATAAACTTAAACTTTGGAAGCTATCGGAAAGCCAAATTAATAGTATCGAAGAATCGGGGAAGGTTAGAGAAAACTTTCCCATATACGCAACGGTTAGCGGTACGGTATCTGAAAAGATGGCTTCTGAAGGCGATTACGTAAAGCAAGGGCAACCCATCGTAAAGGTGAGCAATCTAAATTCGGTATGGGCTGAATTTGATGCTTATGAAAACCAGATTTCGGAATTTAAGAAAGGCCAAAAAATCAAGGTTACAACTAATGCTTATCCCAACGAGGTATTTGATGCCAAGGTTTCATTTATAGACCCTGTTCTGAATACTCAAACGAGAACGGTCGTAGTTCGGGCCAATTTGAAAAACAATAAAGGCCTTTTTAAGCCTGGGATGTTTGTCACAGGTAGAATAAAAAGTAAATCGAATAGCTCAGAAGCACAACTTAGTATTCCAGCGAGTGCGGTTTTGTGGACGGGCGAACGCTCATTAGTTTACATCAAGACAAATCCAAATGAACCCATTTTTGAAATGCGGGAAGTAACGCTCGGCAATCGAGTTGGTGATATTTTTATGGTTGCATCCGGATTACAAGAAGGCGATGAAATAGTAACTAATGGGACTTTCACGGTGGATGCAGCTGCTCAATTGCAGGGCAAGAAATCAATGATGAATAAATCAGGTGGAAAAACAATGACAGGACACGAAGGACACTTAGGTATGCAGAATACAGGTAGTGAAACCACTAGTAGTTCAACAATGAAAATGGAACTTCCAGAAACAGTTCAAGCTGCATTTCAGTCTGCTTTAACGCCTTATCTTAGAATGAAAGATGCCTTTGTGGCTAGTGATGCTGAACAAGTCTCTACTTTCTCAAAGGAAACTTTAGGGGTATTAAAATCTATTTCTGATTCAGATTTGGGTAGAATGGAACAAGCCCACATTTCCAAAATCAAAAAAATGTTAATGTCTATTTCTGAAAGTGATGACATTGAAAATCAGCGTGACCATTTTGTGGTTTTGAACCAAAATTTTGTGCCGATTGTTAGGACTATTCAGGGGTTAAATCAGAAGGTATATATTCAAAAATGCCCAATGGCTAATAATAACAAAGGGGCATTCTGGATAAGCAAGGATAAAGCAATCAGCAACCCATATTACGGTGAACAAATGTTAACATGTGGAAGTGTGATTGATTCGTTGCAATAATGATACTCATTTTTGCAATCCAGTTGCATCATAAATCGTTTATCTTTGCAATGTGAGATTTTTAGCGATCATACTATCCCTATATTTTTTGGCACTTAATGTAATGCCTTGCGGGGATGATGGTGAAATTTCCGATTCGGTAACTACCGAGTTCCAAGTGGATTTAGACCATAACCAGGATCACGGTGATTGCGAACTTTGCTCGCCTTTTTGTCAGTGCCATTGCTGTCATTCCCATACCCTTGTTTTTGGTTTGGACATTTTTGAGCCTATCGAACCCACAGTTGTTCAAGAAAGTTTCTCCCATTTTGAAAGCGTAAGCGAAGACCCAGTTTTTACGCTCTTTCAACCTCCCAAGATTATTGGCTAGTTACCTATGCGATGACATCATCGCTCTCCGAAAAATTTAGTCAATTCCAATTCAAATTACTATGAACAAATATGCAATAGGCCTTTGGCTTATGCTCATTTCCTGTGTATTCAGTTATGCACAAAATAATCTGGAAATCAAGATTTTTACAGCAGAAGAAAAAGAACCCTTATTTGGAGCGACGGTCTACATTGAGAGCCTAAACAAAGGGGCAACATCCAATTTTGATGGTGTAGTCTTATTGGAGGACGTGCCCGATGGTCAATATAGTCTTCAAATCTCGTACTTGGGCTTTGAGACTTTGAAAACCAACATTGTCGTGCCTATGGAGGAAGAGTTGGTCTTTTATCTGAGGGAAAGTGCAAACGCTTTGGATGAAGTGGTAGTCCAGTCCTCAAGAAGCACCCGTACCATAAAAAGGATACCGACACGAATAGAATATATCGGGGTCGAGGAATTAGGGGAAAAGGCGATGATGAACCCAACGAATATTTCCATGGTACTCCGGGAAAGTACGGGAATTCAAATGCAACAGACCTCGTTGAGCAGTGCCAACACCAATATTCGAATACAGGGTTTGGATGGTCGCTATACCCAACTCCTACGGGATGGTTTTCCACTTTACGGAGGTTTTTCAAGCGGTTTGAGCATTCTACAAATACCACCATTGGATTTGAGACAATTTGAAATCGTAAAGGGAAGTTCCTCCACATTATACGGTGGTGGAGCCATAGCAGGTTTGGTCAATATGGTGTCCAAAACGCCCAATGAAAATCCAGAACTGGATATCATGCTTACACAGACCCAAGCATTGGGAAGCACGGCCAATATTTTTTATAGCCAACGAAACAACAAATGGGGGTGGACACTTTACGGCTCCGGTCATTTACAAAAAGTCTTTGACCCAGAGGATGACGGATTCAGTAACCTACCTCGTACCCGTTCCTTAAGTTTCAATCCCAAATTATTCTATTATCCTTCCGACAATACAACAGTTTGGTTTGGTGTTAACGGAACCTATGATGATAGACGGGGTGGTGATATTACGAAGATTGAAGAGGGTGAAAATGGAATCCATCAGTACACCGAAGAAAACTTGTCCAAACGAATTAGCACACAAGCTGTCTTTGAAACCCGTTTGGATTCGACCCAAACCATATCGGTCAAGAACAGTGTCGCCTTCTTTGATAGAAGTCTTGAAATTCCTGACCTTTCTTTCAAAGGAACGCAATGGAACACCTTTACGGAGGCCTCATATCAGAAACAGGGGCTAGGATCAGATTGGGTCTTGGGAGCCAACCTTTATACTACATCATTTGATGAAATGGAGAATCCCGTTGAACGAGATCAACGCGATATTACATACGGACTGTTCGCAAAAAGTATCTTTGACCTCTCAGAGCGATGGATCCTTGAAACAGGCCTTCGCACGGATTATGCCAAGGATTGGGGATTCTTTCCACTCCCAAGGGTCTCCTTGTTGTATAAATCAAACACTAGTTTTTCAAGTAGGCTCGGTGGTGGGCTAGGGTATAAAATCCCTGATATTTTTACGGAAGAAGCGGAGTTCATCAATTTCAGGGATGTACTTCCCATTGATAGGGAAACTATGAAAGCCGAAAGGTCGTACGGTCTGAACCTTGATTTTAATTATCAAACACGATTATCGGACGAGCTGGGCTTTTCGGTCAACCAATTGTTCTATTTGACCGCTATCAGAAACGGCCTGTTGCTTAATTCATTGGACAATGGTTTGTTTGAGTTCGAGAATGCGACCGGGGAAATTTTGAGCAAGGGCGCGGAGACGAACATCAAATTTACTTACAAGGATTTTCGATGGTTCTTAAATTATGCGCTTATCGATACGAGATTGAACTATTTGCCAAGCAATCCCCAAAAACCGTTGACGGCCAAACACAACGCAGGGAGTGTTTTGATGTATGAATCGGAAAAATGGCGAATAGGTTATGAAACCTATTATACTGGAAAGCAACTGCTCTCCAATGGAACTGAAACTATGGATTTTGTGACGATGGGATTATTGATGATGCGCAACTTTAAATGGGGAAGCACATTCATTAATTTTGAAAATTTCACGGACAGGAGGCAGAGCCGTTTCTCTCCTTTGGTACTACCACCGCACGCAAATCCTACCTTTCCTGAAATCTATGCCCCAACGGATGGGTTTATCTTTAGCGTAGGCCTTATTTTTAAACCACTTGGAAACGAAGACAATGATTAACTGACAATTACATGATACAAGCAGATAAATTTATGGAAGAGAAAGGGGTCCGTCCTACGGCAATGCGTTTGTTGGTCTTCCGGTTCTTGGCAGAAAGCGAAACCACCAAAACCCTATCGGACATCGAAAACGCCTTTGCAAAGGCGGATAGGACCACTTTGTACAGAACTCTTAAGACCTTTGAAGATAAAGCCATAGTGCATCAGATAGATGATGGCACGGGCATGACCAAGTATGCGTTATGCGAGGAAGGCTGCAATTGTGAATTGGAACGAGATCTACACCTTCATTTTCACTGTGTGAATTGTGGTGAGACCGTATGTCTGACCGAACGGAAAATTCCACATATCAACTTGCCGGATGGCTTTGTTGCCGAAGATGCCAATTTGGTCTTAAAGGGCGTATGCGATAAGTGCAGCGGGGAATAAATGCACTTCCGTTGCATGGTTGCATGACATACCTTGCAACAAAAAAGAACGACCAATGAAATTCAATACGGTTATTCCCGATGGACTTAAAAGGCATTACCTAATGGAACTTGAACAGTATCGTTCATGCCTTCAAAAGAACGATTCATCGATGGCATGGCATCATCTTGAGCGTTCGCATGTGCTGGGGCAATCTTATCCTTTGGAGCATACATATTCCCATTGGCTCATGCTAAAATTTGGTTTCAGACAGAAAAACTTAAAAGAAGTATTCGGACAATTACTACGATTACTAGTCGGCGGTTGGAAATCGTTCATTGACCATGTACCAATCGGAAATACAGGCGGCTCAAATGTCCCGCCTTTAACAAGAATGAAACTTCCGGTTGAATTGGAAGAAATTTTAGGGCTTTACGAAACTCGATGATGAAAAAGAAAAAAGTAAACTTACGCGATTTAGATCCTAAAAAGCATCAGGGCGAGCACAGTCACGATGACGGGCATAACCACGACCACGGAAATGGGAGTGATTTTAAAACCTATTTACCGGCGATATTCAGTTTTGTACTGCTGATTGCGGGTATTGCCGTTGATTACTTCGATGCCATATCATTGTTTAAGGGATGGGTCAGAATCGTTTGGTATGCTATAGCGTACATTCCCGTAGGGTTTCCCGTTATCAAGGAAGGTTGGAACAGTATTCTAAAAGGCGATTTCTTTACGGAGTTTTTCTTGATGTCAATTGCCACCTTAGGGGCATTTGCCATAGGTGAATATCCCGAAGGTGTGGCGGTGATGCTTTTCTACGCCGTAGGCGAACTGTTTCAAAACGCAGCGGTCAATCGCGCCAAAAGAAATATTAAAGCGTTACTCGACGTGCGCCCTAATGAAGCATTGGTCTATCGAGATAATGATTTTGTCTCTGTCAATCCTGAAACCGTCGAGATTGGCGAGAAAATTCAGGTTCGGGTGGGTGAAAAAGTACCACTCGATGGTATTTTACTTTCAGATAAAGGGTCGTTTAATACAGCAGCTTTGACAGGTGAAAGCAAGCCCGATACCATTGCGAAAGGCGAAAAGGTTTTTGCGGGAAGCATCAATCTCGATGGTGTCATCGAAGTTGAAACCACCAAAGAATTTAAGGACAGTTCCATTGCCCGTATTCTGGATATGGTGCAGAATGCCACCGCCCGTAAATCAAAGACTGAATTGTTCATCAGAAAGTTTGCAAGGGTTTATACACCTATCGTTGTATTTCTGGCTATTGGTCTGACATTTCTTCCTTATTTTTTTGTAGATGATTATGTGTTTCGTGATTGGTTGTACAGAGCATTAATTTTCTTAGTTATTTCCTGTCCCTGTGCATTGGTCATTTCCATTCCTTTGGGCTATTTCGGCGGTCTGGGTGCAGCATCACGTAACGGTATTTTATTCAAGGGCGCATCCTTCTTGGATGCAATGACCAAAGTAAATACAGTAGTAATGGACAAAACTGGAACTGTTACCAAAGGGGTCTTTAAGATTAAGGAAGTAGTCAATAAATCCGCTTTCGCGGAAGCGGAATTTATGCAATACCTAATGGCAATGGAAGAGCAATCCACACATCCCATTGCAAAGGCAATTTTGGAATATAAAGCAGATGGTGCCGACCTGGAAGCATCCGAAGTTTCCGAAGTCGCCGGAAAAGGATTAAAAGGAACGGTTAGTGGTAAAACTATTTTGGTCGGTAACAAAGCTTTAATGACCTCGAATAACATCGAAGTTCCTTCTGAAACTGATAGCATTGTAGAATCCATAGTAATGGTTGCCATTGATGGAAAGTTTGCAGGTTACGTGACCATTGCCGATGAGCTGAAGGAAGATGCCCACCAAGCCATTAACCAAATACGTGAGGCTGGTATTTCAAAAATCATAATGCTTTCTGGCGATAAGGATTCCATTACCCAGCAAGTATCTAAAGAATTGAAAATAGATTGGGCAAAAGGTGGCCTACTACCGGAAGATAAGTTGAACGAGGTCGAAGAGCTCAAAAAACAACCTGAAATAAAAGTAGCTTTTATAGGCGATGGTATAAATGATGCGCCTGTATTGGCAGCAAGTGGTGTAGGTATCGCAATGGGTGGTTTGGGTAGCGATGTTGCCATTGAGACGGCGGATGTCATCATCCAAACCGACCAACCTAGTAAAATTGCAAGAGCGATTAAAATTGGGCGTTCTACCCGAAAAATTGTTTGGCAAAATATTGGCTTGGCATTTGGGGTGAAAGTAATTGTGCTTATTCTTGGTGCAGGCGGTTTGGCCACAATGTGGGAAGCTGTGTTTGCCGATGTGGGTGTAGCGTTGATTGCTATTTTAAATGCGGTTCGGTTGCAAAGGATGAAATGGGAGTAATTTATGTTTTTAACCCAGTTCAAAAAAAGGGCCGTTTCAAGGAACAACATAATTAAAAAACAAAGTTTTTAGCGGCCTGTTCCATTTACCGTTCTTTTTTGGAAGTTCCGATAATTAGCTTTTTAGGGAACTAAAAATCATCAAGAAAATTTCGCATTCGATATTTATTCTAGCACCCTTCGGGTGCTTTTTTGTGGATAGGGAGAGAAGAGGGATAGTGTGCAGAGCAAAGGTTCGGTTGCGCCCTACGGAGTTTCTTCTTCACGCTTATCTACAGGAACGCTAAAGAAACTCCGCAGGATCCACGCGCAGGTTAGCTATGGTAAGATTTGGGAAGAACGGAAAAATGTTCAAAGGAATAGACGATAGATTCGGGTGTTATTTGAAAGGAAATTAATAAATTCATTTTTCTGAAAGTTGTCCGAAAATTTCATTTTGGTACTCATCCATTTTACTTTTCCTCAAATTTGCTAAATACGCTTGTGTTGTGCTTATTCGCTTATGCCCTAACATTTGAGAAATAGCTGTAAGAGGAATTCCCATTTCATTGGCACCGGAAGCAAATGAATGGCGTGCAGCGTAGCTCGTAATATTTTCTTGAATTCCCGCTAGCTCGGCCAGTTTTTTCAAATTATCGTTATACCGCTTTCTTGCCCAAACGATTTGATTGTAGCTTTCAATAGGATTTTCGCTCTTGACAACACCCAACAAGTAGTCGCTTCTTTTCTTGCCTTTGGTAAAATAGGTCAGCAAAGGTTTGAGTTGGTCATGGATTTTTATGTTATAGGGTTCATCTGTCTTCTTTCTTGAATATCGGATGCGACCATCAACGATATTGGAAAGCTTGAGATGGGCCATATCTACGTAGGACATGCCGTTGAGCAGGAAGCTCATTATAAAAATGTTTCTGTCCCTGAACAGGGCGGTATCCTTTTCCAAATCAAGTTCAGCTATTTTACGGATAGCATCAATAGGAAGAGCTCGTTTTTCAGGCTTTCCGTTTCGAATGACATAGTCATCAAAAGCATAACCTTCTTTATCGGCAATCCCTGCTTTGATAGCTTTTCGGTTGATTGCCCTTACAGTTCTCAAATAAACACTTAGGCCACCCAATTTGTTGCCCTTGGCCAAATGATGCTTTTCAAATCGGTTAAGGAAATCTAGGTTCAGTTCATCGAATGTAAAATCCTTGTCGTTTCTAAAATTCTTAACCGCTTTTAAAGCATGTTTGTAGGCCCTTGCATTTCCAATACGGTTCGCTTTGATCAGGTCGGCTATCTGCTTTTCGGCAAACTGATAAAAAGTAACCTTTTTGGTAGTGCGGGTAATATGGCTCCTAACTTCGGACACGCTCATATATTTCAATTTGTCACCATCTTCCAATTTCGTAAGGATATCCACCATACGCGCCATTTTCTTTTGTAATAGATTGTTCAAACGTGAAGGTGATTCTGTGCCTTTGAAGGATGGTCTTATCTTTTGCCTTTTATCGTCCCATTCGGAAGCTGCTAATTTATGCCCTGTAGAGATGCTCGTAGTTTTCTGATTATGGCTTAATCTAAAGATTAAAGGAAAGGTTTTAGTATCTTTCCTCCGAGTGTCCAATGAGAGTTTTATATAGGTAGCCATCTTGTGATATTAAAAACTACGTACAAATGTGCACGTAGTTTGCACGTAGAATATGGTTTTTTATGGTCTTAAATGTACTTAAAGATACAAATAATCGCTGAAAACCCCCGTATTTATTGGTTTTTTAATTCATATGAATTTAATTAAAATCTGCCTGTCACGCAGGGGGTCGCGGGTTCGAGTCCCGTCCAGACCGCAAAAGCCTCTATTTTAGGGGCTTTTTTTATTGTAACTAACTGACCGTCATTGTTATAAAAATATCAATGTCAAACAAAAGTTGATCAGCGTGCTGCGTTCGTGCTGCATTTTTGCCCCTTTTTTACTTCTTTGCAGCATTTTACAGGACTTCTCTACTCTCATATTATTATATTGCCAAGTGCTGTAAAACTTGGTTCCGCTTTAAACCACCTTTTCCAAAAAATTCATTTTTTAACACAGTGCAGTATCATCTCCTCTTCCGTGAGCCGATGAGAAGATTTATTCAGCTCATATACCAACCTACCCCGAGTTGTCTTCGGGTATTTCGCATAACTGATGTGTTTAGGCAATAATTGTCCATACTCAATATCAGAACATTGCTAATTTCTACTTGTCTTAGCCAATTAGACCCCTACATCAATTTGACACGCTATCCCTTCTTGCCTCTGTCCCATATCAGGTTTGCCGATGCCATATAAGTAGTGGGTAAATTACTTATACTTTGCCATTCTTTGTTTCTCAGCTAAACTTTAAGACTCTATAGTTTCTTCAACTATTGAGCTTCCACATTCTGGACAGAACCTATAATGATCTTCTATTTTAGACTCGCAACTAGAACAAAGTACTACGCTATTGCCGGTAAAATCATTTTCAGCTTGTTCTTGATAAATAAACTCCGTTGGGATATCCCTAATAAAATCAGAAATTGCTCCTTTTTGAGATATCAAATAAAGGTATTCCTCTGCTCTTGTCAGAGCTACATAGAATAGCCTTCGTTCCTCTTCCAGCAAATAATCGTAATCCGTAGGTTTTATGACTTGGTAAATTTTATCTTGTAGCCAAGGATCGGGAAATCCTCCCTTATTAGAGTGCAATCCTAAAATAAACACCACCTTAGCCTCTAATCCTTTTGCGCCATGGATAGTTTTAAATTGAATTTTGTGACCGCTATATTTTAAAGCTTGCCTTAAATTTGATGCCATCGCCGACCTTCTATAAAGCACTAAAATATCTTCTGGATTTATACCTTCGCCAATGTGTTTTTCTATTGTTTCCCGAATAAAGGCGTGTGAATGACCGTCTTGTTCTTCATAAAAGATTTTAATCTTTTGTCCACCTCGCTTAACCGCTTTTATTTCTTTTGGTATTTGAAACTTATTTTTCTTGATAGCCTCCGTAGATGCGCTAACAATAGGGTCTGTACTTCTGTAATTTAAATTGAGCGTTAGTAATTCAGAATCAGCAAAATGTTCTTTAAAATCTACTATATAGGCTATTTCAGACCCTCGAAAACCGTATATGCTCTGCCAATCATCGCCAACACAAAATAGTTGTGTTGACTCTTTTGAAAGTAGATTAAGCAATTTTACCTGTAGATTATTTACATCCTGAAACTCATCTACCAAAATGTATTTATATCTATCCTGATATCGTTCACGAATGTTTGGGTACTCTTGTAACAATTGAATACTCTTGGTCAATAACCCATCAAAATCCAAATATGACCTATTGGTGCAATAACCATTGAATTCATTTATAATAGGTATTGCAAGTTCGTAGAACATACGAACTCTTTCAAAATCACTTTCCGAAGCCTCTTTTATAATCTGTTCTACAGACTTTTCTGAGGTCACAATTTTGTTCCTTACCTCATTTACCTCCCTATAAAAGCTTTTTATTTCTTTTCTGAAATTTGAGAACTCTTCGTCGTAATGAAGAACTGTTGCTGAACTTAAATCAGCACTGATCCTACCTTTAATTACCCGATCTAAAACCTTATTGAATACTGCGGAGTTATGGGTGGCATCATCGTAAGTTTTTATACAAGTATTACCGGCGATCTTCATTTTGCCCTCTTTCCAAAAAGACGGATAACTTTTAGCGCTTATGTGTTCTAAATAAATATTTGCTTGGGGAATAAAAAAATCTGGATGGAACGCCGAGCTCCCAACTTTTACCTCTGGTTCGTACACATAGTCAATACTATTTCGATAAAGCCAATCTGCAATATATTGCTCAGATTTTGAACGAACTTTATCTCCCTTTAAACTTGTAAAGAATTTACCTTTGGGCCTAAATTCCTCTTGTTCTTTATGCTGGTGAATGAAGTCTACAAAATAATCTAAAATGTATCGTTTCAATTTCAATAGAAACATCTTATCATTAGACAAATTAATCGTGACCTTCTCAATGATTTGACTAACGGTCTCTTGTGCAGTACTTCCATAAAATTCACTACTTGATTTTTGGTCGGCTACTATTTTAAATTTATTGTCAAATACATGTACCCCATCAGTTTTTATGATTTGATAACACAGACTATGTATAGTTTTAACGGTTAATTTATCCAACCATGGAAATTTTTTTAAAAACGATTGGCGTGCTTTACTTTTTTCAGTTATGGAACTGCCTTTAGTCTGCAGAAATTTTTCATAGTAACCCGTGTTGTCTGCAGACACAATCAACCTATCAAGCATCTCATGGGCTGCATTTTTAGTAAAAGTTACTGCAAGAATGTTTTTGGCATCTACCAGCTTATCCTCTACCAGATAATTAATTTTATGCAGTAAGGTTTTGGTTTTTCCTGAACCTGCACCTGCCAAAACAAGCAGACGATTACATTCGGATAGTACAGCCGCACGTTGCTTATCGTTTAATGTGGATAAATCTGTTTTGGTTGAAAGGTTTTTCATTAAGTAATCTTTAATAATTTGAGGCCGAAAATAAAGTGTCGCCATCTGACACTTCTCTTTTTGCCCCATTCACCATATACATGGCTTTACAATTTGGGCAAAATAGATAATACTCAAAATAATAATTTTGACCTGGTTTTATCTTTCTTTTCTTTGGACTCTTTTTTATAACGGCTGTATTGCATTTTCTGCATAAGTCACCCTCCTTTTCTATTTTCTTTTCTTGGTACCAGTCTATATGCTCCAAGTATTCCAGGTATCCTTCATCGGTATTTTTACTGTCTGAGTTAATACCTTCTTTAGCCAAAGCATCACAACGTTCATTCTGTCTATGGCCAGCGTGCCCTTTTATCCAGTTAAAAGTGACTATATGTTTATCTATGACATCCAACAACCTTTCCCATAGGTCTTTATTGAGTACTAAATTACCCTTTCTACGAATCCAATTGTTTCGTTCCCAATTTTCTGCCCAACCTTTTTCTATACCATCTATCACGTATTTAGAATCTGAAAACACCGTGACCGCTGCCTTGGTTTTTATTTTTTCCAGACCAAAGATTACGGCCATCAACTCCATTCTATTATTGGTGGTGAACTCGTAACCTTCAAAGAATTCTTTTTGCCTTCCCTTGTAACTGAGAATTACACCAAACCCACCTTTGCCAGGGTTGGGTTCTGCTCCGCCATCGGTAAAAAGTTCTATTTCCGGTATTTCTTTGTTTTCCAAGTTTATTAGCTTTTTAGACAAAGCGAAACTTCCGCATACAATCGGGAAATAGCATCTGCATCCAATTCTGGATTTAACCGTTGAATACTTCCCTTAAAAATAGCTGTAAAAATATTCGTTGATTCATCCCATGTTTGTTCGGATAGAGACAAATAGTTGTACCCCAGTTTAATAAGATGTAGTATGGAAGGTATTTTTACCCTGGAGTCTTCGTTGAATATCATTAATGGTCGGTAGTGGGGTTCAGCGTTCTAAAATAGGGCAATTTTTCGATTGCAGGAAAAATCTAACACGAAACCGTTGGATAAAGTAAACTACGAACTAAGCGAAAAAACATCGAGTAATTTCCTTATCAAGTCTATTTTGTATAAATTAAGATAAAAAATATTACTTATTTTATTATTTTTGAACAAAGTAAGGAAATAATGATTGAAAAAATATCTAAATCTCAGGTTTTAGAGCGCATCCAGTTTGAAAATTACTGGTGGCGCAACAATGGCATTGAAGAAGATTACAATGCGATGCAACGCCGATTGTACTTTGATATTTTCAAACCTATGGTATTTGACCAGTCCATCAACAGGGCCGTTGTGCTAATGGGACCAAGAAGGGTAGGAAAAACCGTAATGTTGCACCACACCATTCAGGAGTTGTTGGATGAAGGGGTACCCGCCCAAAAGATTATTTTCATTACGGTAGAAAATCCCATTTATACCAATATTGCTTTAGAGGAGCTTTTCAAATATGCTTTGGAAGCCATCGGCAATCAAAACCCTAAAGACTGCTTTGTATTTTTTGACGAAATCCAGTATTTGAAAGATTGGGAAATTCATCTAAAAACACTGGTGGACAGTTATCGCGGCACAAAATTTATAGTATCTGGTAGTGCCGCCGCTGCCTTAAAATTTAAAAGCAATGAGAGCGGCGCAGGGCGTTTTACAGATTTCTTATTACCACCCCTCACCTTCTACGAATACATACATATAAACAATCTACAGCACTTAATGGTAGAGAGCAATTTACTGTGGAAAGGGAAGGAAAAACCCTTTTATGATACGGTAAACACACAATTATTGAACGAACATTTTGTGAAGTATATCAACTTTGGAGGGTATCCCGAGATTATCTTCTCGCCTCAAATGCAAAAAAATCCAGGACGCTATATAAAACAGGATATTGTGGATAAAGTACTGTTGCGCGATCTACCAAGTTTGTACGGTATTAAGGACGTGCAAGAACTAAACAGGCTCTTTACCACTATTTGTTTTAATACGGCTCATGAATTTGAATATGAAGAATTGAGTAGAACTTCTGGTGTAAAAAAACATCTTATAAAAAGGTATATTGAATATTTGGAATCAGCATTTTTGGTCAAGAAAATCAGTAGGGTAGATCAGAGCGGGAAACGTTTCAAAAGAGAGGTAAAGTTTAAAATGTACCTCTCAAACCCGTCTTTGTACGCCGCGCTATTCACGCCCTTGGCCATTACCAACGAAAAGCGCATGGGCAACTTGGTAGAAACCGCTATTTACTCACAGTGGATGCACCGTGATTGGTTCAATCCGTATTATGCCCGTTGGGGAAAAGGGGAAGTAGATATGGTGGGAATCGATGATGGCACCTTAAAACCTATTTGGGCATTGGAAATAAAATGGAGCAATAGATATGAAGAAAAACCTAGCGAGTTAAAAAGCCTTATTGATTTCTGTAATTGGAATAAGCTAACATCCGCATTGGCAACCACTATCGATGTCAAAACCCAAAAGGAATTTCAAGGCGTAACCTTACAATATGTACCTTGTGCCACCTATGCTTATAATGTTGGCAAGAACACATTGGATAAGAAGAAATAGATTTCAAAAACCGAGAATGCGAACAATCCGCACGGAGAAGGCCCCTTGACTCCGACTGACTTTTCGCCATTTCCCAAAAACCCTTCAATTGCCAAGTTCTTTATGGAACTGGTCCGATTTGATGAATTAGACTCGGGAATCCTCCATGTGAATAAGTATATCAAAGCCTATTCGGGTAAAAATAATCCTCAATTTATTGAAGGAGCTACATTCAAAACCATAATCCCTATTCCTGTTCGTGGAGTCGATCATGGAGGTACTAGTGGAGCTAATAAGGCATCAATTGCGGGAGTAACTGATGGAGTAAAAGAAAGGCTTGTTCTTTTTCTAACTGCTTGCGCTAAGGCAAAAAATTCGCAAAACTGGGACTATTGGATAGGGCGGTCAATGTATACCACCTGCGGCGGATGAAAATGAGCAGTGCAAATCAAGTGCACGAGATCGACTCATTTTGGTGCTGAAGTTAACGTTTATTTTTAATTTTTTTTTTCAT
>NZ_JBLFEO010000049.1:0-5855 GCF_047345505.1 Maribacter aquimarinus | reverse complement strand
CTTTTGAAAAGGACCTTGAACTTACACCATTTTTGCCAAAATTGCAAATCATCCAGGGCAATTGTTCGCCCGCGCCGGGGACGGCGCGGCATCCCCGGGGCACGGCCAACGGCCAAGGCCCCCGAGAGCCCGATACGCCCCAACGGCGCCGTTGCAACGCAACTGATTTTTTGAAGGTGCGGGCTTTTTGGGCCATCCGCCTTGGCCCAACACCACAAAAGAGGACAACTGGGTGGTTGTGGGCCTAAAAACAAGGTGCTATCTTTGCCCCTTACCTATTAATGCAACAATATGATCAACATTACCCTACCGGACGGATCCGTTAGACCCTACGAAGAAGGTACCACGCCCATTGACGTGGCCAAGAGCATTAGCGAGGGCCTTGCCCGCAACGTGATATCCGCAAAGTTCAACGGTACCACGGTGGAAAACGTGACCCCCCTGCGAACAGATGGCAAGCTGGTCCTTTTCACCTGGAGGGACAAAGAAGGGAAGACGGCCTTTTGGCACAGCACCAGCCACATTGTGGCCCAGGCCCTGGAAGAACTGTACCCGGGCATTAAGCTCACCATAGGCCCAGCCATTGAGAATGGTTTCTATTACGATGTGGACCTACCGGAGGGCAACCTCTCCGATAAGGATTTTGAAAAGATTGAGCAGCGGGCATTGGAAATCGCCCGGGGCAAGCATGACTTTAAAATGCGCTCCGTCTCCAAGGCCGATGCCCTGGCCTTTTACCAAGGCCAAGGCAATGAGTACAAGGTGGAGCTCATTGAAAACCTCCAGGACGGCGACATCACGTTTTGCGACCATGACACCTTTACCGATCTTTGCCGCGGCGGGCATCTTCCCAACACGGGAATGGTTAAGGCCATTAAGATCTTGAGCGTGGCCGGTGCCTATTGGCGCGGGGACGAAAATAACAAACAGCTTACCCGGGTGTACGGCATCTCTTTTCCCAAGCAAAAGGAACTGAAGGAATATCTGGAACTCTTGGAGGAGGCCAAAAAGCGCGACCACAGGAAATTGGGCAAGGAACTGGAGCTATTTACTTTTTCCCAAAAGGTGGGACAGGGCCTACCGCTATGGCTGCCCAAAGGCGCCGCCCTGCGCGACCGTTTGGAGCAGTTTCTTAAAAAAGCGCAGAAAAAAGCAGGTTACGAAATGGTGGTGACCCCACATATTGGACAGAAAGACCTTTATGTGACCTCCGGGCACTATGCCAAGTACGGGGCAGACAGTTTCCAGCCCATACACACCCCTAAAGAGGACGAGGAATTCTTGCTGAAACCCATGAATTGCCCGCACCACTGCGAAATCTATAATGCCAAGCCCTTTAGCTACAAGGACCTGCCCAAACGCTTTGCCGAATTTGGCACGGTGTACCGCTACGAGCAGAGCGGCGAGCTGCACGGCCTTACCCGCGTGCGCGGATTTACCCAGGATGATGCCCATATTTTCTGTATGCCGGACCAGCTGGACCAAGAGTTCAAGAACGTGATCGACCTATCGCTTTATGTGCTGAACTCCCTGGGCTTTGATGAGTTCACGGCCCAGGTCTCCGTCAGGGACCTGGATACACCGGACAAGTACATTGGCTCCGTGGAAAATTGGGAAAAGGCAGAGCAGGCCATTATCAACGCCGCCACCGAGAAGGGGCTGGAGTTTGTGGTGGAATCCGGAGAGGCGGCCTTTTACGGCCCCAAACTGGATTTCATGATCAAGGATGCCCTTGGCCGGCAGTGGCAGCTGGGCACCATACAGGTAGATTACAACCTGCCGGAGCGCTTTGACCTCACCTATAAGGGCAGCGACAACGAGATGCACCGCCCGGTAATGATCCACCGTGCGCCCTTTGGCAGTATGGAACGCTTCATTGCCCTTTTGCTGGAGCATACGGGAGGAAACTTCCCCCTTTGGCTCACTCCGGAGCAGGCCATAGTGCTGCCCGTGAGCGAGAAACACGAAAATTATGCGCAAAAAGTTTTGAAATCCTTGGAAAATCACGAAATTCGCGCGCTCATTGATAACAGGAGCGAGACCGTTGGCAAGAAGATAAGGGAGGCCGAAATGAACAAAATACCCTTTATGCTGGTGGTGGGCGAGAACGATGAAAAGGCCAATACCATCTCCGTGAGACGCCACGGCGGCGAGGATTTGGGAGCCATTTCACTGGAGGCCTTTGCAGACTTGGTTACTACGGAAATAAATAGTACCTTAAAGTCGTTTTAAAAAAACAGTTGATCCCATTGGATCATTTTTTAAGACCACGGAAATTGATTGTATAACCAAAAACAGTACGTCATAGCAATTAGAAAGAGATTTAGGCCACAGCCAAGGAGGGAAAACAAGAACCCCCATAAAATCAATGAAAGAATAACGGCGAGGGAGGTACGCCTTGTGGGAGACAATGTGGAAGTTGGGGTGTACTCCCTGGCCCAGGCCAAGGACAAAGCCGCCGAAATTGGGCTGGACCTCGTGGAGATATCGCCCAAGGCAGATCCGCCCGTGTGCAAGATCATAGACTACAAGAAGTTTCTCTATGAGCAAAAAAAGCGGGAGAAGGCCATGAAGGCGAAAGCCTCCAAGGTAGTGGTGAAGGAAATACGGTTTGGACCCAACACGGACGACCACGATTACGAGTTCAAGAAGAAGCACGCGGAAAAGTTCCTGAAGGATGGTGCCAAGTTAAAGGCCTATGTTTTCTTTAAAGGACGAAGCATTGTGTACAAGGACCAAGGCGAAATTTTATTGTTGCGCTTGGCCTCGGAACTGGAAGAACTGGGCAAGGTGGAACAGATGCCCAAACTGGAAGGCAAGAGAATGACCATGTTCATTGCCCCCAAGACCAAAAAGTAAAGCCTTTGGGTGCGCTTCGCACAGCTGGATTTGCACCGATCACCCTAACGCTGCCCGTGCACTATGGGCGGCGTTTAGATTGAAATAAGGGCCTCTGAAAAGCTGTCCTTGGTTTGCCTCATAATGAAATGGGCCAACGTATTATGGCAATGGTGGAAGAGGCCCCGAGCCGTAACATGACAAGATGAACAAGAAAGAATTGGTTTGCCCTTGGCGAACCAATTTACATAACGCTTACTGTACTTTCCCTGTGGAAAGGACAGCATACAGAGTGAGATCAATTAAATAAAAAGCAGAAAATGCCGAAACAAAAAACAAAATCCAGCGCTAAGAAGCGATTTAAGCTTACGGGCACGGGAAAAATCAAAAGAAAGCACGCCTTTAAAAGCCACATTCTTACAAAGAAGAGCAAAAAGCGCAAGCTTGCGTTGACACACAGCACCCTGGTGCACGATCACGATGTCAACAGCATTAAGGAACAACTGCGTTTAAAGTAAGTTGTACTTAAAAGGTAAAATGTAACACCATGGAGTTGGGCAATTGGAATGTAGAATTTAGATTTTAGATTTTAGATTTTAGATTTTAGATTTTAGATTGAAAGTGCACGTTTTGAGTGCCGCCCACTACAAAAACAATTAGAAAAAATGCCAAGATCAGTAAATGCAGTAGCTTCCAGAGCCCGAAGAAAAAAGGTGATGAAGCAAGCCAAAGGATACTTTGGAAGACGTAAAAATGTTTGGACCGTAGCCAAGAACGCGGTAGAAAAAGCGATGCTCTATGCCTATAGGGACCGCAGGAACAAGAAACGAAATTTCCGCGCGCTGTGGATCACCCGTATCAATGCCGGGGCCCGTATGCACGGAATGTCGTATTCACAGTTCATGGGGAAGGTAAAGGCGAACGGTATAGAATTGAACCGTAAAGTGCTGGCCGATCTGGCCATGAACCACCCCGATGCCTTCAAGGCCATTGTGGAGAAGGTAAAATAAACGGAACGCATATCTCACTCAAGAAAAATCCAGCTCACAAGGGCTGGATTTTTTTTTTGCCCTAGCTTCACCTGTTCCCAGTTGCCAGCTGCGGGAAGAACAACGCCATAAAACTGGGTGGGGACCTACTGCCCAACATCCATAAAACACGCGAAACTGACCCCGTGGAACCGATTTGGTCTCACAACAGCTTGGTGCTCCATAATGGCAACCATTTGGGTAAGTTCAATGATGGCAACAATCATTTTCCCGAAGCACTCAATAAGCAGTACGAAAACCAGCTTGCCCATTTGCAGGAAGAAGTGCGGTTTTTACGGGAGCAACTCCAGCAAAAAAATAATATCTGAACTTAATCAGGGCTTCGACTTCGCTCAGCCTGACATCCTTATTCAGTTACCAAATGCCGTTATGACCAAACTTCGGCCAGAAGCCCGATCACGGTGCTCGCAGAGATAAATGCCCTGCCAGACGCCCAGATTCAATCTTCCCCCGCTTATGGGAACCTGCACTGAAGCGCCCAACAAAGATGCCTTGATGTGGGCGGGCATATCGTCCGGCCCTTCATAGGTATGGATGTAATAGGGGGCATTTTCGGGCACCATGACGTTAAAATGGCGCTCCATATCGGTGCGCACAGTGGGGTCGGCATTTTCATTGATGGCCAAGCTCGCCGAAGTGTGCTGGATAAAAACCTGACAAATGCCCGTGGTGATGCCCTTGATTTCGGGAATGGCGTCTTCCACCGTCCGGGTGATCAAGTGAAAGCCCCTGGAATGAGGTCTGAGCCGTATTTGCTTTTGGTGGAATTCCATATTCTTTTCTTGGATACGCTCTTGGAGACATTAAAAAAATCGCCTTGGACGGCGGGCCACTTCTCCCTGAAAAAAGATAGCGTCACAATTTCTGGTAAAACTAAGCCATAATCGCCCCCATTACAAATACCTTTGCATCCTTTAAAACTTTTGTATGGACCTATCCAAGATAAAAATGGTGGTGACCGATATGGACGGCACCTTGCTGAATTCCGATCATGAAGTGAGCCCCCGGTTTTTTGAGCTCTTTGCCGCGCTGCGCTCCAAGAACATTATTTTTGTGGCCGCCAGCGGAAGACAATACAACAGTATAATAGACAAACTAAGCCCCATAAAGAACGACATTATTGTGGTGGCCGAAAATGGCGGCTTTGTTGTGGCGGGAGGCCAAGAACTGCTGAGCACGCCCCTGCCCCATTCCCATATTTTAGAGAGTTTGTCCCTGTTGGAGGCCGCGGAGGGTGTGCATCCGGTGCTTTGCGGCAAGCACACCGCCTATCTGGGCGCAGGGTCCGAGGCCTTTGTGCAAAAACTAAAGGAATATTATTCCAAATTTGAACTGGTACCGCGGTTGGAAGAGGTTTCCCAAGAGATCATAAAACTGGCCCTGTTTCATTTTGAGGGCTCCGAAGAGCACATTTATCCCTATGTGCGCCCCCTTGAAAAAGAGCTCCAGGTTAAGATTTCCGGCAGCCATTGGGTGGATATCTCCAGCCCAAACGCCCATAAGGGCTATGCCCTACGGAAGCTGATGCACCTGCACCAAGTGGCCGCGGACGAATTGCTGGTCTTTGGCGATTACAACAACGACCTGGAGATGTTGGCCTTGTCCGATTATAGCTTTGCCATGGAAAATGCCCACCCCAAGGTGCTGGCCAGTGCCAAATACCGTACCCGCAGCAACGACGAACACGGTGTGGAGCGTATTCTGGAAAAATTGTTGTAAATGATAGTGGGTAGTGGGTAGTGGATAGTTGGTAGTTGGTAGTAAAAAAAATCGAAATTTTGTCCTTAATGATGAAAATGACCGAATAATTTGGGTTTTTGGGTGGGCGCTTAGGGGTTTGTTCGTTTTATTTAGGGCTTGCTGATTTTCGCAAGGATTATAAACTTTAGGCCGCTACGATTCGGGGCGCATTTCGGCCACCATTTCCGATCGGTGCAAAAACCTTGCTTAAGAGCCCCTTTATGACGC
>NZ_JBLFEO010000048.1:0-5943 GCF_047345505.1 Maribacter aquimarinus | reverse complement strand
GGACAAAGCTGTCCATGGGTCTGCCATTTGGGGTTTTCCCATAAAAAAAGGGTCCCCTTTTGCGATTGCAAAAGGGGACCCCGAAAAAAGGCGGCTACCTACTCTCCCACTTGGTATAGCAGTACCATCGGCGCAAACGGGCTTAACTTCCCTGTTCGGAATGGTAAGGGGTGGGCCCCGTCGCCATGGCCACCTAAGTCTTGAAGACCTTATATGACATAATAAAGGGACAGATATGGAACGCGTCCCGGACACGGTGGCCCGAGGTGCGCGAACGAACTTGTGCAGAGAATATGGAACATCATCGCTTAGAGCTTGTAAAAAGGTGTCCCCCCCCGGTGCCCTGGGGCACGGGGGGCGGATGTGGGCGCAAGCCCGACGGGCAATTAGTACCACTCGGCTGCATGCATTGCTGCACTTCCACCTGTGGCCTATCAACGTGGTCATCTCCCACGGCCCTTTAAAGAAATCTCATCTTGTGGCCGGTTTCGCGCTTATATGCTTTCAGCGCTTATCCGATCCCGACATAGCTACCCAGCGGTGCCCCTGGCGGGACAACTGGTGCACCAGCGGTCGGTCCGACCCGGTCCTCTCGTACTAGGGTCAGCTCCACTCAGATTTCTAACGCCCGCAGTAGATAGAGACCGAACTGTCTCACGACGTTCTGAACCCAGCTCGCGTGCCACTTTAATGGGCGAACAGCCCAACCCTTGGGACCTTCTCCAGCCCCAGGATGTGACGAGCCGACATCGAGGTGCCAAACCCCCCCGTCGATGTGAGCTCTTGGGGGAGATCAGCCTGTTATCCCCGGCGTACCTTTTATCCTTTGAGCGATGGCCCTTCCATGCGGAACCACCGGATCACTATGCTCTAGTTTCCTACCTGATCGACCTGTGTGTCTCTCAGTCAAGCGCCCTTGTGCCATTGCACTCTGCACACGATTGCCAACCGTGTTGAGGGCACCTTTAGAAGCCTCCGTTACTCTTTTGGAGGCGACCACCCCAGTCAAACTACCCACCACGCACTGTCCCCTCGAAAGAGGGTTAGGCCCCGATCAAACAAAGGCTGGTATTTCAACAACGGCTCCACCGCGCCTGGCGACGCAGCTTCAAAGCCTCCCAGCTATCCTACACATTGTTTGACCAAGGTCAATACGAAGCTATAGTAAAGGTGCACGGGGTCTTTTCGTCCCACTGCGGGTAACCGGCATCTTCACCGATACTACAATTTCACCGAGCTCATGGCCGAGACAGTGTCCAGATCGTTGCACCATTCGTGCAGGTCGGAACTTACCCGACAAGGAATTTCGCTACCTTAGGACCGTTATAGTTACGGCCGCCGTTTACCGGGGCTTCAGTTCAACGCTTCTCCCCGAAGGAATGACGTCTCCCCTTAACCTTCCGGCACCGGGCAGGTGTCAGGCCCTATACTTCTTCTCTCGAATTGGCAGAGCCCTGTGTTTTTGATAAACAGTCGCCTGGACTTTTTCACTGCGGCCCCCCCGTAAGGGGGCGACGCTTCTCCCGAAGTTACGCGTCAATTTTGCCTAGTTCCTTAGCCATGAATCTCTCGAGCGCCTTAGAATGCTCATCCCGACCACCTGTGTCGGTTTGCGGTACGGGCCGCACATCTCGCTTTTCTTGGAAGTCGATCCGCTGGATTGTCACCTTGGCCGGAGCCTTAGTGTACTCTCGGGGCGTTGCCGCTCCCTTCAACGTGCAATTCCGTCTGCACGCACCAACCTCTCGCCTCCGTCGCTTTCAACGATGTGCGGGTACGGGAATGTTGACCCGTTGTCCATCCACTGCCCCTTTCGGGTTCGCGTTAGGTCCCGACTGACCCCCAGCTGATTAGCATAGCTGGGGAAACCTTGGTCTTTCGGCGTGCGGGTTTCTCGCCCGCATTATCGTTACTTATGCCTACATTTTCGTTTGCAGCTCCTCCAGCGCCCCTCACGGGTGCGCCTTCGGCGGCACTGCAATGCTCCCCTACCCCTCCGCAACGGGTGCGGAGGCCATGGCTTCGGTAATGTGCTTATGCCCGATCATTATCCATGCGGAACCGCTCGACCAGTGAGCTGTTACGCACTCTTTAAATGAATGGCTGCTTCCAAGCCAACATCCTGGCTGTCGGTGCAGTTCCACCGCGTTTTGTCAACTTAGCACATATTTGGGGACCTTAGCCGATGGTCCGGGTTCTTTCCCTCTCGGACATGGACCTTAGCACCCATGCCCTCACTGCTGACCACCATTTTATAGCATTCGGAGTTTGTCAGGAATTGGTAGGCGGTGAAGCCCCCGCATCCAATCAGTAGCTCTACCTCTATAAAACTGTTGTCAACGCTGCACCTAAATGCATTTCGGGGAGTACGAGCTATTTCCGAGCTTGATTGGCCTTTCACCCCTACCCACAGGTCATCCCAAGACTTTTCAACGTCAACGGGTTCGGGCCTCCACTGTGTGTTACCACAGCTTCACCCTGCCCATGGGTAGATCGCACGGTTTCGCGTCTACTGCCACTGACTCAAACGCCCTGTTAAGACTCGCTTTCGCTGCGGCTCCGCCCCTGAAGGGCTTAACCTTGCCAGTGATAGTAACTCGTAGGCTCATTATGCAAAAGGCACGCCGTCACCCCGAAGGGCTCCGACCGCTTGTAGGCGCATGGTTTCAGGATCTATTTCACTCCCTTGTTCAGGGTTCTTTTCACCTTTCCCTCACGGTACTGGTTCACTATCGGTCTCTCAGGAGTATTTAGCCTTGGCGGATGGTCCCGCCGGATTCACACAGGGTTTCACGTGCCCCGCGCTACTCAGGATACCACTATCCAACAGCTCTTTTCCCATACCGGGCTATCACCGTCTATGGCCGCTCTTTCCAAAGCGCTCTGGTTCATCACTGTTCGAACATCGTGGTCCTACAACCCCGCCGTTGCCGAGACAACGACGGTTTGGGCTAATCCGATTTCGCTCGCCGCTACTATCGGAATCACTATTGTTTTCTCCTCCTCCGGGTACTTAGATGTTTCAGTTCCCCGGGTTCGCCTCCCTTGCGGGATACCACGCCTTCAACGTGGTGGGTTGCCCCATTCGGACATCCGCGGATCATATCGTGTGTGCCGATCCCCGCGGCTTTTCGCAGCTTATCACGTCCTTCTTCGCCTCTGAGAGCCTAGGCATTCCCCATACGCCCTTTTCCAGCTTGTCGCCAAACCTTTCTATTCGCCGTAATCGATAATACTCTATACTCTTTACTCTAGTTGTTCGCGCCCCACCGGAATAACCGATGGGACGTCCGTTCCAAATCCCGGGCGCCGGCCGTGAGGCCGTGCCCGGATCTGTCCCAATATGTCAATGAACCTGTCGCGCCCACCGCGCCCCGGGGGGAGCGGCGGACCTGTGGAGAATATCGGAGTCGAACCGATGACCTCCTGCGTGCAAGGCAGGCGCTCTAGCCAGCTGAGCTAATCCCCCATATACTAGTAGTCAGTACATGGCAGTCGGTAGTTAGTGACCAACCACCGCTCAACTCCTAGAATTTCCAATAAGTGCGATACCAATGAACGTTCGCCCGACAGCGCAGTGCGCACCGCCGTTGCCCGTAGTCCCAGGCAGACTCGAACTGCCGACCTCTACATTATCAGTGTAGCGCTCTAACCAGCTGAGCTATGGGACTTCAATTACCCGCCCCCAAAGGGAGGGTATCCTATATATCATCATTGTGGACGTGGCAGAGCAAAAAAAGACCCAACGGAAAGAACCTTAAAATAATTAGACCTTGGACCGGGCCGGGACCGTCGGTGCGGTCGGGGGACCCCCCCGAAGGGGATGTCTCTAGAAAGGAGGTGTTCCAGCCGCACCTTCCGGTACGGCTACCTTGTTACGACTTAGCCCTAGTTACCGATCTTGCCCTAGGCCGCTCCTTGCGGTGACGGACTTCAGGCACTCCCGGCTTCCATGGCTTGACGGGCGGTGTGTACAAGGCCCGGGAACGTATTCACCGGATCATGGCTGATATCCGATTACTAGCGATTCCAGCTTCACGGGGTCGAGTTGCAGACCCCGATCCGAACTGTGACCGGTTTTGTAGATTCGCTCCCCCTTGCGGGGTGGCTGCTCTCTGTGCCGGCCATTGTAGCACGTGTGTGGCCCAGGACGTAAGGGCCGTGATGATTTGACGTCGTCCCCACCTTCCTCACGGTTTGCACCGGCAGTCCCGTTAGAGTCCCCATCATGACATGCTGGCAACTAACGGTAGGGGTTGCGCTCGTTATAGGACTTAACCTGACACCTCACGGCACGAGCTGACGACAACCATGCAGCACCTTGCAAATTGCCCGAAGGAAAGGACATCTCTGCCCCTGTCAACATGCATTTAAGCCCTGGTAAGGTTCCTCGCGTATCATCGAATTAAACCACATGCTCCACCGCTTGTGCGGGCCCCCGTCAATTCCTTTGAGTTTCATTCTTGCGAACGTACTCCCCAGGTGGGATACTTATCACTTTCGCTTGGCCGCCCAGGTCTCAAGGACCCGGACAGCTAGTATCCATCGTTTACGGCGTGGACTACCAGGGTATCTAATCCTGTTCGCTCCCCACGCTTTCGTCCATCAGCGTCAGTGCACGGTTAGTCAGCTGCCTTCGCAATCGGTGTTCTATGTAATATCTATGCATTTCACCGCTACACTACATATTCCGCCAACTTCACCGTGACTCAAGACCGGCAGTATCAAAGGCAATTTTACAGTTGAGCTGCAAACTTTCACCTCTGACTTACCGGCCCGCCTACGGACCCTTTAAACCCAATAATTCCGGATAACGCTCGGACCCTCCGTATTACCGCGGCTGCTGGCACGGAGTTAGCCGGTCCTTATTCTTACGGTACCGTCAAGGGGCCACACGTGGCCCTTTTTCTTCCCGTACAAAAGCAGTTTACCACCCATAGGGCATTCTTCCTGCACGCGGCATGGCTGGATCAGGCCCTCGCCCATTGTCCAATATTCCTCACTGCTGCCTCCCGTAGGAGTCTGGTCCGTGTCTCAGTACCAGTGTGGGGGATCCCCCTCTCAGGGCCCCTACCCATCGCGGTCATGGTAGGCCGTTACCCTACCATCTAACTAATGGGACGCATGGCCATCTTCCACCGCCCGAAGGCTTTAACCCCTCCCCGATGCCGGAAAGAGGTGCCACGGGGCATTAATCCAAGTTTCCCTGGGCTATTCCCCTGTGGAAGGTAGGTTCCATACGCGGTGCGCACCCGTGCGCCGGTCGCCGGCAGGTAGCAAGCTACCCCCGCTGCCCCTCGACTTGCATGTGTTAGGCCTGCCGCTAGCGTTCATCCTGAGCCAGGATCAAACTCTTCATCGTTGTGTCATAAATAAATTGCCCCAACGCCTCCAAGGTCTCCGGCCCGGTCTTTGGTCTAATCAAAAAAATATAAATTCTCTCGGTCTTTTTCGTATTCTCTACCGACACCGTACGCGCCCCCAAAAAAGGCCTCCGGTGTCTCCACAATATTTCAATGAACTCCTCTCCCGCCGCGCCGTCCCCGGCGCGCCGTCGCCAAGACCTATCGTCTAAGCGGCTGCAAATATACAACTGTTTTTCTCCCCCGCAACACCTTTTGGAAAAAAAATCCCGCCGGCGGCAAAAAAAAGGAAAACAACGCTTCAAATGAACTTGCACACGCCCCGGGACAATGGCCCGAAACGGGGTGCAAATGTAAACCGACTTTTTTGATCCACAAGGGAATCGCGAAGAAAAAATGAAGGTTTTTGCCCTTGTCCCCGCAAGTCCCTGCCATTGAAGCCTTTGCCCCCTGCCCTCTTTTGAAAAGGACCTTGAACTTACACCATTTTTGCCAAAATTGCAAATCATCCAGGGCAATTGTTCGCCCGCGCCGGGGACGGCGCGGCATCCCCGGGGCACGGCCAACGGCCAAGGCCCCC
>NZ_JBLFEO010000047.1:0-7325 GCF_047345505.1 Maribacter aquimarinus | reverse complement strand
TTGCCTTTTCCCGAAAGATCCGAAATAGTTCCATAGGATCCAAATTTGGGCCGCTTTTTTTTGATTGTTTTTGGGCTATCCGGCAGTTTGTGGCCCATTGCCATTTAAAACCTGAATAGTTACCTAAATCTTTATTATTCATAAATTGGGTTGTAATGTTGCTTATGGGTTACGGTATGGGCAATCGAAAAATGTTCACATTATTTTCAATATGTTGCGAATTGAATCAGTTCTGATTTTATCCAAAACCATTGGTAAGGTTTCAGCGATCAGATTCCGAGCCTCCAAGGGTATGGAATCGTTGAATATGTCTTCTAAAACTGTATCAGAAAATTCTTCTGTCGTCCACTGTTTTTCGTCCAGTTTTTTCCAATAGCTGAAAAGCATTTGCTTGATGTGATCGGCATCCTTGATTTCAAAAGCGGGTATCCCGTGACTATCGGAATAAAGAAAAAGCAAGGCCGCTAAGGCTAATGTAAAATATGTGGGAGCCGATTTCTTTTGTTCCAGATAATCAAGATAGGAGGGTAGCAGCCTAGTTTTGAATTTGGGAATGCTGTTCAAGGAAATAGCTTCTAAACGGTGTTGTATGAACGGATTTTCAAAGCGCATCAATACTGCCGCTACGTAAGCTGAGATTTCCTTTTCGGGCAGTGATTTTATGCAAGGGGCGATTTCCTCAAAAACCAAAGTCTTTAAGTACTCCTTTAAAAGCGTATCTTCCATAAATTCCCCCACCGTTCGCTTACCTGCCAAGAGGCCGATAGGCACCATGGCCGTATGGGCTCCATTCAATAAACGTACCTTTAAATTGCGGTAGGGGGCCAAGTCCTGAACAAATTGCACATTGAGTTCTGTCTTAAAGAAGGGCAGTTCGCGCTCAATGGGTTTGGGTGCTCTTATTATCCAACTATGATACACTTCCCCGGTGACCATCAATTTATCGTTATAGCCCAATTCCTGTTCCAATTCTTGTGAATTTTTGGTGGGATAGCCCGATACAATACGGTCTGCTAACGTGTCACAGAAACTATTATGGTCGTATATCCAAGTTTCAAACGCTTCACCAAGGTTCCAATGCCGTGTGTAAGCGATAATCGCGTCCCTCAAAAGGACACCATTGTTTTCGACCAGCTCACAGGGAAGAAAAATACAGCCTTTATCGGGGGCTCCCTTAAAATGGGTAAACCTTTCAAGAAGCCAATGGGTCAATTTCGCGGGAAATTGTTTTGGCGGCTTTTCCGATAGGCCATCTTCAGCGCTGAAAACAATACCCGCTTCGGTGGTGTTGGAAACAATAAAACGCATGGTGGGAATATGGGCGGTCTTCAGATAAGCCTCCCAATCTTGGTAGGGGTTCACAACGCGACCAATGCACTCCACAATCCGTTTTTCTTGCACAGGAACACCTTGTTTTAATCCGTTCAGTAGAACGGTGTAAATACCCTCTTGATCTATTAAATCACTGTAGTTGCCTCGCTCCGTTGGTTTTACGACGATAACGCTCCCGTCAAAGTCGGTCTCTTCGTTCAAGATATCGACCATCCAATTCAGGAAAGCCCTTAAAAAGTTTCCACCCCCGAATTGGAGTATCCGCGATGGGGATATTTCCCTTGTATTGACAACCTTTCTATTTAACCTGTTCATTTTATCTATAGTGAAATTCCCCGTTTCCAAGGGATGAAATCATTTTGTCCGTTAAAGAGTGCCTTGGTCTGTACCTTACCGCTAGCTGTATTAATGATAAGATCCAGTAACTCCTCGCCCATTGCTTTAATGGTCTTTTTACCAGTAATTACTGGACCGGCATCGAAATCGATCATGTCGTTCATACGCTCAAAAAGTGCCGTATTGCTGCTTATCTTTATCACGGGAGCAAGCGGGTTGCCTGTCGGCGTGCCCAAGCCAGTAGTAAAAGCGATGATGTTGCAGCCCGAACCGACCAGCCCGGTCGTACTTTCAACATCATTGCCGGGCGTGCATAGCAGATGAAGTCCTTTTTTCGTGACTTGTTCGGTATAGTCCAACACTTCGCGTATAGGAGATGTTCCTCCTTTTTTTGCGGCCCCGGCGGACTTCATGGCGTCGGTAATCAGCCCATCTTTGATATTTCCCGGAGAAGGATTGTTTTCAAATCCGGAACCTACGGAAATCGCTGCTTTGGCGTATTCATCCATCAAACGGATAAATTTATCCGCGCTCGACCGATCTGCACATCTGTTTATCAGTTCCTGTTCCACCCCGTTCAATTCAGGAAATTCGGACAATACAACTGAACTGCCCAAGGCTACTAGTAAATCGGAAGCGTACCCTAAGGCAGGATTGGCCGAAAGACCGGAAAAACCATCGGAGCCCCCACACTCCAACCCTAACGTAAGCTTGCTCAAAGGGGAAGGCATTCGAGCGGTTTTATTGGCTTCTACAAGCCCGGTAAAGGTATCTTTGACCGCTTGTTCTATAAACGCTCTTTCACTGGTACTCCGCTGTTGTTCTAGATAGAAAATAGGTCTTGAATAATGGGGGTTGTTCTGGGCAATCGCTTTTTGCAACATCTCTATTTGAGCATTCTGGCAGCCCAGGCTTAAAACGGTTACTCCTGCCGTATTTGGGTTTGTGATGTATCCTGCAAGTAGATTGCACAATAGTTCCGAATCTTGTCGGGTTCCCCCGCAGCCTCCATTATGCCTTA
Organism: Maribacter aquimarinus; assembly: GCF_047345505.1. NCBI lineage: Bacteria > Pseudomonadati > Bacteroidota > Flavobacteriia > Flavobacteriales > Flavobacteriaceae > Maribacter > Maribacter aquimarinus. The sequence continues at coordinate 4,636 of NZ_JBLFEO010000047.1, read as the reverse complement.
AAAATTTGATGCCGTCGACGTTCTTGAAAAGCCTATTTTTATTCAACTCCTCCTTACCGTACATGATCGGGGTCGCATACAGCTCATCTGAAGTCGCCCCTTGTTTATACGCTTGTACAAGCGCATGGGTATTGACCGCGAAATCTTTTCTTGCTTGGTATCCCAAAGCTTCCAACAAGGACTCTTCCAAGACATCCACGTTCCTATTCTCGCAAAACACCAAGGGGATGACCAACCAATGGTTTGCCGTCCCAACCTTACCATCCTCACGTTGGTAACCGTCAAAAGTTTTACCTTTCCAAGGGGTGCTATCGGGAGATTTCCACGAGCTGTTCTTTCCTTGAATCGAGTACTTGCCGGTCGCGTGCGCCAGATTGGAAACCTTGATGGCACCCCCTTTGGGTATTGCCGCCTTTGCACGCCCTACCAGTACGCCGTACATATAGACTTCGTCACCTTTCGAAAGATCGAACAAGGCGAATTTGTGTTTCTGGGGAACGAATTCCTGAAGTACAATTTTATCTTCATTGACCAATGCGACAAAGCCTTTGGGCAAATCTTTTAAGGCTACGGCAATCGTATCCCTGGTATCCAATTGTACCACTGCCGATTCGGAATTTGATGTTGCTATGGCCATGTTATTCAGGTATCAAATTCAAAATATTCTTGGGCATTCGTATACGAAACTTGGGTCACTAATTTGCCGATCATTGCTATATCGTTTGGCAGTAGGCCTTTCTTGATGTCATTGCCCAAGAGGTTGCATAATAAACGCCGAAAATACTCGTGCCTTGGAAAGGAGAGAAAACTTCGGGAGTCCGTCAGCATGCCTACAAAGCAACTGAGAAGCCCGAGGTTGGAGACCGTGTCCAGTTGTTGTTCCATCCCCTTGAGGGTATCCAAAAACCACCATGCGGACCCCCACTGTATCTTCCCTTTTATGTCACCAGTATTGAAATTACCCAGCATGGCGGCCATGACCTCGTTATCTGCCGGATTTAGATTGTAGAGTATGGTTTTGGCAAGTCGGTCCTCGGTATCCAATCGGTTTAAAAATAAGGCTAAGGATTTGGCTTGGCTAAAGTCACCAATGGAATCAAAACCCACATCAGGCCCAAGTATTTTTTGCATGCGCCCGTTATTGTTGCGCAATGCCCCCAAATGGAATTGCTGCACCCATTGTAGTCTGTGATATTCACGGGAAAGGAACAGTAGTATATCCAGCTTTAACGTATCGGCCTCTTGAGGCGTAACCGTTTTTCCTTGAAGGATGTTGATAAAAATAGCGGATACGGAGGCCGTATGGTCGTGGGTCGCTTGCGGGATGTACTCCAGACCGTGATCGGCCAGCCTACATCCCAGACTTTCAAAGTACGCCAAACGTTTGATGAGGCAGGCGTATAAATCGGGTAATGCGTTTATTTCGATGTCGGCAGCGGCCCCCAGTTTCTTTAGATACGCAGTATAATGAGGGTTGAAAAAATCATAACAAGCATCGGGCCTAAAGGTAGGAAGCATCTTTAAATCATCTGATACCATACGTTGATGCGCGTTCAATTCGTCCGCCGGGTCATCGGTGGTACAGATTACCTTTACGTTCATTTTGCGCAACAAATCTTGGCAGTGCATCGTCGGGGATTGCAATTGCAAGTTGGTTTCACGATAAATGGAATCCGCCGAGTTTTCGTCCAGTAATGTATCAATATCAAAGTATCGTTTTAATTCCAGATGGGTCCAATGATAGAGGGGATTCCTCAAGGTCGCGGGTACGGTCTTTGCCCATTTCAGAAACTTCGCCTCATCCGAGGCGTTACCGGTACAGTATTTTTCTTCAATACCCATGGTACGCATCGCCCGCCATTTGTAATGGTCGCCGTAGAGCCACGCCTCGGTGATGGTAGAGAATTTTTTGTTTTCGGCTATCGCTTCGGGGGAGAGATGGCAATGGTAATCAATAATCGGTTGCTTCGCCGCATAGCTGTGGTAGAGCTCCTGCGCGTACCTTGTTTCCAGTAGAAAATCGGTATGAATGAATTTTTCTGCCATTGTTTAAAAAACTGTCAAAGGATCAAAGTCTCTCTGGATTTGCTATCGCTTCCTCAAGACCTTTTGGTTAAAAATGATTACTCCCCCAATGCCGCTTTTATTGCCGTTGCTATCATTTGCTGTCCCTCAGCATCTAAATGCACGCCATCATCTGAATACGTATCAAACTCTGGGGCCAGCGGTTCGTAAATATTTACGAACTTGATGTTGTTTTCAGCGGCTACTTTCTCAAATTCCTTTATGAAAAACCGGACTCTTTTTCCGGCTCCCTTATATTTTTCAGCCAACAATTCGTCTTTGCCGTAGGGTGGGGGCGATACTACAATAATCTCCGGAACTACCGCTTTGCGATACCCGTGGTGTTCAATGCTTCGAAGCAACCTCCGCAGGTTGTCGATAACCGCCGGTTGTACCGAATCAAAAACCGCTTTAGCGTCGTTGGTGCCAAGCAGGATGACCACATGATCGATACCGCCCATCTGTTTTTCGGCCTTGGCCAGGTACCCATCGATATTCGATACCGTGTTCAGTTTTGGGTTGTCTAGATTATCGAACCCAATGGTGTTGCCTGGTATGGATACATTGTAAATGGAATCGTTGGGCATCATTTTTTTGAGTTGAACCACCCAACCGTGTTTTGCCGCCCCATTGGAATCGCCGATGGTCAAAATACGGGCGGGATCGGCATCCTGACATGAGACTTGTAATACACTAAACCCGACTATTACTAAAAAATGAACTTTATTTAAAAATGACGTTTCCATACTTGTTTCCAATTTTTCCTATCATATTGCTCGTAAACTTACTTTCAAATCTGATGTGTTGCCAATGAAACGCCTTAGGTATAAGGAGGCGAAGCAATACAGAACTGAAACGGACTGTGTAATTTTCATCGTGTATCCTCTTGGAGCATACAGGATTTGAGGTGAAAAGAATCAAATTCAAAGTCTGGTTTTCCATTTAAATCATTCAATTATAAACCATTCATTAAACGAATAGACAGGTTCCCAAATCCTGTTCTGCTTTTGTAAAATATGAATAGAGATACTACTCCTTTGAACAAGTTTGATTACGGCGATATCGTCTACTATTATTGGTTTGGATATTCTTCTGACCCCATTTTTGATATCATCTTTGGAGTCAAATGATTCAACAATTTTCAACTTGTGAGTCAATTCACTTTGTTTCAAATCACATGGCCAACCAATGATTATTTCTGTTGCAATTTGGTCCGAAATATCATCTAACAATACTCTGAGTTCTCCATCCGTAATTGTGGTTGGGATACCTCGCGCAGCTCCGAATATATTTTCGGTATTTTCAAAATAGCGGACCCATGCCTTATCAAAATAGGTTCTATGGTAAAGCGGTATATCGACTTTTAATTTGCTATAATAATCATTGATGACTTTATATTCATCTTTTGATAGTTTGTCACATTGCGAATTTACACTACCAAAATTGAAGACCAGTGTTAAAAATACAATATCAATAAATAGTGTATTTATTTTTTTGTTTTTGGAACATTTCACAGTACCGAAGGGTTTGAATTCGTTTTCTAATTTTCTGTGTTGGTTATCATTAATGTATCAATCTGGGGGAAAATCCCTCGCCTTTAAGCGACGACTTTAGTTTCCCCAGATTAGTTATTCGTTACTGGTTATTCGTTATTAGCTTATTGGCACGTTTACAATACCATATTGTTTGCTTTAGTCGCCTTGAGGCGAATCCAAACCCATCGGTCTTTAGCCGATGGTAGTTTAGGGCTTGCTGATTTTCGCAAGGATCATAAACTTTAGGCCGCTACGATTCGGGGCGCATTTCGGCCACCATTTCCGATCGGTGCAAAAACCTTGCTTAAGAGCCCCTTTATGACGCCAGGGTACGTACCACAACGGAACACTTTCTTGAACAGGGCGCAAAAAATAGCGTGAATGTCCGCTATTTTTGCCAACGCCACCAGGTTCATCACAAAGAATATCGCACCGATCCAGCTCTCGGAGGTGTCCCTTCTCTTGGCCCGTATATCGCCAAGCCCGTAGGCGTTCTTCCCCTGCCCGAACTTGCCCTCGATATGGTTGCGCTGGTTCCTTTCCTTTTTGCGCTTACGTTTTTGGTAAGCGGTCAATTCTTCCTTGGGCGGGCGCCCCAAGGGTACGCCAACGATCCTGATGCCCTTTTCCTTTAGCCATTTCCTGTTCTCCCTGTTCAGGTAGATCCTGTCGGCCAACAGCAGTTCGGGCCAGCGGCCGTGGGTCTTCCGGTAGGCTTTTACCTGAAGCTCGAGGTCCTTCGATTCGTTGAAGTTGTCCCAGCTTATATGTTCGGTCCGTGCCATCCCGCCCGTCTCGCTGGAGCTTATCTTCGCCCCGAACTCGGTGGACACCCTGTCCTTGCCCCTGGGTATCGGGCGCACGTACGGCTGATGGATGTTCACGATCCTGTCGGCAACGCTGTGCACCTTTTCGTCGTACATATGTTTCTGCTGGTCGTAGAGCAGTTGCAGCACCCAGTATATCCTTTGGTCCCGCCGGGACAGGGGGAACCGGGAAGGGTACGGGTCGGGCATGTCGGGGAACATGCCGGCGGC
>NZ_JBLFEO010000046.1:0-8735 GCF_047345505.1 Maribacter aquimarinus | reverse complement strand
GTGATAATCACATTTGTAGACAACATGGCTGAGTTTCCTATATTTACCCATACAACAAAAATAGGCATAGCCCTCAGAACATGACCACCTGCAAAGCAGGTGGATTTTTAAGATGAATTAAACGAGCTGAAAGACTTAAAAAAGAATATTATGAAAACAAAAAATAACGTAACGAGTTGGGACGACCATTTAGATGCCAAATACGGAAAAAAAGGAACTGATACAAGAGAAAAGTTTCAAGAGGAATTTGAAGCGTTCAGAATTGGTGTATTAATCCAAGAAGCAAGGAAAAGTAAAAACTTAACGCAACAACAACTTGCGGATAAAGTTGGAACGACTAAAAGCTATATTTCTCGAATTGAGAACAATGCAAGTGACATTAGACTTTCTACTCTGATGAGAATAATTCGAGAAGGATTGGGCGGAAGTCTGAAACTATCGCTGAATGTCTAATTAGCGCGAAAAGTACTAATGGCAATCGAGTAGACGGCCCTGCCAGTAAGGGACAGGGTGCGCCTCTCACACCACCGTATCCTTCGACTTCGCTCTGGACAGGCCAAGTGGGTCTCGTATACGGCGGTTCGATAATGAAACTTATCGTCTGTAGTATTCCATCAAACTAACATAACCCTTCGTCTTTAACCGTTTTATGGTGATGGTAGTCCGCAGTATCGGGCTCTGGGCCACTGCCCATCCTCCCATTCTGGTTCTGCTCCACGCATAGGCATGGTCTTGGTCGATTCCCAGACGAATCAGGTTTTTCCGTTTTCGTTCCGGTTTCTTCCCCCGAGGGTTCGGGGATGCCAGATGCAATACCGTAATCGGTTTCTCAGCCACTCTTCCAGCTTTTTAAGTTTAGCTTGAATGGATGCCGGTCCAAAGTAATTTATCCAACCACGTACCAACAGATTGAGACGGGCGATACGTTCTTCAAAACTTACGGGTATCGTCTTTTTGGTCAGGTATTTATGTAAGCTTCCCCTAAAACCGAACTGTTTAAAAGTAGAATAATAATCTTAATTTAGACGGTATGAGAAAGAGCAGATTTTCACCCACACAGATTGCAAAGATTTTAAAAGAGTTCGACAACGGAAAGAGTGTTGACCAGATAAGCCGTGAGCACGGTGTTAGTTCCGCTGCGTTTTACAAATGGCGTTCCAAGTATGCAGGAATGAGCTCAAAGGAGCTAAAAAGGCTCAAAGAACTCGAACAAGAGAACACGCGACTCAAACAGATGTATGCGAGTTTGGCACTAGATCACCAGATGGCCAAAGAGATCATAGAAAAAAAGCTCTAAAGCCCTGTCGTAAACGAAGTATCGCCAAGGAGCTTGTTCATTACGGCATCAACAGGGCGTGCCGTGTTTTAAATATGAGCAAGAGTGTTTACTGTTACAAACCCTTGCCCAAAGACGATTCAGCTATAGAAGATGCACTTGAGAAAAAAGCAGAGGATCGTTCTGAAGAGGGCTTTTGGAAAGCTTACGACCGTTTACGGGAAGAGGGCAAACCTTGGAACCATAAACGTGTGCACCGTGTTTACGTAGCCTTGGGACTTCCTTTGAGAAGAAAGGTGAAGAAACGCTTGCCAACAAGAATTAAAGAGCCTCTAGAGGTTCCAAATGAGTTAAACCATACTTGGAGCATGGACTTTGTAACCGATGTCCTAGAGAACAAAAGGCGCTTCAGAGCATTTAACATTATAGATGATTTTAACAGAGAAGCACTTCATATTGAAGTAGATTATTCCTTGACAAGCAACCGCATTGTTTGGGTACTCAGCCATTTGATCAATAAAAAAGGGAGGCCCAAGAAGATACGTATGGACAACGGTCCAGAGTTTATCGCACAAATAACAAGTGAATGGAGTCAAATGCACGATATAGAATTTAAATATATCCAACCGGGAAAACCAACCCAAAATGCTTTTATAGAGCGATTCAATGGATCATACAGACGTGGGGTCCTTAATAAATACATTTTTGAAGACCTAAATCAAGTCAGAGAGCAAACCAAAATCTGGATGGATGATTATAACCATGAAAGACCGCACGATAGCTTAGGGAAAATCCCACCAGTAAAATATGCAAAACTTAATTCCTCTGGGGCTAGCCCCAGAGGAATTAAAAAACAAAATAAAAAAGTAATTTTGGAAAACTAAACAGTTCTAATCAAGGGAAGCTTACATTCGCACTTATGGCGATTGGTGGATTATTTTGGTTATCCGAAAAATTCTACGTCATAGAGGAACTAAATTCAGTTTACAGCTGGGCAAGAATTGTATTATATCTGGGACTCGCTGTTTGGGCATTTGGATTAATGAAAAAGGAGTCTAAAAAAAGAAACAAAAGGAAAGCGACAAAACGGATTTAAAATAAAAAAAAGCGGGACTTAACACTCGTATGGAATTGAAACTCTGAGTGAACCAATCCTAAGTCGCAAAAATTAAGCAAACGAAATTGAATAACTTTACCACAATGGATTTTACTCGGACGAAAAAAACGGAATTGAAAAGTTTGCGTGAAAGTAGAAACGCAATCATTGCGAAAAAGTACATTTGCTAACAAAAACTAAAATTAATTGCTGCCGATTTTCCTCACGGAAAATCTTGCCCAATTTTAGTAACTTCATACCACGCTGGAAACTCCTGCGGACGTTTCCGCAACCAATCTTAGCTCAAGCGTTGTAAGTAATGTTCGAAATCCGTCTTCGCAACAAAATTAGTTTTGAAAAAAGTAAATAATTATTTACCTTTGAAATCTAAATCAAAGCGAAACTGAGTGAAATGCTCCCAACTTTACCGAATATTAACTAAAGATGGTTGGTATGCAGTATCGCAAAAAGGTTCTCACGTGAAAATGAGACACGAAACAAAAAAGGGAACGATTATATTTCCAAATCACGGAAGCCAAGAAATGGGTAAAGGATTGGAAAAGAAAATTTTAAAAGACGCCGGAATTAAAAGATAAGATTATGGCAAAGAAGAAGAAAATAACAATGACAGTTGAAAAAACGAATACTGGGTTTTCTGCCTTTTCAGCGGACTATCCAATATTTACAACTGGACAATCCATTCCCGAACTGATCAACAACACATACGAGGCGACCGAATTACATTTTGAGGACGAAAAAATAAAAGTTGACCCAACCGATATTAGATTTGAAATAGATTTTAAACAATTCTTTAAGTTTTATAAGGTTTTAAATGCCAAATTTCTTGCCGAGAAGATTGGAATGAACGCTACTCTACTTTCTCAATATGTTTCAGGAACAAAAAAACCATCGGCGAAACAGACCGAAAAAATATTAAGCGGAATACACCAAATTGGGCAGGAATTAAGCGGAATAAATCTGTTGCAAACGAATTAAGAGAACGCGAAAAGCACTACTTACAATAACCAAACATTCGCGCGGTCGGTACCACCCAGCATACATGCACCGAAACTTCGGTATGGAACCACACCGGGCTCTTGGTATCTCTGTCTGCTACGTGAACCGGTCTGTACGGGGAGGGAGGTTCGCAGTGGCCCCTGGGCCGATACTGTTGTGGTTTTCGGTATTTCTTGACCCCGTGGGGATGCTTTCCACTCCACGGAGCCTTGAATCTCCTTCTCCATCGGGCACTTTTCAGCAAAACGTCCGTTCAGGGCCATAGGTGTCCCGCACGGCCATTGTGCCGTTTTTATTTATTTATCCGCAAAGAACACTGGAGCCCAGCACTGGAAACCCCCGGCCATATCCACAAGAAATATGACTCCATAAAGCACAGCTCCCATAAAAAAAACGGCCTAGGAATGTTGGCCCCTTTTTTCAAAACCCGCAGGGAATTTTTTTGAAAAACTTGTCAATGTTCCGACCAGAAATCCGATATTTAAAAAGGAATCCTTCAACACAAAAAAGGGCAACCTATTTCAGGACAGGACAAAATTTGCGTATTCGATAAAATGTAATAACTTTGTACTCACATAAATAAAATTATGGAAACACCAATTATTAAAATAGGAAATTCCAAAGGCTTGCGTCTAAGCAAAACAATATTGGAAAAGTACAATATCAAGGACAAAGTGGAAATGATTCTGGAAAAAGGACAAATAATCCTGAAACCAATCGATAGTCCGAGAAAAAATTGGGACATGGCGTTTGAAAAAATGCGGGAAAACAATGACGACCGCTTATTGTTCAACGATGTATTTGAAGACGAAAACTTTGAGGAATGGAATTAAAACAGTATTCCATAGTTCTCGTAAATCTAGACCCCACAATTGGCAGCGAAATCAAGAAAACACGTCCTTGTGTAATTTTATCGCCCAATGAAATCAACAAGTATTTGAATACCATCGTGGTCGCACCAATGACAACGAACCTGAAAAAATACCCGACCCGAATTCAGGTGCAACACAATGCCAAGAAAGGTATGGTTGCAATCGACCAGATTCGGACAATTGACAAAGCACGGATAGTAAAAAAGTTCGACCGATTAACACGATCGGAGATTAAAAAATGTAAGGATATCATTCGTGAGACCTTCGTGGACTAAAACCAGAAACGGTTTGGCAGTGCGGGAAAGTACTAATGACTATGACCAAGCATTCATATGGTTGGTACTGCCCCAAATGCATGCACCTAAACTTCGATGTTGAACCACACCGGGGCCTTGGTCTGTTCGTCAGTTATTGGGATCGGTCTAACTTGGGGAAGCGGTTTGCAGTGGCACCTGGGCCGATACTTTTTTATTTTTCAGCATTTTTTGACCCCGTGGGGATGCTTTCCTTTCTACGGAGCCTTGGATTTCCGTCATCATCGGGCATTTTTCAACAAAACGTCCGCTTAGGGCCATAGGTATCCCCCACGGTCATTGTGCCGTTCTGATCTTTGGGTCTCCGGTACAAAATACACTGGAGCCTGGGACTGGAAACCCCCGAGCACATCCACAAAAAATATGACTCGATAAAATACAAATCATACAAAAAGAAAACGGCCTAGGAATGTTGGCAACTTTTTTCAAAACCCGCAGGGAATTTTCTTTGAAAAAATGGTCCATGTTCCGACCAGAAATCCGATATTTAGAAATAGATTCTTTAACACAAAAAAAAGGCAACCTATTTCAGGACAAGACAACAAATTAAGAAATGCAAATCAAATTATCATTCGTGAAGGACCCATTGGTTTTACCCAAGAGGTTTGAAATTTTAGAGCGACAAGTCAATGAAAAAGGCGGAGAGATTTCTAAAATTGTTCGGAAAATTGATTCAGCATCTGCACACTTAGAGAGCCTGTTGGGTAAAGTTAGCGTTGGAGGTACAGGTCAATTCCAACTTTTTGTTGGAGAATCAGGATCGGGTAAAACAACCTTTTTACGCACTCTTCCAAACTTTTTTGACAAGCTTTACAGCCGTTCTTTCTCAAAAAATGATTCTTTCAATGATATCATTGCGGACATAAAGTCCAGTTCACACCTTAATGGTTTCAAGGTATTCATAATAGATGAGCAAGATAACCCAACAATCAATGAAAAAGAACTACGTGAGTTTTTTGAAGAAATGCGTGTGCTTTTCCGGACGAACGAAGGTAATGTTTTGATTATATGGCCCATAACAGACTTTGAGGCTGCTAAAAAAATTGGGGATATAGCTTGGACTATTGGCAGGGAAAGTATTTCACCAAACTCTGGGCCACAATATCAGTTCAAAGGATTAGATAAGTCACTTTACTTCGATGTTGCCGATGATACAATTAGAAGCTTAAATAATGGTGAAAGCTTAGACTCGTTCGGAATAACCAAAGAAATTACGGATGGTTTACTGAAAGACTGTACTACAATCGGACAGTTTTATTCGAAAATTGAGGATGTCGCCATTCAAATAAATGAAAAGACTTGGAAGATTCTAGAAGAGAAAGTAAAACCTAAGGTTTGGGTCCTTCTTCCTGGCGACACGTCAAAGGAATTAGACAGAACAGTAAGATCCCTCACCCAAGGCATAGATTCCAAAGTAGATATTGACAGAATGTGTGCGTATTTGGATGATGACAGCAACAAAAGTGCATATCTAAATGATTGGAGGAAAAGAAGAGTTGATGCTGGATTTCTTTTTCGCTTTCTAGATGTTCGCTTGTTTAGTGTCTCTCCAAACCTATCTTTATCAGCTATTCGCGTTTATGGTTCGGAATCTACAAAATCCAGCCTAAAGAAGAAATCCGAAGCCAAGAAAATTTGTCATGATCTAATTCGCAGAAGTGACTTTTATCTTGCCTTACTCGGTAAGACTGATAGCTCTAAGCGAAGTGTTCGTGCAACCAAAGAAGAAGCACAAGCCGAGTACTTGAGACTTCAACAAAACGCGAAATCAGGTGACAAAGAACTAAACAAGGCAATTTCCAAAGCGCTCGAAGAGGTCCTAAAGGAAGATGGTTTTAAAGGAATTAAAATCAAGTGTGAAAAGCAAGAACTTCGGGGAACAAACCTTAAACCAGATATTGAAATTGACCTTACTTCTAAAGAGGTAGTATGTCTTGAGCTGACATGGCGGTCAAGTGGTCAAGAAGTTCCAAATGAAATAGCCGCAAAGCAAAATACCTTAGGAACAGGTCATATTCAAAAGTACATTCTTGAAAAAATAATGGAATTTGTAAAGGAACTAGAAATATAAAAAAGCTCACAACATCGCCTATACAAAATGCCCTTCGGGACACTACGCATAGCAAAACTTTTGGCTACTATATGAACGAAACGGAAAGCACAATATTAGATAATTCTAAATTCTATTTATTTGGAATAGAACTAGCATTAGTGGAATTTAAAAACTATCAAAATACTATCGAAAGATTTTTAGAAGCAGAAAAGAAAACCTTGGAGGAATCTTATCAAGACAGAATTTCAAAGTTAAGTAAGGACGAGTATGATTCTTGGAACAGAATAGCTGAAAATTATAGTGACAGATATAGTGATATCGCACGAATATTTCCGCACAATTTTAGGGCTTCTTTTTTAATTCAAATTATATCATTTATTGAACACGAGTTAAAAGAAATTTGTGAACAATATGAATTTTCAAAGGAGACCAGATATTCAATAAATGACTTAAAAGGAAATAATGATATTGAAAAATCAAGACAATATCTGACTAAATCTTGTAATGTGAATTTTGATAATCTAAATCCTGAATGGCAATTCATATTAATGGTTAAGCGAATCAGGAACAAACTTGTTCATCATCAAGGTTTTGTCAAAAAAGTTGAAAAAGACTGGGGATTATTTAACGACTTCAATAGAAAAAAGGAATTTTTTGACTTTTCAACAAAAGGAGAATTAGTTGAAAGCCCCAAATTGATAATCAGAAATAGATCATTGAATGATGAACTATTGAATAAAACGGAACGATTTTTTAAAAAACTATTAGAAAAGGAATTAAAATACAGTCCCCAATAACCAAACATTCGCGCGCTCGATACCACCCATAATGCATACACCGAAACTTCGGTATGGAACCACACCGGGCCCTCGGCCTCTCTGTCTGCTAAGGGAACCGCTCTGTACGGGGAGGGAGGTTTGCAGTGGCACCTGGGCCGTAAAACCGACCCGCCCATTGGCAAGGGAGGTCATGCGACGGTTGCTCATGGAGATGTTATGGCCATGCGCACCATAAAAAACACCTCATGTTCAGGGTTCGCAAACGGCCTCTCGGCATACGCCTCCCAATCCTTGGCTTATCCCGGCGGGCGCTCAGCCCCTCATTTTGGCCATCACCTCGATCTAAAATAGGCAATTCTCCACGGAACTCTAAAAATCAAAAAACTAATCGATAAATTTGACCTGACATACAAAAATCAAGGCTTTCACAAAACACGCAATGGCAACACCCATAATTGACGCTGATTCAAATAAAAAAATGAAGACGATCACAAAGAGACTTGTTGAGCAGAACAAGCGACTCGCCATAATCCTTACTTGTGCAACTGCCCTACTTTTTGTTCCTCTTTTAGGAATGGCGCTTACAGATGAAATCCATTGGAAGACATTGGACTTCATCGTTGCAGGTGCACTGTTATATGGATCGGGACTTACGCTTGAGTTCATCTTAAGAAAGATAAAAACCAAGAGAAACAGGCTTCTGTTGATACTAGGTTTGTTCTTGGTCCTAGTACTTGTCTGGGCCGAACTTGCCGTTGGCGTTTTCAACACGGTGTTCGCAGGCAGCTAGTTTGCCTTGGGGGTTTGGATGGGACTGGCCAGGTTTTCAATTTTGGGCAAAGCATAACAAAGGGCTGATTTTTCTAATGCCTTTGATCTATTGTACCCTTGCCCTTGGGTTGCTCCCTTACGGAACGCGAAAAGTTATTGGTGAAAAATGTACGGTTTAAATGGCCAAACCTCCCATGTGTCGTTTTGTGGAAGTATGGAATTGGAAACGTTTTTGAAAGCAACATTGTTGTGTGCCCATACCTTGTTGCACGTTTACAGACTTCATAAATGTATGCCCCAATGGAACTGAATTACGAACCGAAAGATCATGACCTATCCCAATAACCATTTGCCCATAACCAAGCGCGGACGCAACCCAATGGAACGTTCTGCATCCTTACCACATCAGGGCAAGGCCCAAAAAGAAGGGATGCTGAAAGCTACCCTGTCTTCGTAGTATTCAAAACTAGGGATTTCCAATCATTGTTGTTGATGTTCATGTCGTGTTGAAATGTGGGTATCTCTTTTTTGAGATATCCATATTTCAATGCGAAGCG
>NZ_JBLFEO010000045.1:0-12409 GCF_047345505.1 Maribacter aquimarinus | reverse complement strand
CCCTGGCGTCATAAAGGGGCTCTTAAGCAAGGTTTTTGCACCGATCGGAAATGGTGGCCGAAATGCGCCCCGAATCGTAGCGGCCTAAAGTTTATAATCCTTGCGAAAATCAGCAAGCCCTAAGGTAGCATTGCCATTAATACAATGAAAATTATTGAGGCACGATTTTTCCTTTTTTAGAAATGGGTCGGTTAGCGCTTTTTTCTGTTGACTTTCAAAATAGTAGTTGTATGCCGGGTGCTCTTTCTAATTTTATCTTCAATAGAAAAATTGATCGATTAAATGACTTGGTACAATCAACGGCGCGTTTTGTTTACATTTATTTTACTTGTTTTCACAGTGGCTTGCAAAGATCAGCCCAGTGAGGCCGAGACTGCCCAAACTCCCCCTAAATACGTTTCCTTCGTAAACCCCTTCATCGGCACGGAAGGTAACGGCACAAAGCACTTTATAGGCAATGTACACCCCGGAGCCGTCCGTCCCTGGGGCATGGTGGCGGTAAGTCCCCAATCCTTTGATTTTAGCAAGGTACAACTACCCACAGGATTCAGATATGAGGAAGACAGGATCTTTGGATTTAGCAATGTCAATTTTTCCGGGGTGGGATGCCCCGCAACAGGTAGTGTTCCCTTCAAGTTTTTAAGCAGTGATCCATCGGGAGACTATCTAGGTTCCCGTTTTTCCCGACAAGTGGCAACCCCTGGCTACTACAGCGTTCACCTAGAGGATGAGGACATAACCGTGCACACCACCGCCACAAAGCGCAGTACTTTACTGAAATTGGAATTACCAAAAGGAAAAAGCAGGGTATATGTTGACCTTATGGCCCAGCAAGGGCATATAAAGGGGGGCGAAATTGCTCAACATAATGTATCTTCCGTGAGCGGATACCAATTAGAAGGCAATTTCTGCGGTTCTGCCAATAGAAGTTCAGTGTACTTTCACGCAAAGTTCAACAAGGATGCGGACTCTACCTACTTAAAGTTTGAGAACAAGACCGATCCGCGGTTTGAACAACACCTGGAGGACAAGCCAAGCGGTATAGTTTATCTCTTTAACAACGCCGCCCCAACGGAGTTGCTTGTAAAAGTGGGTATCTCCTACGTCTCCATAAAGAATGCTATGGACAATTTGGCCAAGGAACAAGAAGGTTTTGATTTTGAAAAAATAAAAAAAGAGGCGCAGGAGGAATGGGAAATAGAGTTGGGAAAAATTGAGGTTACCACTACTTCTGAAGACCATAAATATGTATTTTACACCGCACTCTATCACAGTCTATTGATGCCCACAACCTACAGTGACCACAACGGAGAATACTTGAAAATGGGGAGTACAGAAGTAGGAAAGACGAATGGTACGCGTTACTCCGGGTTTTCGCTTTGGGACACCTACAGAACCACACACCCCTTGCTCACCTTGGCCTATCCAGAAAAGCAGACGGAGTTCGTGCGTAATATGCTGGATATCTATGATGAATCCGGTTGGTTGCCCAAATGGTCCATTTTCAATTTTGAACCTTACCTTATGGTAGGCGACCCCTCTCCCATAGTCATTGGTGATGCTTACGTCAAGGGTTTAAGAGACTTTGATCTGGAAAAAGCCTACGAAGCGGTCACTAAAAACGCCGATGTGGAGACGGACAATTTAAATCGGAGAGGACTAAAGGAATATAAGGCGCTTGGCTATATTTCTATGGATGGGGAATTCAGCGATGTGGAAAATTTTCAATGGAACAACGGCATTGTTTGGGGCGCGGTATCCAATACGATGGAATTCAATCTATCTGACTATAATATTGCACAGTTGGCCAAAGGGATGGGGCATGCGGAAGATCAAAAAAAATACCTCGACAGATCCAAATCCTTTATGGCCTTCTATAATGACGATACTGGCTTGTTGCAACCAAAAAACAAGGATGGAAGTTGGTATGAACCCTTTGACCCAGCCCAGGAATTATGGGATAGGATGAATTTTGGACTAAGGGGCGGTCCGGGATTTGTTGAAGGGAGCGCTTACCAATACCTTTTCTCCATCCCGCAGGGCATTGATACGCTTAAACAGCAAATGGGGGAAGACCGGTTTCTAGAAAAGCTGGATCTCATTTTCAGTGAGGGGCATTTTGATATGACCAATGAACCGGGCTTCGGATTCCCGTTCTTCTACAACCTTACCAAAGAAAAACACTGGAAAACTGCCCACGTGGTACATGACCTTATCAACACCCATTTTACCAACACTCCAAACGGACTTCCTGGCAATGACGATGCCGGAGCGATGTCTTCCTGGGTGGTTTTTGCAATGATGGGCTTGTACCCGCACACGCCAGGAAACCCCGAATATTTTGTGACCACCCCGATGCTGGATGAAGTGGAAATCCGTTTGGACCCAAAATTCTATGAGGGCGAATCCATACGCATAAAAAGGCGAGGCCCCTCTAATGGTGCGATCTCATCCATACGACTCAACGGCGAAGCCATTGATTTTAGGGTGGGCCATTCCGCACTTACCGATAAAGAGAGTGAATTGATCATTGAAACCGAAGCCACTCCCGCGAGCAAGTAAACCGCTTCATATGGGTTAGATGGCACATTTTTATAAAATAATGGAGACTACAGCACGTATTTCATTGTCTCGGAAAGTCTTTGTTAAACAGATGCGCTATCGCGATTAAAAAAACAACATCCTTAAAGTATACTTGTTAAAGGTAAATTCATTGAAGTGCCTTTGCCTATAAAAGACAAGTGAAAGATAGGTCTATGACCTTGTATTAGAATTGTTTTTAGCCTTTTCAGTTTATCGGTACATAGTGCATCAGTTCCTCGATTATTGCGGCAATCTGCTCGGGAGGTTGCTTTAAAGACAATAAGGATACCTGATTGCCCGGTTGCATCAAACAATTACCTTCATCATCAATCCGTACACGTACTTTGCGCTCATTGAAAAAAGGGGCAATTCCCCTGGCTGCTACCAAGACCACGGTTTGGTCCCAGCTTTGTCTTCCCACGGTATTCTTATCCTTGGTAAGTGCTATGCGGTAAGCGTCTTTTACAGGGCTGTTATTAATGCCCTCATTATTGATCAATGGGATTCCAGTTCTTATCTCCCTACCCACCTCAAAGGGACTCATAATAATCGGTGTGTCCCATTTGGCAAATACTGATTGTGCGGCGGCAATATCATGCTTAATGTTGTACTCGATCCAGCTGGCGTTCTTCCTGGGTGTTCTTCCGGCCATACAAATCAACTGTTTCACTTTCTTTTTAACAAGTTCATGCCCTGACAACGGTGAGTAGGCATCCGGGGCCGAATCCAACAACGCGGCCAAATTGGTAAGGAAACCAACCGTTAAAATCGTTATGGATCGATCCGGATGTACCGAAAGAACTTTCCTGTACAGGGCCACAGCCTCGAGTGCCTGATCGTTGGACTTTAAGCGATGGGGATACTTACTTATGATATGTTGCGCCCAGCCCTGTGGACAGGGCCGCGATGGCGCCCTTTTTTTGGTAATACCGATCGGAACCTCCTCCCTGCCAAAATAAGTGTTCAATACACTAAGGGTGGGTACGGTAGTTTCGTAAGCATTACTGGAAAGGGTGGCCAATACGCTAAGCTCTCCCAGTTTCTCGAGTGCATACAGCGCGGCAACGGTGCCCACATCATCATAGTCTTCCGCCATATCCGTATCAAAAATTACTGGAACCGGCTCCTTGTCTTTCCTTTCCGTGGTTGTTTTTTCCAAGTCTTGGGCCAGTGCCCACCCGTGCCCCAAGATGCAAAACAAAAACACTAAAAGGTAAATTTTGATACCAATTTTGCCTTTATACCTTACACCATATTTCTGTGCCATTATATTTTCATGTTTTATATTAACACCATTTTCTCAGCAAAATCCACATTATCCATCTCTCCAAATCCTTTTCTCTCTTACTCCACTTTCTACAAGTAAAGTAAACTTAATTCACAGTATTAGACCGTTTTCGGACAACCACCTATAATAGATTCAAGTAAGTATCTAAAATAAGGGTTAACGCAATGTACGCACTTAGAGTACCATTTAAAGGATTTTCCAAAAACTACAATATGTGCTTTTCTTTTTCTGGATAGACCTACCCAATACCATTCCCCAATTGAAAATGGGCCGATGAACCATTTCTTTTCACGTCCTATTCGATAATAAAAAATCAGTTTGTAGATAGGTCATACCTTATTTCTCTTATATGAGGGCCGAAAAACTATTTGAGTTCTTTGGACTGATATTTCCCAAAGAGACCTGGTTTAATCTTTCCATTGCCAAACGAATGGCAACATTGAGAACTGAACAATATATTCTATCTCCAAAGCAAGCATTTACCTTACAAAGCCGTTGGCCATGCCCCCGTCCACGTTTATGATGTTGCCGGTGGTCTTGTCCAGCACGCCCACACAGGCAAAAACGCCATTGGCAATGTCTTCCGGGTAAATGATCTCGTTCAAGAGGTTTCTCTTGGCGTAGTGCGCTGGCAGTTCGTCCACGGTGATGCCGTAGGCTTTTGCCCTGCCCTCTGCCCAATCGCCTTCCCAAATCTTGCTGCCAACAATGACCCCGTCGGGGTTTACCACATTGACCCTGATCTTGTCCTTGCCCAGCTCCGCGGCCAATAACCTGGCCATGTGCTGTTGCGCCGCCTTTGCCGTGCCGTAGCCCACATTGTTGGGACCGGACACCAGGCCGTTCTTACTGGCTATGCTCACCAAATTGCCCCCAAGGCCCTGGTTGCGCATCACGGCAACGCCCTGTTTGGCAAGCTCGAACTGGCCCTTGACCAGAACGTTCTGCAGCAGGTTCCAATCGGCCTCCGTGGTGTCTTCCAGTGCTTTGGATATGGCCAGCCCTGCGCTGTGCACCACAATGTCCACCCCTCCAAAATCAAGGCAGGCCTTGCGGAAGGCCTCCCCGATGGACGCCATGTCCGTTACATCGCATACCGCGTGGCTGGCCGTGTCCCTGCCGTAGGTTTCAAGGGCTTCGCGCAATCGGTCCTCCGCGATATCGGTGAGCACCACATTGGCGCCCTCGGCGGCCAATTTGTCTGCAATGGCCTTGCCAATGCCCCCTCCGGCCCCGGTGACCAGCGCCACTTTTCGCGAGAGGGGTTTTTCCTTTGGCATGCGCTGCAACTTGGCCTCTTCCAGCAACCAGTACTCTATGTCAAAGGCCTCTTGCCTGGGGAGTGAGGTGTACTCGGTGATGGCTTCCGCGCCGCGCATTACGTTTATGGCATTGATGTAGAACTCACTGGCCACCCGGGTGGTCTGTTTGTTCTTGGCAAAGCTGAACATCCCCACCCCGGGGTAGATGATGATCACCGGGTTGGGGTCCCGCATCGCAGGGCTGTTCGCCCGCTTACAGGTCTCATAGTAGTCTTTGTACTCTTGCCGGTACCGCTCAAATGCGGGTCTCAGTTTCTCCAGAACGCCCTGGGTGCTGGAAAGGTCCTCATCCCTGTCCAGGTCCAGTACCAGCGGTTGTATCTTGGTCCTGAGAAAATGGTCCGGGCATGAGGTGCCCATCGGGGCCAGACGCTCCAGGTCCCTGCTGTTTATGTACTCCATGACCACATCACTGTCCGTGAAGTGCCCGATCATGGGCTTTTCCGAGGAACACAGCCCTCGGAGCAGGGGCATGAGCTGCGCCGCTTTCCGGGAGCGCTCCGCTGCCGGCAGGGAGGTAACCTTGGCTCCGCCAAAGACGTTTCCCTTTTCAGCGATTTTCTTTGCAATGTACTCCGAGGCCATTTCAATGACCTCCAAGCTGTTGAGATAGCACTCATGGGAAGTGTCGCCCCAGGTGAACAGGCCGTGGCTGCCCAATACAATGCCCCGTATGCCGGGGTTGTCGTTGAGGCATTTCTCCAGCTGTAGCCCAAGGTCGAACCCGGGCCGCTGCCAGGGCACCCATCCCATGGTGTCTCCCCAGATCTCCTTGGTGACCTTTTCGCTGTCCTTTGCAGCGGCCACCGCGATCAGGGCATCCGGGTGCAGATGATCAATGTGCTTAAAGGGCAGGAGTCCGTGCAAAGGGGTGTCTATGGAAGGTGCCCGGCTGTCCAGGTCATAGATGCAATGGTTAAAAAGGCCCACCATCCTGTCCTCATCATCCAGGCCGCCGTACACGTTCTTGAGGTTTCGGAGCCTGTCCGTGTAGAGCCCGGCAATGCCGGCGCGGTCCAGGGTACCGATATCGCCCCCCGACCCTTTTATCCACATCACCTCTACCTCCTCATTGGTCAAGGGATCTTTCTCAAGGGTCTTGCAACTGGTGTTGCCGCCCCCGTAATTGGTAATGCGCAGATCCGCCCCCAATATGTTGGAGCGGTATAAAAATAGCGCTATTTGGTCATCACCTAATTGATCAGCTTCTTTTTGATTCCATAGATAATTCACATGTTTGTATGACATACTCTTTAAATTCACTTTTAAGTTTTCTCAACGTAAAGATGGTATGAAATGCACTATAATTCTTTCTGATTTGAAATATGAAAGAATATTGGTGATGATGGCATCAACTTTTTTTATTCATACTTCGGTCTCCAGAGAGAAGAAGTAATTGAATTGGATTTCGAAACGTCATTTTGCCTTTGTACCATAGTGTATAACCTGTAATAAAATTAATTTAAGGATGGGATAGAGGATGTGAGGTTCAAGGTAAGCCACTTTCGTGCGATAAAAGTGAGTTTAGTAAACTAAAACAACCACTTTGAAAATACGTTTGAATGGTTAGTATCGTTTTGAGACTTAAATCCAACGGTCAATAAGACAGAATAAATGAAAAAAAGTATGTTATCTTACAGATTCTGAGCAGACTTCATATGGGCTTTACATTTCTCTTTGATTTCTTTTCATGCCTAGAAACATATGGTCAACCTACGGCCAATTTGTTAAAATCAAACAACGGAGGTTCTACAAATAGCTCGCAGGGTCCAAATACTAACTTACCAAACATCATCATCGTCATCTTGGCGGATGACAGTGGTTATGGTCATTTATCGGCTATGGGAGCCGAGGATATGGAAACACCGAACATTGATTTGATAGGGGGGAGGGTATCCCGTATACGAGCTTCTATTCAACCTAACCAGTCTTTTCCCCGAGTAGGGCTTCCTTGCTGTCTCAACTTTATCCGGATATGGCCGGAGTCCAGGAGTCATACGTCAGGATTTGGACAATGACTACGGCTTTCTGGGAACGTATGTAACGGTTGATTTCAAATGCCTTGAAAGATGCAGCGCACGATATGAGGGTGTAAACTGAACTCTGTTTGAACTAAACTTGAGCATTAATCTTATTCAGATAGAATCATAACAAAAGAAGAACGACGAGAATTCGAGAAAAAGGCACTTGACCAGTTTATGTCGGGCAAGAGCCTCTTCGGGAAGGACGGTGCGTTCCCGCCGATGTTGAAGATCTTCAAAGAGAAGGCCCTTGAGGCCGAGATGACGCCCACTTGGACGAATCCCAACGCAACGTTCCAAGTGGAACAAGCGTAACGGACGTGGAAGGAAAACGGTAAAGAGCGGCTTGGGCACCTTCGACATCGATACGCCCCAGAACCGCCAGAGCAGCTTTGAGCCGGAACTGGTGAGGAAGCGACAGACCATCCTGGCGGACAACCTCTCTGAGAAGATAATAGGCCTCTCTGGCCTCGGGAAGGGCTACCCACATCTCGGCCCATATAAAGGAGATTTACGATACCGATATCTCGCACACCGTCCTGGTCCAGATGATCGACCATATAATCCCCGATGTAAAGGCCTTGCAGAACCGGCCATTGGAACAGTTGTGTTGTATCGTATGGTCGATGCAATGCACAATAAGGTAAAGGTGGACGGAAAAATCGAGCACAGGGCCCTCTACAATATCCTTGGCCTCAACAAGGAAGGATACAAGCAAATCCTCGGAACATACATCTCCTAGAGCGAGGGCCCCAACTTCTGGCTAGAGGTGCTCACCGACCTGAACAACTGGGAGGAGCTCTCCCAATATTTCCTGTACACGGCCCCGATCAGGAAGGTCATCTATACCCCCCCCCGAAAATTCGGGGCCGTTGAGGGATATCACCGCCAGCTCCGCAAGGTGACCAAAACCTAGGGCGCGTTTACCTACGAAATGGCACTTTTGAAACTGGTCTATCTGGTCTCGAAGAACATCGAGAAAAAGTGGACGTCTCCGCTACAAAACTGGAGCTTGACGGTGCAACAACTTTACATTAAATTTGGAAATAGGATTACGTTGGACCTAACGGTGCCGGACAACGGGAGTGTCGCTGCCCCGGGGGCGCATTGCGATTCCGGACACCAACACAAAGAACAGAACGGAATATCAAAAGCGCAAGGCAAGGAAGCAGTTCAGGGGAAGGGCGGCCATTGAGCAGGTCATCGGCCACATAAAACATGACCACCGTATGATAAGAAACTTCCTAAAGGGCAGTTTCGGGGACTGGAACAACCCGCTGTTGGCGGCCATCGGGTTCAAACTCAAGAAAAGGTTCAATCAATTGGTATTACAAATCGCTATTTGGCTCCAGATTGTTCTCGACATGATCCGTGCGCCATTTGCCCGTGATGAACTGAAATTCTTAAAACAGAGTTTTTAAGACTAAACACCTTTCTTAAAAGATTACAGTTCTCCCCTATTTTTTATCCAAGACTTGGCCATCCTCGATCAAAAGCTTTTTGATTTGATGGTAGGGAACCTCCTGAACGGGTTGGTTTGACTGTATAGCCAGAACCGCTATGGTTGCCGCGCTCTGGCTCAATACCATAAAAACAGGCTCCATTCGTATCGATCCAAAGGCTATATGAGAACTTGATACGGCTACTGGAACCAGTAGGTTCGAGCATTCTTCCTGTTTGGGCAGAATGCTTCCTAAGTGAATCTTATAGGGTACTTTATCGAGATGTACTCCTATGTCCCCTTCATTTTGTACGTAACCTTCTGGAGTTATATAACGTTGAACATTATGTGAATCCATTGAGTATGAGCCCATACCTATAGAGGCATCGATGGGTTTTCTATTTAGTATGTCATGCTCGGTCATTACATATTCACCTATCATTCTTCTCGCTTCACGAATATAAAGTTGGTAGGGCCAATTGCCATTATCTACAAACTCATCTTTTGCCAACCCCCATTTATTGAACTCCAACTGTGTTTTTTTCGGTATTCGAGGGTCAGTGGCCAAAAAGTAAAACAAACCTTTCTGGTAGTTTTCGTGTTCTTTCACAATTTCCCTGCGTCGTTCATATGAAGCCTCTGGATAATCGTAGTTCATACCTATATTATCGGTACTGAATGGACCATGATTATTGCTGTCGGTTTTAAGATTTGGTATAGGATCAAATTTTTTGAAAGTTCGATCCCAGCCACTTTCGTATATTCTTGCCAATAACTCATACTGGTCGGGGTCATAGCCTTCAGGTTTTTCAAAAGGAACTCTGTTTTCCTTCACTTTTGTTAGGCACATTCTGAAACAATACGCCTGTACTTTAGTGTCACCTTCGCCTTTCTTGCCTGGATATTCAGTTGAAATTCTTGGTAAAACTCCGCTTGTGGAATCCCCTGGAATTCTATAGGGACTGATTTTCATATCACCAAAATGATGGTGGTGGTGAAGAACCCCAATCTGAACCCCATTCCACTGTTCATTGTAAACACGGTTTGCTTCCCTGCCTACGTGATAGGAAACACCTGAAGCAGCCATTAAATCACCTTCGTAAGTAGCATCAATAAAGACTTCGCCCTTGAATTTTTTCCCAGATAGGGTAGTTATTGATGTAATATGGCCATCATTTTTTTCTACACCATTTTTTCTGTCCAAGAATTCATTTCGATGTACTTGGAGATTATAGTCCTGAACAAAATCCTCAAAAATCCGTTCTGCAATGCTGGGCTCAAAAATCCACATCGTCTTGTTCTCACCATCAATTGCAGGTGTTCCTTGCCCGACATTTCCGTAATCTTCCTTGGTTTGCCATTTCCAGGTTTCTTCATTTTGATAATATTGATAAACGCGCTGGTAAAACTCGCGAGAGAGCCCACCAATTACACTTTTGTCTCCGGTGTCCGTAAAGCCAAGACCTGACGAACTGAGTCCGCCCAAATGGCGGTCTGGTGAAACAAGAATGACCGATTTTTTCATTTTGGTAACTTGAACGGCTGCAATAACCGCTGCTGATGTACCCCCGTAAACGATTACGTCAGCCTTATGTTCATTAGTTTTATCCTGCTGGCTTTTGACAATACCGGGCATCACCAATAGCCAAAAGACTAGTATTTTAGTTTGAAGTCTCATTGGTTATAATGTTTAAACAATACGATTTCTTTAAAAGATTTGTTTGGAATATATGATTTTATTTCTATCATTGAAACAAACGGTGAAGAAAATCAAAAGTTTCATCAGGTTTCTATAAAATGGCGGTGGTTTTATTTATTTGGGGTTGCGTTCAAAGTCTTATCGTAGGAATATTTATTCCAATCGTAAAAATGGCGCGCAACAACTATATTCTTTCCCTGATATTTTTTGTGACCTCCCTAAATATATTGATTCAGTATCTTTTGCGCTATCAAGACTGGAAATTCAAATTCCCCAAACTACTGGTAGTTCCAGATTTTTGGGACTTTTTACTGCCAACACTCCTATTTCTTTATATCAAAGCAGTCGTAGAGGGAAACATAAACGCAACTGATAAAAAGTTCTTGTTCGTTCCGGCCATAGCGGGTCTTTTTTTGGTAGGGGGTGCTTTGATCAATTCAAGCTTTTCTTTCGGTACTTACATTGGCTCACTTCTTCATAAAATAGTACTAGGCACCATACTTTTATGGAAGTTGTTTCTTTTCTTAAAAGCGTGGAATATGATTCAAAAACAGAAAGATTTCATTAAAAAAAAGGCCATTGTATGGTGGCCCAAAACACTCGCCTATTTTTTAGGGGTCTTGACTTATATTACCTTTGTAAATTTGTGCTATTTTTTGCTAATTGTACCAAATTTCGATTTGGGCACACAAGTGAGGGGTTCTCTTCAAAAACTAGTAGAGCTTAACTACATCCTCTTTACCTGCTCAATCCTTTTTATCACAATTTTCTTTTTTTTAAAATACCCGAAAATACTTTCCGGACTACCTATTTTTAGGTCGAAAAGCACATCGAAAGTGCCCGATGGCCAAGTTTATGTCAACAAGTTAAACAAATTGATTCAAGAGAATAAAATTCATCTCGATACTGAATTGAATGAGCAGAAACTTGCTGATAAGATGGAAGTTCAATCGTATATTTTATCCACAGTGTTGAATGACTACCTAGGGAAATCTTTCAGTTCCTACATAAATGAAAAACGAATTGAAGAAGCCAAAAGACTATTGACCAGTGAAACACATAAGGATTTGACCATCTTCGCAATTGCAGTAGACAGTGGGTTCCGTTCCGAATCCGTCTTTTACGTCAATTTCAAAAAACACACTGGTCTCACTCCCAAACAGTACAAAAACAAGCACTCAGAGGTCTCTGAAAAAGTTTAGAACCTTTGACTTACTTACGAGTCGGGGCAGTACCAGTTTTTCTGCCTTTTTGCATGTTTCTTAATTGTTTTTGCCCCGATCTTTTGTTTACATCTATAATTCCCCCGGTTTTAGGACGGCAACCAGCTCCTCTTTTTCATCAGGCACAAGGACAGCATTTCCTTCAAGACCATAAAAAACTGGAACTGCTCGAAAAACCGCACTTCCACCTCTTAAAGGACGAAATCATCGAGCTTACCGGGACCCAGACCAAGGAGAAGTACCCCAGGCACCTAAGGCGCGTCCGCCTATGGGACGAGAAAAACAAACAGTCCGTGCAACTGATGATCAACCATATGGTGCGCAAACATCTTAGGGGAACTTTATAAGGCCAGATGGGAAGTGGCAATCTTCTTCAGGGACCCCGGTGGCTCCAAATACAATCGTTTATTGGTACAAGCCAGAACGCGGTAATGATACAGATATGGACGGCCTTGATCACAATACTGGTGCTCAAGGTGCTCAGGGCACGGGCAATACACAGTCGGTACCTCTCAAACCTGGTGGCCTTCATAAGGTTGACCCTGCTCGTAAAGGAAGACCTGAAAAAATGGTTCGAAGACCCTTTCAAAAGGCATAACCACCAACAATAAAGTGAGCAAAGGGGGTTCTTTTTGAAAATTGACGTTTACGGCCGCTCAGGCCAATGGATTCGTCAGATTTTATGTACCATGAATCTATTTAGGATAGAAAGTGATTTAAACTTTTTTTGGATCGAAAGATAGGGCTACGGACATTTGTGTCGCCAAACATAAATCCCATAGCCCATGTACAAAGTACTCGACAAAGATACCATAGAGATGGAAATAGTTCC
>NZ_JBLFEO010000044.1:0-23794 GCF_047345505.1 Maribacter aquimarinus | reverse complement strand
GGTATGTTACCCTAAGTTACGGAAACCCGTGCACTTGTACAACGGAATTCGTCGATTGTTCAAAAATAAAATGCTGATTGTTAATATCTTACCTTCCCGTTGATAGAAAATCAGCAAGCCCTAGATAGGGTTGGGTCCTCCAGGCCGTGCGCCCTTGGGGAGACCCGTCCAGGGTCATTTTTATGCCCCCTATGCGATATCGGTTGGTGTACCCTTTGGAATACCATTTGCTGTCCAAGTACCCGGAACGGGTATGGTCCACATAGGAGACCACATCAATGTCAAAAACATGCTTCTCGGCAAAGGCCGCCAAAATCTCATGCTGTTCCATGGCCTTGCCTTCCCGTATGGTGGTGTAACCATAGCTTTTGGCCATTTCAAGTCCGGCCTGAACCTGCTTTGCCAGATTTTCTGGTGTGGAAGCAGTGACCGCTTTGGCGAGATAGGGAATGGCCGCCATTTCTTCCAGCACCCCATTGGGCTCCATGCTTCCGGGCATCCTGCGAATCACACCTCCCTCGGGATCGGGGGTATTCCGGTCTATGCCCACCAGTTCCAGGGCCTTGCTGTTCATGACGCAGAAATGGCCCGAAATGTGCAGGGCCAATACCGGGTGCTCTGTGGAGACCCTGTCCAGGTCCGCCTTGGTGGGGAAACGTTGTTCCTCTAGCTGTGAATCATCAAAACCAAGACCAAAGATCCAACCCGTAAGGGCAATGTTCTCGGCCGTGGCCCAGGCCTTCATGGTATTCACCAAATCGTCTATGGTGGCCACTCCCGCATCTGGCGGAGGCAGCAGATTGGCCCCGGAAGCCTGCGGCCCAAAACCAAAAAAATGGGCGTGTGCGTCAATGAGACCCGGAAACAGTGCCTTGCCCTCCAGGTTCACCACACGGGTATGGGGTCCCTTGAGCGCCATAATGTCCCCGTTGGGGCCCAATTGTTGGATCTTGCCGTTTTTTACCGCCAGGGCCTCCACATAGGCCGGCGCATCGCCCTCCATGGTAACAATGTCCCCATTGTGGTAGATGGTATCGGCCGTTGTGGCATTGGTCAATTCCGTGGTCTTGTCCTTGCAACCAAAAAGAAGGGCAACCGCAAAGAGTACAACATATTTCATATCAGCTGAGTTTGTGGTGCACCCCAATGACGGGGGGCTAATAGGTGGGTAAAGATAAGGAAATGACAAATTTGGATGGCCTTTCTGCTGTAGATGGGCCTCCGAACCTTGCGGTGGCCCGAGGGAAGGGTTTCGGAACCTCTTCTTCCGTTTCTCGCGAAAAGAAAAACCCGGTTTCTTAAATGAGCAACATCCAAGCAAGACAAGCATACGTGTTTAAACACCCCGTTGTTTGGGACGGCGCATTATTTTTTTGACCGATGCCCCCTATAACATAGCGTACCTTCAATCTGCGATCCAACCGTGGTTTCACCGCTAAACGCCCTTAATGGCCAGCAGGACCATGGGCGACGCTAAACGTTTTTGTCAGGGTGATGGGCTTTCCGTAAGAGGTAAAGCCGTTCAACATAACTTCATAGTCACCGGCCACATCAGAGGTAAAGAACTCAAGTTCATAGGTGTTTTTGTCGATGACCACATGGGGTTTCCAAAAAAGAAGGGTACGATAATCGGGAATCCTTGAAAAACCGTCATCATCGGCATCGTACCGCTGTTGATAGTAATTTTTTACCGGTTCCGGCTTTTTAAAATGGATCACCGAACTGTTCTTATGGGCATGTGTTTCCAAATACGTATTGTTGTACGTCTCCACGGAGAACAATGCCCTGATAGTCCTTGCCACCCAGCCTAAACTTATCCCTGATCAAACTTATCTTTTCAATGGTACGGGCATCAAAGGTCCTGATCTTTTCATGGTTGGGTACAAAAACCCCGTCGATCAGGATAATGGATGAAAAATCATTGAACGTTTCATCATAGGTCTCATAGTCCTGTGCAACTTTTACAAAATCATTGCCCTTACCTCCATTTCTATATCCCGCATGGGGAACAATCTCTACCATGGTTTCCTCAAAAGTTGGAAAACGGGTGTAGTCATCCAAAAACAAGGTCTCCGGTTTTCCGCCATCAAAGGGGTCTATTGGTCTGCCCTGCAGAATGGAGTCCGGTTTTACTTGAAAAAAAAGATTTTCGATCTGGTTGCGAACACTGCGTGCCAGTATCGCTTCTTTGTCCTTTTCGGATAAGGTGTACCCACTGAAGGTTAATGTGGAAAGGTCCAAGTTTCCAAGCGCCCCCTTCTTGATGTTGTACTGGGCAGATTCGTCCTCTACCTGTACTACCGCCGTGGCAACTTTATAATCCTTCCTTAGATAGGAATAAAAATTGCCGTCTTCGTCGGTTCTGGAAAACTTCAACAAAAACTCCTTTCCCGGTATGGATATGACCACGGGCTTATCCACAACTGGGCTGCCATCCTGTGCGGTAACCGTACCAAAGAAAAGTTCTCCACGTTGCTCCGGTAGAAAGAGACTATCGCCCACCCGCTGTTTAATTTGTTTCTCCACGTTAAAATAGGCATCGGCATAACTCGCAGCATCCATAAACGACGCGCTGCCCAGTTGTTCCCTACTCCTGACTTTGAGCGTGTACGCTCCATTTCCCAAATAGCCCTTGTAATTTTTCAGGGTGAGCTTTACCTTCTCCCTTTTGGCATACCTTATTTTATCAATGGACAATGAAACCGTGGAGGAATCGATGAACCTACCATCCCTACTTTTTGGGTCCCTGATCCCATTTGGATCGGTATCAGTATTTGATAATAATTTGGACTGATCGGCCAAGTAGGGGTTTATGATGACCATATCGTCCTGAAAGACTTGGTCCATACCACTGTTCTTCATCCATTGGGTGTATCCCAGAAGTTTGTAGTTCCCGGAGGGCACATTGGCGGAAACAAAGAAATCGCCTTGCCCCAGGCCGCCGTCCATTTTTAACTTATGCTCAAAAACAACTTCCCTTTCTTCGTTGACCAAAGCGACATAGGCCAGCCTACTGATGTTGGTGAGCTTATTGCTTTGGGCATTGAAACAGTAGAGTGCATAGTAAAGGTACTCACCGGCAAACAGCACCGGGCCGGTATGGTCCATATAAACTTTCTCCTGGGGCAATTTTTTCAAACTTTCCAGTTCTGCAGCGCTTTTTACCACATATTGCGACCGGCCCACTAAGCCATACGCTAAAAACAACAAACCTAAAATGAGCTGTCTCTTTATCATTTTCTCATTCTTCTGTCCAGAAATCGGGGACTTGGTTACTTCCCAGCACCGTACAATCCCCACAGGCCCTACGGGCCATTAAATAGGGACCTCCTTCAACTTCACCGCCATTGTTGGCTATATACACAAAAAGACCGCTATCCACGGCATCTTTCAATGGCGAGGTCCCGGCATCCGTAATGGGCGGAGGCGCAGCCAAAAAATTACAGTTTATTGCATAGGGCGGCAAATCTTCATCGGGGAAAAAATCATCATAATTAAAGAACAATCGTTCTTGACTCACATTGGCCACTTCAAAAAACCCCAATACTTTTTCGTTGGGATTGCCTGTATTTGACACATTGCCCTCAATAAAGCCGGGTTGAATTTCCGTAAAAAGACTCTGGTTGCCCGATTGTTCGTTTAACGTACGATAAAAAGAATAGGCATCTGCAGCCTGAGCGAGTTGCCGTACCAATATGCTGTACCGATGACTGATCATAAAATCATCGCTTGGAATGAAACGCACCAAATTTCGGTTGACTTGATTCCCCGTCCTACGAAGGTTGGTGGCCTGTATGACCCTATTGCTCAACCGAGTGTCATAACAAACCCGTTCTTCTTGTTCCCTGGCCACCAAATCAAATCCATAGGGTGGATTGGGGTCGGTGACCACTATGTCCAACGGCGACCATAGCGGCGCTATGATTTTATAGGTTTCCTCATATTGATACCGTAAAAAAGGCGCTTCGCCCGGCATAATCTCTGAATCTACGTAGATGGCAATACCTTCCACACCCAAGTCATTGATGATACGTTCCGCATAAACTGCCGCTATCGTGGCGGTCTCGGGCAAAGAAACCAATTCGGATGCATAGGAACTGCCCTGCGCGGTCTGTATGTTCAATTGATAGGTGGTATTGGGCAAAGCTTGGAACATTTGATCGGAAACATAGCGCCCAGGTTCCGTTTCAGTAAATGAAAAGCGGTTGCCGTTACCATCAACAACGGACACGTTTGCGTTTTGGGTAACGGGCTGTAGGGAATCATTGGCAAAACTCCTACCCCTTCCCAATAGCACCTCCTGTTGCTTTGGTTCATTGGTGACCGTAGCTTCCACCACCAAAAAATTTTCAATGTTTTCACCTGTTTCTACTTCACCGGAAATGTCAAAAGGTTCCACACAGCTTGCTAAAACCGATACCATGCCCAATATGTAAACCAATTTTCTCATTCTTCCGTCCAAAATTCGGGTACTATGTTACTGCCCAAAAGGGTGCAATCTCCACAAATCCTTGGGGTAACCCTGTAAGGTCCCTCACAAACACCGGGTGGATCTG
Organism: Maribacter aquimarinus; assembly: GCF_047345505.1. NCBI lineage: Bacteria > Pseudomonadati > Bacteroidota > Flavobacteriia > Flavobacteriales > Flavobacteriaceae > Maribacter > Maribacter aquimarinus. The sequence continues at coordinate 19,238 of NZ_JBLFEO010000044.1, read as the reverse complement.
AATTGGCTCCAAGCCATTCTACAAGCTCTAACTTAATTCTAGGAATCAAGGATTGGGGGCAATCCAACCTAGGCGGGCCATCCCGATCGGCATTAAGCAACTGTGGCGCTAAAATCCGGTCACAATTTATACCACCAAAATATGGCGGCAAATGTTCGCCCGGGTAGAAATCGGCATAATTAAAATACAGCCTTTGCGTCGCAACACTACTTACATCGAAAAAACCTATCACTTTGTTCTCTAAAGTCTCACTAGAAATATTTCCTTCCAAAGGGCCCGGCTGTACCTGACTAAAAACCAGTTCGCCCTGGGAGAAATTTCTGAGATTTTCATAGAATTGATAGGACTCAAAGGATACGGCCATCTGCTTTACCAAAATACTATATCGGTGCGATAAAATGGGGTTATTACTTTCAATAAAACGCAGTTGGTTCCTGATCACCGTATTATTATCCAGCCCGGAAACATCCGCAACCAAAATATCCTGAGAAGGGTCGGTCTTAAAACAAACTTGCTCTTCCTTTTCTCTTGGTTTTAGTGCAACATCGGGATATAAGGTCGCTATCACATTGTCATTTTCATCCAATACAAACTCAATATCCTCGCGGATGATGTCAAATTCAAATGCTGTCCAATTCGGGGCAATAATCTTATAGGTTTCCTCAAAAGCATATCTAAAATAAGATGTTTCGTTTGTGGGGTCTGTCGTATCCACAAAAATGCCCATTCCATCCACACCGGTATCGGAGGTGACACGTTCTGCATACAGGTCATTTATCCGGGAACTCCCTATTATACGCATTTCCGTAGAGGCATATCTTGCCCCGTCCGCGGTGGTAATGTTTAAGACATACCCAGTATCACGTTCCGCAAAAAAAGTATCCGGTGCTTTATAGATGCCCGGTTCACTTTCTGCAAACTCGATGCGATTACCAGCGCTGGTTAGTACCTCTACCGCAGCGTTCTGCTCTGGGTCCACATCCAGTCCCCTTGGGGAAATAAAAGGCGTGTTCGGGTTAAACAATACATCTTCTTGCACGTTAACGGTGCTATCGCTTTCTATGCGTCTAGACCTGCTCAACAAAACTTGCTGCACGGTACCTTGCTCATCGGTAAGATTGGCCTCCACCACCAGAATGCCGGAACTATCGGCAGTGGAATTCACTGCCGGACCTACATCAATGGGTTCAATACAACCAGCCAACCCGCTTATTACCAAAATGGATATATAGCTATTCCGCAGCATCAGAATTTAAAATTATAGGTGATCGATGGAATCGGTATCGCAAAAATGGAACTCTGCAAGGCCTTTACCTCTCCGTTCTCGGTCACAAAAAACACCGAGTAGGGATTGTTCCTGCCCAACACGTTGTACACCGAAATGGTCACAAAACTATGGGCAAGCTTGTTCTTTTTGTGGTTGCCCTCGATATTGAAGCCGAGGTCCAAACGGTAAAAATCCGGAATGCGGAACTCGTTGCGGTTACTAAAAGCCACGAAATCGGCATTATTGAACCGAAACGTACCGATCGGGTAGGTCACCGGCCGTCCTGTTTGGTACACAAAATTGGCCGACAGGCTGTACCGCCTACTGAATTTGTAATTTCCAATAAGGCTTACATCGTGGGGCTTATCGAAATTGGAGGCGAAAAAATCCCCATTATTGATGCGTTCCTCACTGAACTCACTATCAAAACGATATAAACTTCTGGAGTAGGTATAACTTAACCATCCATTGAGGTCACCCCTGTTCTTCTTTAACAAAAACTCCACGCCATAAGCCTTGCCATCACCCTGCAACACCTCGGTCTCCACGTTTTCGTTCAAGAAGAGGTTGGCCCCGGTCTTAAAATCGAGCACATCGTCCATTTTTTTGTAGTAGCCTTCCACGCTAAATTCGTATTCGTTTTCCTTGAAATTTTTATACAGCCCCAAGGAAGCCTGGTAGCCTTGTTGGGGCGCTATGTTCAGGTCCGATAACTTCCAGGTATCTATGGGCGATACCGTAGTGTTATTGGACAAGGTGTGCAGAAATTGGTAGGAATTGTTGAAACTTGCCTTAATGGACAGGTCCGGCTTCAGTAAATACCGTGCCGATACCCTGGCTTCGGGTCCGCCATAGGTCTTTACCACCTCCCCGTTGCCATAGCTTATGGTATCCAGTACAGTGGACTCGTTTCGTGGTAATCCATCTTGATACGTACGTTGGGTACCAGAGCCCAATGCGGCAAAAAAGGCATATCTAAGCCCCAGGTTCACCAACAGCTTTTCGCCGATATTGATTTCGTCCCCAACAAAAAGGGCACCTTCCAAGGCTTGTTCTTGGTCTATAAAAACAGGGTTCACGTTAGATTCGCCTCCCCTTGGCACAATACTGCCCGGATTTACCGAATAGAGCTTTGCCGCCACGCCATAGTCCAAGGTATGCTTTTCGTTCAACAAGGTGCGGAGTTTGTACTTTACACCGGTTTCAGAAATGGTATAGTCCAGATCAAAATCCATATTGGCCTCCCCGTCAAAATCAATCCCGAATCCATAGCGGCTATTATCCACTACAAGAGCGCCGTTGGTCTTTTCGTTATAACGATGGTCCCATCTCACCGAGAACAGTCTGTTGTCATAATTGTACAAAGAATCGGAGGTGATGCTAAAGGCGTCGCGACTGTAATACGCGGTGGCCTTTACCTCATTATTGTCATCTATCCTATTGTGATATTTAAGGATACCATCAAAAAAAGAAGCCTCACTGTTGCTCAGGGCCTAATCGTCAAGGGAGCGCAAAATCCAGTCCGCATAAGCCCCTCTCCCACCAACTACCAAAGAAGATTTATCCTTTTGCAAAGGAATCTCCAAGGCGAGGTTTCCTGTTACCGGCCCAATAGAGCCCTCGCCAGCAATTTTTTCCACGCTGCCGTTTTTGGTACGAATATCGAATACGGAGGACAAGCGACCCCCGAACTCTACCGGCACCGCACCTTTATAAATAGCAACCCCCTTAGTGGTAAAGGGATTCAGGGCCTGAAAAATTCCAAAAAAGTGCTGCGGGTTGTAGATGACGGCATCGTCCAGCAGCACCAAGTTCTGATCTGTTTTTCCTCCTCTTACATTGAGTCCAGTTGCCCCTTCGCCTGCCGATGAGATACCGGGCAGTGCCTTTGCCACTTGCAGAATATCGCGTTCCCCAAGCACCAAGGGTATGTTCTTGGATTCTTCGGAGTCGATCTGTTCGCTTCCCGTAATGGCATCTTCCACATTTTTGGCGGCTTCTGCTTCAACGACCACTTCATCCAATTGTTGCAGCCCTTCCTCCAATTGAAAAGTGAGAGTGCCATCGTTGTACATGATTACTTCACGTTCCGTGGCAGCTATCCCCATGGCCCTTATGCTGAGCACGTTGTACCCAGCGGGCAGTTCCATTTTAAAAGTACCATTGGCATCGGTCAGGGCCATTAGATTGGTTCCTTTCAGTCTAATGGCCAGATCTTCTATGGCTTCTCCCGTGCGCGCATTGACCGCGGTACCGTTGAGCATGTAAGCCTGTTTCAGTTGGGTGGCATCGGCCTTACCTACCCGTACGACCTCCTGGTTTTTCTGTGTTTTACGGATATCCTCGTTAAAAAATGTGGGTGGGGGAAGACGTCTTGTACGGCCAACCGCCACATTGGGGACATCGGAACTGTCCCTACCAAAAAAGTAGCGGGGCAGTTCGTCATAAATGACCGTGTTTTCCAATAGAAAAATCCGTTTATCTTTCTCCAAAAGATAATGGTTCAGCGCAGTGCCTTCCAGGACTTGGTCCAAAACCAAGGATATGGGCTGCTCATTAAATGTTACCGTGATGGTATCTTTTGAAACCCAATCGGGCAAGAAAAAAAAGGCATAGCCGCTTTGTTCCTCCAAATCCAAAATAATGTCCTTCAAAGGGGCCTTGGTATAAGTGCCGGACAGTACTTCTGTTTCCTGGGCATAAAGCACACCGCCTGCACATAGGCTCACCACATAGGCAAAGACAAAGAGCAACCCCTTGAGACTGGTTCTTAATTTTAGGGACATATTGGCACTGGGGTCAAAATTTATATGGGCTTAAAAGGAATTGGGGGTTAAGTTAAGATTTTTTTAACTATTCAGGCACTAGGATTGCGAAAGGTTTAAAGAGGCCCCGAACGTTCTGCCCTTTCTTGACACAGGTATCCGTTACCGATCGGACAACGGCGAGGAACAACGAAGATAGATGGTCTTGAACCGTCCGGATAGGTGATATTTGACCCTTAGGCTCCTAACCGAGGGTCCCAAGGCATCGCTGATCGGTGGTACACTGTGCTGGTGACGGCATGCGCTAAAGTGGTCCGAGTACAAGGCATACTTTTACGCAACCCCCGTAGATGGTAGTTTTTTTTGGTGATGGCCGGTTTGGAAGGGCCGCCATTTTTTCCATTATCCGTCCCCCCCGCGGGGAACCGGGGTCACAGGAACCCAGAGGCCCGTGCATGTACCGGACAGGATACGATATAGGTGGAAATAGCTTGGAACAAGGACAAAAAAAAGCACTGTTATCCTACCGGTTAACAGTGCCTTGTACCACTTTAAAAGCGGTCTGTCGGGATGACAGGATTTGAACCTGCGACCACACGCCCCCCAGGCGTGTACGCTACCGGACTGCGCTACATCCCGATTTATTTGTGCACCCTGCAAAGGCTGCAAACGGCGGTTGGCTTCACTCCAACCCATCAAAATAATGGTGCCCTTTTGGTGGTGGACAGGCCGTTATTTTGGACTGCAAAAATATAAAAGTTGAACGGATAACCATCACTTTTTTTAAAAAATTTGGAAGATTTACTCCAATGCCTCCATCCATTCAGAAAGGCGCTCCGTCCACCCCCTGAGGTGAACATTTCCTCGGGCCAGGGAAAAGCCGTGGCCCCCAGAGGGATAGATGTGCATGGTGGCGGGCACACCATTTTCCTTGAGGGCAGTGTAAAAGAGCAGACTGTTTTCCACGGGCACGACCTGGTCATCCGAGGCGTGCAATAAAAAGGTGGGCGGGGTATCTTTATCCACATGCTTTTCGGTGGAAAAATAATCCAAGAGCGCTGTGGTGGGGGCATCACCGAGCAAATTTCTCCTTGATCCCCCGTGCCCCATCTCCCCAAAGGTGGTCACCGGATAGATCAGGGCCATAAAATCGGGACGGGCAGGCAACGTATCCGTTTGGTCCAGTGGCCCATGCACCACATCAGCGTAATGGGTGCCCAGGGTTGCGGCCAAATGGCCTCCGGCAGAGAAGCCCATGATCCCCACTTTATTGGCATCAATATGAAAGTTTTGGGCATGGGCCCGTACCAGACGCATAGCCCGCTGGGCATCCATCAAGGGCACATAGTGCTGGTCTTTCTGGGAAACGGAGGAGGGCAGGCGGTACTTGACAACGATACCGGCAATGCCCTTGGAATTCAGAAATTTGGCCATATCCGTACCTTCCCAGTCATAGGCCAAAATACGGTAGCCTCCACCGGGAAAAATGAGCATGGCGGCCCCAGAGGCATTTTGCTTGGCCGGTAAATAGACCTCAATGGTGGGTTCTTGCACCTTGGCAATGCGCAAGATTCCATTTTGTTCCAGTTCTTCCCGCTCTTCGGAAGCAAGGGCATTTGGAATGTTATCCTTGGGCCAAAGGGGCATGATGGTATCCTGGGCGGCCGCATCCGTCACAACAAATGCATAGCAAAAAAGCAGTAGTTTTTTCACGTCATTGGGTTTTATTTTAAAGTCCCGGTATGGGGGCATTGGGGGCAATGGGTTTGTTCTGCCAGACCGGCACCCCATCGCGCAACTCCAAGATACGCAAATAATTGCCCACCTGCGGCAAGGCATTGTGCTCTGGCAACCATTGCCTGAGACTATCGGCCCAATGGGCCATATCAGGACGTCCCGAGAGGTTGTGCCATTCGTTGGGGTCTTCTGCAAGATGGTACAGCTCTTCATCGCCGTTGGCGTATTGGATAAAACGCCAATCTTCCGTACGCACCGCATGGTTCTTGTAATTGTTTGTGGTAATGGCGGGCCATGGCCGTTTGGCACTTGGATCCTTCAACAGCGGCACCAAGCTGTGACCTTCCAGTTGGGGCAGTTCCGGGAATCCGCAAAGCGCGTTCAAGGTGGGATAAATATCCAATAGCTCTACAGGGGCCGCCACTTTTTGTCCCTTTCCAATGCCCTTTCCGGCAAAGATCAAAGGTACCCGTGTAGCACGTTCCCAAAGGGTGTTCTTACCAGAAATGGCCTTCTCCCCCAAATGAAAGCCATGATCGGACCATAGCACCACAATGGTGTTTTCCTCTTGTCCGCTCTCTTCCAGGGCATCCAGCACCCGACCCAACTGTTGGTCCATAAAACTGATGGAGGCAAGGTAGGCCTGTACAAAGAGTGTGTCCTGGCGGTGCTCCCTGAACCATTTCCACCTGGGTTCGGGCACCTCCCAATGGTTGTACCAGGAAGATCTTGGGGTATCTTCCCGGTCGTTCTCCAAATATGGGGGCATCAGGAGGGAATCCAAGGGATAGCGATCAAAAAAGGCCTCAGGTGCGTACAGGGGCACATGGGGAAGAAAAAAGCCCACGGACAACCAATAGGGGTTTTGGGGCTTGCTGCGCAAAACGTCCACTGCATAAGAGGCCACGTCATGATCCTGTAGGTCATCTTCCGCCAAGGGAAAACGGCCCCAATCCACCCAAGGATTGTTGCCGCCCGGGGTCTCCCCCACCAATTTGTGGGGTGGGCCTTTTTTAACCCCCGCGCCCGGTCCCAGACTGTCAAATTCAGAATCGGTGGCCCTTAGGCCGTTGTTGCCGTGGTACACCTTTCCGGTGGCATAGGTGGTGTACCCGTTCCGGGCAAAATATTGGGGCAATGTAACCAAGTTCCTGAGTTCTGGCACATCTCGTATCCACGGGGAAAGCCCGTAGATGCCCGTAGTCGATGGCCGCTTGCCCGTGAGCACACTGGTTCGCGACGGATTGCAGATGGGCGATTGGGCATGGGCGTTGGTAAAAAGTGTTCCCCGAGCCGCCAATCTGTCCATATTGGGGGTTTCTACCTGTGGGTGACCCTCCAGACATCCGACCCAATCATTGAGATCGTCAATGGCAATGAACAGCACATTGGGAGGTTTTACGGCCGTTAAGGCCTTTTTGGGCGGTTCATGACAAGACACGGACAAAAAGAGGAAAACCAACGGGAAGGCAACACAGATGGCCTTCCGGTGAACAAGGGCCATATCAGAAAAGATGGTTCTCACGGACAATCCCACCTAAAATTGGCCACGGGATCCCTTGAGGCGGCCGAGAGGTTGTAGTGCCACCACTCGGTTCGTATGGACCAAAACCCGTGCTTCTCCATAACCTCCTTCAACAGCTTCCGGTTGGCCAACACCTCCTCCGAAAGGTCCGTGTGGTCATGGTGGGCCTTTTTTCCGAAGAAATCAAAATCGGTGCCCATGTCCAGCGTTTCGCCCTCCAAGGTCTCCAAGGTAATGTCCACCGCACCGCCCCTGTTGTGTATGCTGCCCTTTTTTGGGTTGGCCACGTACTGTGGGTTGGGCATGATCTCCCACATCTTGTACTGAATGGCATTGGGCCGGTAGCAATCAAAGAACTTTATGCGCAGTCCGTGCGTTTTAAACTCGGCATTGGCCGCAATGAGCGCCTTGGCGGTCTTGGCACGGGTGTAGCACTCCGGGCAATCGTACACCTGGGCCTTGAGGAAATTGTTTTCCGTGGCATAGCGCATGTCATAGGCAAACCCATCGCTGTAGTCGGCCAGCCGGACAAAAGCGGTATCTGCCACTTCCTCAAAACGCTTGAATTTTTTATGCGGAAACCCTTCGGTAGGCTTCATCACCGTGTCCGCTTGCACCGTCTCGGGCAACTTGGACTCCGTACGTTCCTTGGTCGGGTTTGGGGCCACCTCCCTACACCCATGAAGTAGCATCATGGCCAGCACCATGGGTAAAAATGCCTTGGTTGGTCTTAAAAGGTTCAAAAAATCGTTTTGGCGGTAATGGGAATCTTTCATTATGCCCAATTTTAGTTAAGTTTGAAACGAGGGGACACCCTGCTTGGCATTGTCCTGTTGTGCGCCCCAAGTTAACCTATTTTTTTTGATGCGCATTTTTTTGCCCCGTGGGGACAACCCAGTGAACATCGATGAACGTCCCGGGAAAGGATAGAACAGCAAGGAAAAACACCTTTTTTTAAATGAAACCTAAAATGACCGATGCCCTTAAAATAACGACGCTCTTGGTGCTTTTGGGTCTCTTTTCCTGCCAGGAAGGCACAACGGAGCATGCGGGAGAGGGGGCGTCCCAAAACCCGCCCAACATCATATTGATGCTGGCAGATGATCAGGGATGGGGTGATCTGGGCCATCACGGAAACACCAACATCCGTACGCCCCATCTGGATGCCCTGGCCAAAAACGGGGTCTCCTTTTCCCACTTTTTTGTGCAGCCGGTTTGTTCTCCCACCCGGGCAGAACTGCTCACGGGCCAGTTTTTTACCCGTTTGGGCGTTCACGGCACCTCTTCCGGTGGGGAACGGATGGACCCAACGGCCCGCACCTTGGCCGAAATACTGAAGAAGGCCGGTTATAAAACGGCGGCCTACGGAAAATGGCACAACGGCATGCAAGCGCCCTATCATCCCAATACCAGGGGTTTTGCCGATTTTTACGGGTTTGCCTCTGGCCATTGGGGAAACTACTTTAGCCCCCTATTGGAGCATAACGGGCGTATGGTGCGGGGAGAGGGCTTTCTAGCGGACGACCTTACCCAGCGCGGGCTCCGGTTCATGGAACGGCACAAGAACGCCCCTTTCTTCCTCTACCTCCCCTTTAACACGCCGCACAGCCCCATGCAGATGCCGGATCGGCACTGGGAGGAGGTCAGTGACCGGGAAATGACCCTTTTGCACGGGGGAACGGAAAAAGAGGACGGCCAGATCACCAAGGCGGCCTTGGCCATGGTGGAGAACATAGATTGGAACGTGGGCCGCATTGCACAAAAACTAAGGGAACTGAAGCTGGAAGAGCGCACCATTGTCATCTATTTATCGGACAATGGCCCCAGTGATTGGCGGTGGAACGGCGGCATGCGCGGCAAAAAGGGCTCCACGGACGATGGTGGGGTACGCACCCCTTTTTTCATACAGTGGAAAAACACCCTTCCGGCCGGAAAGGTGGTCGCCGAAATTGGCAGTGCCCTGGACGTGTTGCCCACCCTTTTGGAGCTTACCGGAGTGCCTTACGATGGGGAGGGCACGCTGGATGGCAACAGCCTAACGCCCCTTTTGATGGAAGAGGGGGGCCATTGGCCCGACCGTCTCCTCTATCAGCATTGGAACGGAAAGACCAGTGTGCGCACCCAAAGGTATCGACTGGATGCCAACGGCCGGTTGTACGATATGGGAACCGATGGTGGCCAGACCACGGACCTGGCGGAAAAGATGCCGGCGGTAACGGACTCCCTGCGGCGTGCCAAGGAGCAATGGCTGGCCAACACGGTGCCCTTGACCAAAGCCACGGACAACAGGCCGTTTACCCTGGGCCACCCGGATCACAGGTTTACCCAGCTTCCGGCACGGGACGGCGTGGGCCACGGCAACATTGTGCGCAGCAACCGCTACCCCAACAACACCTTTTTTACCCATTGGACCAGTGAAAAAGATTCCATAAGCTGGGACATTGAAGTGCTGCAAAAGGGGCACTACAAAACCACGCTGTATTACACCTTGCCAAAAGGCCAAGAAGGCATAGGGGTTCATTTACGTTTCGGTGATGGGCACATCAGCAAAACCATTTCAGAAGCGCATGATCCACCCCTCACGGGTATGGAGCATGACCGCACCCCCAGAATGGAATCTTACGTAAAGGACTTTAAACCGGTGGTCCTGGGAACCCTTTTTATGGAAAAGGGCAGACAACACCTTGTGCTAAAAACAAGCAAGCTGCAACCCCAAAAAAAGGGGTTGGACGTAAGGCTGTTGCTTTTTGAGCGGGTTTCCGGAGACAAAGACGGCCCTTAAGCTAGGGCTATGGCAGGTGGCACTGGCCATTCCAACAAGCCTTTGGCCCCGTATATTGGGTTGGTCCCCATCGTATTCCCGTAAAAGCCAAATCCATACGATCAAGCGGTGTTCCCAAATAGGTAAAGGCCAATGGAAACAAGACTTAATACCCCTTCCCTTTTTAAATGCTGCCAAAGAAATTAAATGTTTTTTTGGCCCTCGAAAAAGAAAAATCAGGCATGGCCCAGCCACACTTATTTATATTTAGAAGCAGGGCGTAAAAAGAAACCATGTATGGGCCCATTCTTAATTGGGAAAGGCTGTTAATGATCGGAAGCGGTCTTGAAATCGATTTTTCCAATGGGGATGGTTCCGGAACCATAGGGTACCACGCCCAACTTGTAATAAAGGTCTTGTTCCTTCAGAACCAGTCCCGCCCTCACGGTTCCCCCTACCTTGTACGTTAATGCCGCCATATGGAAAAGATGTTCCTGGTTGGGCTCAATCGTTGTTCTCAGTAGGCTGGTTTTACCGAGATTTGCATCTAGGTAAGCTTGTAGATCCGTTAAACCATAATTGAATGTTGACAGTTTGTCCAACGTTACTTTTTGGGAAGGTAAAAGCAACCTGGCGTACGCATCCGGTACCGTAAAAATCGCAAACAAATCCTTGGGAACATTGATATGTAACGCCAACGGATCACTGGTTTCATTGATTACCCGGGTCCAAAATACCGCAAATCCATATTTTTTTCCCGTCGGGTCAACATACTGTTTCACACCCGGTTCAATCATTCCTCCCTTGGGAAAACTGTTCTGTATGGTAATACCTTTCCCTGAGGAAGTTGTGTACGTGGTGTCCGTGTGGATATAGTTCCCAAAATCAGTGCCCAGGGCCATTTTCAGATGGTTTCTTTTTATGACTTCCGACCCATCTTTAACAACGACCTTTTCTCTTTTTAAATTGGTTTTTTCAGCACAGAAAAAGAGCCAAGCACCTACCAGAATCGATAATATCCATTTGGTTTCCATCATTTTGGCTTGCTCACAAGGTTGGCCCTACAAGAGGAAAAAGGAGTGGAATGTCAAGGTCTGTGGGTCGGGGCGGGAAAATCAGTCCAGGCCCTCCAAATATTTTAGGCTCAGGGGCACTTGTTGCACCACGCGGGAGCATTCGTCCTCAATGAACATGTATTCCACAATGCCCAGTTCCCGGGCACGTTTTACCACTCCGGCAATATCCACCGCCCCGGTGCCCAGCACCACATTGGTTTCCACATCGGCATGGCCAGATTGGTCAATGGGGGTGCCCTTTTCCATATCCTTGAGGTGCATGAGCACAAATTTTTCCGGATAGCGGTTCAGCAGGGCCAGGGGGTCTTCCCCTCCCTGTTGTACCCAATAGACATCCATTTCAAACATGAAATGCTCTGCATTTTGGGCCATGTAATCAAACAACGTCCCTTCTTTGTAGGGTTTGAACTCGTACCCGTGCGCGTGGTAGGCAAGCGTTAGCCCCGCCGCTTTCAATGCCTTTCCGGCCCTATTGAAAACAGCGGTGGCCTCCTTGGCCTTGGCCAGGTCAAATTTATTTTTTTCGTGGGTGATCCAGGGGCACATCACGTACTTGGCCCCAAACGCCATCGCGTTTTCAATGATCTTGTCGTAATTCCCATTTTTTAGGTCATCGTAACCCGATCCCACGCTCACCACTTCCATATTTCGCTGGACCAACTCCTTTTTAAACTCGGGCATGGACATTCCGTAGGTATCGCCCCCTTCGAGCTTGGTAAGTCCCCAAGATTCAATGATGTCCAAGGTTTCCGGAACATCTTCCTTAAATTGATTGCGAAGGCTATAGAGCTGTATGCCGATCTCCTGGGCCACCGAAGGCAGAAACATCATACATAAAATACTGAATGTGAATACTTTTTTCATCGTTGATCAAATAATAGGTTAATCAATTTACTAGGCTATCGACCATAATTAGCCTCGGAACGATGAGCTAGGAGTGAAGCCTATTTACACAAACAGGCCAAAAAGTCCATCAGCGTAAAATTGCTGAACTCATCTATTCGCTTTTCTCGATTCCAATTCGGTTTTAATTTTTTTAATTGTACCGTATTGTGTGGGAACACTTCCAAAACAAGCAATTGCAACAACCAGCAAAGCCATATCTGTCGTTTTATCTTACTTCGTTAAGATACCATAAATAGTAACAGCTGTTAAAACAAGGGAGATTCCTATTGCCATTCCAGCAAATACTTTCAGCCTTTTGATTTCAGATTCCAATTCCGATACAGTTTTGCTTTTTAATTCCTCGTCTTTCATAATGCTAATATAGCTTGAGCTATTGAAGGTAACGCAGGAATAAAACAACATTTCCATAAAAAGGCAAGCCCTTTTTACTTCACTCCGTTGCCCATCGCGAAGAAAGGATAACCCATGGCATAGGTTCCCCAATTTGACCAAAGATTGCTTTACGTTAGCAGGTTTCCATTTTCGTCCCACTCTGCAATTTCATTGCGGGTACTTTGATCAATGCACTTGGCGATCCATTCGGGCTCATAGGCCACGCCGTGCTTGTCCAACACCTCCTGGGGCACTCCGTCCCAGACATTGGGCATATTGCCCTTATAGCCCAGATCGGCGATGCCCACTTTAGAGGTATAGTACCCCGTGACCACCAAATTTCGCATCAAGGCAAAAAACTGTATTTCCAGCGGCTGCTCGTCCAAGGGAACGTCATCGTCATGGAAACAAATTTGGTCGCAGATCTGTTGTTGCTGTTCCAGGGTGGCCGATTTAAACTCGGTGCCAAACTCGGTATTGCTCTTATGGTCCATCCACATCAATCCGCCCAACAGGGTGTTCTGCATGGCGGGCATGTCCTTCCCTATGAATTCTATGAATTCTGGCACCTCTGCTTCCAAGGGCCCCCCGTGCGGAGCCTTGGGAGGTAGTATCACCGTGCTCAATGCGGCAATCGTCTCCATTTCATGTTCATTGAAAAGCTGCTCTGCGTTCAATTTTTCCAAGCGTTCCAGTTCGTCCGGGGTCCTGCCAAAATAATGGGTTTCCTCCGGGACGCTTGGCCCATCTTGGGGGGCGTTGCCCTCTGGCTTGCAACCGTGAAAGGCCATGGCAGATGCTCCCGCACCCAAAATCATGGTCTGTATGCTCTTTCTCCTGTCCATTGCCATTCCCTAAATGTTTTGTTGTTTCAATTGTTCTATGATATAATCACTTGCACGCCACGAAAGGGCCATAATGGTCCATGTACAATTCTTGTCCGCTTGGGAAACGAAAGGACCGGCATCCACAATAAACACATTGTCCACGTCATGCAGCTGATTGAACTTGTTGGTGACCGATGTGGCCGGGTCATTGCCCATACGGGTGGTGCCCACCTCATGGATGATCTCTCCCGGGGCATTGAGACCATAATCCCTGTCCTTGCCGGGCTTGTTGAGATAAATTCCGCCCATATTGTGGCTAATCTCTTCAAAGGTGTCTTGCATATGCTTGGCTTGGCGCACCTCAATATCGGACCATTTGTAGTTGAATTTCAACACTGGGATTCCGTAATCATCAACGGTGGTGGGGTCTATTTCGCAGTAGTTTTCCTTCCTGGCCAAGCCTTCCCCCCTCCCACTGAAACCAACTATGGCACCGTAGTAGGCCTTCACCTCGTCCCTTAGTTTATCGCCATAACCGCCACTGGGAAGACCCAAAAGCTTATTGAAGCTTCCTTGATCAAAACCAAAGCCGTAATTGGGTTGCCCCATACCGCCCCAAACTTCAATGTGGTACCCCCTGGGAAAGTCCAATTTTTTATTGTCTCCCCACCACGGGCTGTACACGTGCATACCGCCAACACCATCTTCATTGTAGGTCACATCGCGGTTCATGAGATCGGGAACAAAAGCCATGCCGCCGCTACCGGTGGAATCATGCAGGTATTTGCCTATAAGGTCGCTGCTGTTTCCCAGACCATTGGGATGTTGCTTGCTTTTGCTATTGAGCAGGATTCGGGCAGAACTACAGGCCGAAGCGGCCAATACCACCACCTTGCCCTTCAACTTGTATTCTTTTCGGTCCTCTTTGTTAATGTAGGAAACCCCGGTTGCCCTGCCCTCCTCATTGGTGGTTACCTCCCTGACCATGGAGTTGACGAACAATTTTACCTGTCCTCCATTTTTCTGGGCCGGAAAGATCAAACAGCTCCCCGATGAGAAATCGGCATAGACGGAACAAGAACGTCCGCATTGCCCGCAATAGAAACAGATGCCCCTGTCGTTGTTGATCCTCTTGGTGAGCATGGACATACGACTGGGAATGACGGGAACGCCAGATTTTCTGGCACCCTTGATATAGAAAAGTTCATGCAGCCTTGGTTTTGGCGGTGGCAGAAAGAAGCCATCTGGATCGTCTTCAAGGCCCTCATTGGTCCCGAACACGCCTATGAGCTTGTCCACCTTATCATAATAAGGCTTTACGTCATCATAGCCAATGGGCCAATCCTCGCCGTAGCCATCGCGCGTTTTTCCTTTAAAATCCTTGGGGCCAAAACGGAGCGAAATACGCCCCCAGTGGTTGGTTCTTCCGCCCAGCATTCTGGATCGCCACCATCTAAAGGTAGTGCCTTCCGTATGGGTGTAGGGCTCTCCATTTACCTCCCAATCCCCATAGGACATGTCCCATTCACCAAAGGCGCGGTCGGTGCCCGCACCCCTTCTTGGAGAGTCATAGGGCCATTTCAATTGGGTCATCGTCTTGGGGTCGGCGGGGTCAAAATAAGGTCCGGCTTCCACCAGGGCCACTTTGAGTCCGGCATCTGCCAACTGCTTGGTGGCCATACCGCCACCGGCCCCGGAACCCACGATGATGACATCGAACATTTCGGGAGATTCTTTTATCTGCATATTGCGCTGTGAATAATTGGTGAATAAAGGAATGCCCAAGATACATTTTTTGGGAGATTCCACATAATTTTGTTTAACAAAGCACGCGGCGGTGCATGGTTCATTGTGAGGTAAAGGTACTTGCGGGCAGACCGGCCGCATTGAACAGCTGCGCCAGGACCACATTGGCCCAAGCAAAACGGACGTGCACGGGCCGGGGCACTTTTTTGGACCGGAGCAGCACGGCATCGTCTTTTATGCGCGCCTTTGCCGGGTGGAACACCCCATCTTCCCCGGCCACCTCAAAAGCCGCCTCTCCCCCGTTTTTAAAGTGGAGCCCTTCGGCATGATCAAAATGCACGGTAAGGCCTTTTCCGGTGTTCTCCAATCCCTTGTACAACGGACCGTTTACTTCCCCGACCTCCATTCCATAATGGCGTTTTAGAGCCAAGCGCGCCAAGCGCAGGCCCACATCTTGTTTGTTCTGCGGATGGATGTCCTCCACGTTGCCAATATCACTGGTTACCACCATCCCAGTGTTCGGCACCGCCGCCAACACCCGGCGCTGTTGGTCCCTGACCACCGCGCCCTCTTCCGGCCTGTTGTACTTATAGGGTGCGATCTGGGCGTAATAAAAGGGGAAATCATGCCCCCATTCCTTTCTCCAGGCCCTGATCATTTGGGTGAACAGTTCGGCATAGGTTTCGCCGTTGGCGGTATTGGATTCGCCCTGGTACCAAAGCACACCGGCAATGGCAAAGGGCCGCAACGGGGCGATCATGGCATTGTAGAGCCTGCTGCGCTCCGTGGTGACCCAGGGGTTCGGTTTTATGCGTTTTTGTTGGGCCGCCAACTTCGGATGGGCCAGGAACACGGCCTCCGGTGTCCACACCTCGGCACTGGTGGCCCCCCAGGCCGCATCTATGAGCCCAATGGCCATGCCCGTTTCGGCTTGTACCTTACGGGCAAAGAAATAGGCCACCGCACTGAAATTGGCCATGGTGTCCGGGCTGCAAACCGCCCACTGGCCGTGCACGTCTTCCTGCGGATACGGCGCGGAGCGCTTGGCCACGGTAAACAAACGTATTTGGGGATAATTGGCCTGTTCAATTTCTTCCGTGGCATGGTCAATGCCGTTGCGGGCGCTCCACTCCATATTGGATTGGCCGGAGCACAGCCATACTTCCCCGATCATGACATTTTCCAGGACAATGGCATTGGCGCCTCCCTTAAAACCAAGGGTGTACGGACCACCGGCACCCGGGGTCTGCACCTCCAGCGACCATTTGGCATCCGTCCCGGTTTTAAGCTCGTATTCCCGCTGGTCCCAACCCGTGGTAATGAGCACCTTTTCATTGGGATTGGCCCACCCATAGAGCAATACCTTGCTTTCGCGTTGCAAAACCATGTCATCGGAAAAAATGGCGGGCAGGGATATTTCCGCCAAAACGGCCATGGGAAACAAGAAAAGGAGCAACAAAAAGCTGATGGGGTAACTTTTAAACAACATACACATCGATTTAATTTCCTTAAAAATACATCTTATTCTCCAAAGTTGGCCGCCCGGAAGGAAGGGCCATCAGCCAGAGTATCCCAGGGTTTGCTGTTGCCCCACCACAAAAACCAAAAATCTTTTGCTACCTTATGCCTGGTTTTGGAAATCTTTTGAAAAAAGCTGCAATAGTTTGCCCTATGACGCATAAAACACCCCATAACCAGCGCAGGCACTTTATAAAAGTGGCATCTGCAGCTGCCCTGTTATCTTCCCTGCCCAGCTACGGGCTGCCCTTTTTTAAACACAGGGCACCGCTAAGGGTGGGGCTCATAGGCGCCGGGTGGTACGGATCCAGCGACCTCTACAGACTGCTCCAGGTGGCCAACGTTACCGTGACCGCCCTCTGCGATGTGGATGGCAACCATTTAAAACAAACGGCCCAAATGGTGTTGGAACGCCAGCCCAATGCCAAACGCCCGACCCTGTACAGGGATTTCCGGGACATGCTAAAAAAGCACAGCTTGGACATTGTGCTCATTGGCACACCAGACCATTGGCATGCCCTGCAATGCCTGGAGGCACTAAAGGCCGGCGCCCACGTTTACCTACAAAAGCCCATAAGTGTGGACGTGCTTGAGGGCGAGGCCCTATTGGCCGCGGCCAAAAAATATGATCGTGTGGTGCAAGTGGGCATGCAACGGCGCAGCACCCCGCACCTCAAGGCACTGAAAGAACAGGTCATTGACCGCAACCTCTTGGGCAAGGTGGCCCATGTGGAAATGTGCTGTTATTACCATATGCGCGCCAATGCCAATCCCACACCTGGCCCCATACCGGATTTTCTGGATTACGACCTTTGGACGGGCCCGGCCCCATGGAGGCCCTACGACCGCATTCCCCATAGGGGATGGTGGCGGGCCTTTATGGAATACAGCAATGGCATTGTGGGGGACATGTGCGTGCACATGCTGGACACCGTGCGCTGGATGCTGGACCTGGGCTGGCCCCAAAGTGTCAGCTCCCACGGGGGCATTTACGTGCAAAAGGAGAGCAAGGCCAATACGCCGGACACCCAAACCGCCGTGTTCCAGTATCCGGACCTGAACTGTGTCTGGCAACACCGCAGCTGGGGCACCCCCACCGACCCGGAATATCCATGGGCCTTTTTTATATATGGCGAAAAAGGAACGGTCAAGGGCAGTGTGATGAAGGCCGAATTCATCCCCAAGGACCCCAAGAAGGAGGCCATGGAATTTACCGTGGCCTACGAGCGTGAGGCCTTTCCGGAAGACGTCAATGAAGAGGGCATTGAGCTGCACGTGGCGCCGGCAACGCGGGCCCACTTGCTGGATTTCCTAACGGCCATAGATCGGGGGAGCCGTCCCGTGGCCGCGATGGAAGAGGGGCATATCTCCACGGCCAGCTGCATCTTGGCCAATATGGCCATGAAGTTAAAGCGGCCCTTGCGCTACGATCCCATAACGCACACGGTCAAGAACGATCGCGAGGCCACGGAACTACTCGCCAGACCCTACCGTGCCCCTTGGAAACACCCCTATTCCAGGGACTGAGGTGCCTAAGGGAACCGTTCGCCAAAATGGAAAGCGCGGAACATCGGTAACCTTCCCACGCGCCAAGAGATGGTGCCGGTTTGGAACGGATCAACAGCGAGGGCCGCACCTCCGTCACAACTGCCGCAATTTGGTCAAGGCCTCAGATTTTGAGTTCACGTTCAGTTTTAGGTAAATGTTCTGGATGTGAAAATTGATGGTGCTCGGAGTCACGAACAATTTTTCGGCGATCATCTTGTACGTGTCCCCTTTGCAGAGATAATCCACAATTTCATTTTCCCGCTGGGAAAGAAAGGCATAGGTCTTATGCTGAAAGTTGGAGATCACTCTCTTGATGATGTCATTGCTCATCACCGCGCCGTCTTCCAGGACGCATCGCAGCGCATACTGCAGTTTTTCCTCGCTGAGCGGCTTGGTAAGGAAGCCCTGCGCGCCGTACTTAAAGGTTTTCTTTATGAGCTCAAAGTCCTTGTTGGCGCTCACCACCACCACAGGGGTGTCCCTGTCCTTTTTTCGGAGCGCGGCAATGAACTGCAGACCGTCCATATCCTCCAGGGTCATTTCGGAGACAATGATGCGCGGTCTGGTGGTGGCCAAGGATTTCAAGGCCAAGGCGGCACTGGTGCAAAATTGGGTCAGTCGGAAAGCGTTGGATCGGGCAAAATACGCTTTGTAGGTTTCATGGAGCGCAGCGGTGCGCTCCACCACCATGATGGAGGGAGATTGTAATGCCATTTGCAATTGGTTTTGTCCCCATCCGGGGGAATGGGAAACAGAGGTTAAGATATAAGATTTGGAGCCAAGGCCATAAAGCAAAGGGCATGGGCGGGTATGCCATTGCGCTGCTTTTCGCCGGTTCGCGGTAACGGGCAGTGCTTTGCCACAGCCTTCCACGATCTAACAAAGGGCCAATAAAAAAAAACGCTATCCCGCACGGAGTTGGCCAGGCCTTGGCGCAAAGGGAGATGAGGACGGTGCCGTGGTCTTACCTAGCACCGGCATTGGGGTGGAAACAGAAAGATAAGGGTAGAAATTGTTCATGGTAAGGGGGATTTTAGGGTTTTGTAAACGGGTGATATTGTTGTTCGAAAAGGCTCTATCGTGTTTTGAGTGGGTAAGTTAGTAAATTGTTATTTTCGGGGGATGGAAAATTCCAAGGAAATATTCGCACTCGCCCTGGGTCTTACCGATCCGTGGTATATAAAGGAGAT
>NZ_JBLFEO010000043.1:0-23828 GCF_047345505.1 Maribacter aquimarinus | reverse complement strand
GGAAAATCCGTTCAGCGTAAGTTGGTTCGATGGCGTATATTTGATCATAACTGCACGGGTCTGTTACCCTAAGTTAGGGAAACCCGTGCACTTGTACAACGGAATTCGTCGATTGTTCAAAAATAAAATGCTGATTGTTAATATCTTACGTTCCCGTTGATAGAAAATCAGCAAGCCCTACCTTATCTAACTGATGAGGAATATGCAGTTCTTGTGGATTAAGATAAGGTAACTGAATATGCTAATAGAACTGTTTGCCGCTGTATATGTTTACTGCGATTTCCGGGTCCGTTCGCCTGGTCCAGTGTGCTTCTTTTTATATTGTTTTGGTGTAAGTCCGGTATGTTTTTTAAAGTTTACGTAGAAGACGGATTCAGACCTGAATCCACTGTCCACGGCAACCGCAAAGATGGTCAGGTCATCGTGTGATGGGCTTTCCAACAACCTTTTGGCCTCCTCAATTCTCTTTTCATTGATAAATGAACTAAACGATTTGCCCAGGTAGTCATTCAAAACAATGGATAGTATATAAGATTGTATCCCCATCTTGTCTGCCAGTTTTTTTTCGTTCAGTTCAGTGTCCAAATGAATCTTATCCTCCTTAATTAACTTGTCCAGCCTATCCACATACAGTTGTCCGTCTGATACCTTCGAAGTTTTTTGGGATTTGATGATGGGCAACCCTGAGAGGATCTTTGGATATTTGAAAAAGAAAAAAATGGTTATAAAGAGGATGGAACAAGTGAAAATAATATAGTTCAGCTCCACTAACTGTCTCACGATATCCCTTATGGAACCAATTTCAAAATTAGGTACTATCAACAGAAAATAGCAAAGGTTCACCAAAGCGATATAGGTCAAGATGCCCAAGAAGAAGGTCAACATTTTTGGCCACCAAAGGATGGTCTTCTTTTTGATGATATGTTGATGCGCCCGTATCATTTGCCATCCCAATATGAAAAGGATGAATTTCCAACCAAAAATGATGCTCAGCACAGCTTTGTGAAAGAAAGACCCTATGTAGCTCTCGAAACTGAAGTCCATCAACAAGGTTGAAGAAAGTAGGGCGATACCGAAAATACTGGGTACCCAGAAGAAGTTTTTATCCCTTTTATCAATCCCTTTGCCAACCACTGCCTTAATATAAAGAAACAAAAGAGTGGGCAAAGCAACGTCTAAAATATCCGGTAATACGAGTAATCTCGGGTACAAGTGTTTCCAATCATTATAGCGCAGCAAATATTGGAACAAAATATTGAACGAGGTAATCAAAAAAATCAGGGAAAGGATGTAATTGTTCCTAGCCTTTTTTACGATGGGAATAAAAATCCCCACGATAAAACTTTGTAAACACCCCCAAATGAAAAAGATTACCGCCATAAATATGTCAATAGCTAACCATTGACCAGATTAGAATTGAATAAGGGAAGTTAACAAATTCATTATGTACTTAGAAGAATCTTGAGTACATATTATGGAAAATGATGTGGGTCACTCGGGTCATTTTTGACTTGCCTTAGCTGTTTTTTTAAGTATTTCAATCAATTCTAGATGTTTAGGGTCGTTGTTGTTGAATATGTTCTCTTCCTCGGAAATATCATTTTTTAGATCATATAGTTGAAAAGCCTTTTCATCATCATCCACAGGTAGTGTGTGGGGTACCGTAAAGCCTCCTGAGCCCAATCCTTGTATCAGTTTCAATGAGTCTTTCCTAACGGCAAAAAAGCCACGAGAGGAATGGTGTATCAACAAATCCCTCTTTTCCACCCTTGTGGCGGTGCCCAATAATACAGGAAGTATGCTGCGGCTGTCCTCACCCTCGCCCTCCTTTAAATCAAATTCTGTTAACTCGGCAACGGTGGCCAAAAGATCATTCAGCAGGATAGGGGTGTCAGATATTGATGAGGGCGCAATTTTGCTTGGCCAGCTTGCTATGAAGGGAACTCTATGCCCCCCCTCAAAAATATCTGCCTTTTGACCGCGATAGATGAAATTGCCATTATGGTTGTATTTGGGGTCCAAGTAGGCCCTTTGGAAGGTTCCGTTATCACTGGTAAAAATGAAAATGGTATTTTTTTCCAGGCCCTCCACTTTCAAAGTATTGGCAATCCTTTTTACGGTATGGTCCACCATCTCCACAAAATCTCCATAGAAACCCGCCTTACTTTTCCCCTTAAAAGGGGCGGAAGGTAGCAAGGGATTGTGGGGAGCGGTCAGGGGAAAATATAAAAAAAAAGGCCCTTTCTTGTTTTCTTTGATGAAGGCAATGGCTTTTTCAGTAAGTACGGGAAGCACCTCCGCGTGTTTAAAATCTTTGGCGATCAGTCCTTCTGGCCATTGTATCAAACTGTCCCTTTCAACTAGAATTTCTTTTTGAATGTGGCGCATGGGAAGACCAAGCACCCTGTCATTTTCAATGAAACAATAGGGTCTCATGTCCAGGGAGGCGGAGATACCGAAAAAATAGTCAAAACCCAAGGAGTTGGGCCCATGGGTAATCGGTTTTGTAAAATCAATGATGTTACCGGGATACTTGGATGGGTGATACTCGTTGTCGTCCCAAGGCGCCTTGTGCCCATCCTTTACGCCCCAGGCCATGCCCAAATGCCATTTTCCAATACAGGCCGTGCGGTATCCCTCTTGTTTCAATAGGGACGCCACGGTTGTTCTTGCGGAATCGATGAGTGGCGGTGAATAGCCCCAGGTAACCCCTCTTTTTAAAGAGGTGCGCCAGGCGTACCGCCCGGTGAGTATGCTGTACCGGCTAGGGGTACAAACGGAAGAGGAGCTGTGGGCATCGCTAAAACTCATCCCGGAAGCTGCCAAGGAATCCAACGCAGGGGTATGTACCCTGGCATTGGGATTCAAGGCGCTGATGTCTCCATACCCCATATCATCGGCCAAAATGTAGACGATGTTTGGCCGTTCCAAATTTTGGTTGCCCAGCGCATGAGTTTTCGGTTTTTTCCCATCAGCACAGGAGCAGAGCAAAGCGATGGAAAACAAGAGGTAGGCAAAAAATTGTTTATTCTTCATCTCAAGGTCTTGGAGGTGCATCAGTTGAAATTATGAAGTTGGGATTTACTTTCGGCATAACCATAGCGTATGGCTTTGATTTCCAACTCTTCTAAATCCGTTTTGGGAATTGGGCCGTTGTAAATATGCCATCTCTGGCCATTGTTCATTCGGTATGCTATGGTAGCACCCTCTGTTGTGCAACTGAGCAAGAGGGTATCGTTTTTTATGGCCATGTCAGGTTGCGCTGTGACAGGTTGTGTTCCGTTGGGCCACATCCTTTCGGCCTGTTCCCATTCAGATACATCTTTTAGGTCTCCATACCGCAGTTGCCAATCGGTCAAGGCCTTGGACATTCGTTTGAGCGTATCTTGGTATTCCGGCCTTTCCGCTAAATTTTCCAGTTCAAATGGGTCTTTGGTAATGTCGTAGAGTTCTTCTACCGGTTTGGGCCCTTTGAGCCAGTAGGACTGCGCTTCGTTCAATAAATTCTCTTTTTCAAGCTTTTTTATTTCTGCCATCAGCGGCATTTGGTTCAAGAACATTATTTCCTGTGAGTAGGGAACTTGTGGTGTTAGGTTCTTGATGTATTTAAAATTCTTGTTCCTTACGGCCCTTCTTATGTCGTATCTGTTGTCCATACGGTCACGGGCGGCATAGATATACTCCCTGGGACTGTCCCGTAATGTTGTGACCATTGATTTTCCCTGCATCCATTCTGGAGACGTTATCCCTGCCAAACTCAGAACGGTTGGGGCCAGATCAACAAAACTGTACAGATCTTCATCCCTGGAAGGCTGTGTCATCCCTTCAGGAAGGTATTTTTTTGGATAATGTATGATGAGGGGTGCCTTAATGCCGCTGTCATAAATCCAGCGCTTGCTTCTGGGCAGGCAGTCACCATGATCGCTCATGAACATAATAATGGTCTTATCCAACAAGTTGTTCTCCTTCAAATGTTCCAAAATGACACCGATTTGCTGGTCCATTCTGCTTATATTGTCATATAATCTTGCCAAGTGGTCCCTGCTAATGGGGGTATCGGGTAGAAAAGGAGGAATCCGTACCTCATCCGGATCCACCTTGTGCCTTTCATCAAAAGAGGGCCGCTTTTGCACATCTGGGGCCAGGTTTTGCCTTGGAATGTTGAATTCTTCAAAAAAACGAGTTTTGGTAGTATCTGGCCAGATATTGATTTCGTGAGTGATTTCGAAAGTGTAATAAATGAAGAAAGGACGATTTTTATCTTGCTCCTCTCGGTTTCGCCAAGTAGGTTGATCGGCCACTTCATCCCAAATGGTGAAGGGCTCTCCAAACTGATAATCCAATTTTCTGTATGATGCGGTCCAATACCCATGCTCCCTTAAAATTTCCGGAAAGGCTTTTACCATTGGAGGGGGTACCGCATTGTATTTCGGAAAGCCCTTTATGTCCAGTACCCCAGCCCTTTGGCGCATATGTTGTGTGCCTATGCTGGTGGGATACATTCCTGTGATCATTGCGGAGCGACTCGGGGCGCAGACCCCGGACACGGTGAAAGCGTTCTCATAAACAATCCCATTATCAGCGATCCAATCTATGTTCGGGGTATGTGCCAAACTATCGCCATACGCCGAGAATCTTGGGCCAAGGTCCTCGGCCACCAGCCAAATAATGTTGGGGCTTTCTTCTTTTTGCGCCGACCCGGTCATTGCCTTTTCATTTTCCGTGCCGTTGCAGGCTCCCAAGAGAAAGCTCAGCAAGCAGCAAAGCATGGTTGTCCTATTTTTCATACTGATGATCGAAGTGTACAATGGAAATGGAATGAGGGGGAAGCCGTACGGCCTCCTGAAAGTTGTTGGAGGTTCGGTCTAAATGCTCAAACCCTATGACTGGCGACGCAGGGTCTCCGGCAAAATAATCTACCGATCCAGTGCTACCTTTTAAGGCCAATATCTGCTCGTCAAAGCCAAAATTAACAATGATGCCCCTCTTCTCTGTGCCAGAGGCGAACATCCAACCCTTCACGGAAGGAAAGTTCTCATTTCTGTCGTCCGTCAGAGTCGGGGCCGTATTAAAATCCATTTGGGCCGCTTTTTCCATTCCCTTCATCGCATCACCAATGAGTTTTGAGGCCATGCCTCCCGCAGAGAGGGTATGGGGCGTGGAAGACACTTCATTCAATGTGAGGTGTGCATAGCTCAGCGTATCTGTATGCACCATACCGAAAAGCGGACCCACTAAGTTGTGCATACTGGAAATTCGTGCATTGGATGCCAAAAGTTTAAAGTAATACTCGGTCAGAATCAGGGTTTGGGCCCAGCTGTGCAGCACAACTGAATTATCATCTCGTATGTTGAACTCCGTTACCCAAAGGTCCATATCATCGGGAATATGAAAGTTATCTATTTTCTTTAGGGTTTTGGTGGCCGTGGTGAGCATATTGGTATAGGCCTTTTGGTCTTTTAGCAGTTCCAACTCCCATTTCTGTCTTTCAGTAATATCTTTTGGTGCTTGTCTGGTTGCCGTCTTTTGGGCCCCAAGACCTTCTGATCCAGGAACCGTTTTCCTGCGTTCCAATCTTCCATCAAGTCCTGATGGAGAGTAGCTGTGAAGTGTAATGGCATCTGCGTTGTTGCACTTGTCCAGTACCCTTTTGTTCCAATCCACTTGGCGTGGGTGCCGGGTCATGCTGGTGCCCACCACAGCAAACTGTGCATCGGGAAACTCCTTTTTCAGGGCGGCTATCCATTCTTGGCAGGTTTCGCCGTAGATTTCCGGAGTGGGAAAGCGCAGCAAGGGAAAAGGAATGTTAAAGTACAGTTCATTGCCCATTTCAACGTATTTTACGGGCAGTCCCATCGCCTTTGCCCTCTTTAGGTTCCTTATGCTGTGGTCAAGGTCCTTACTCAGCATATTGAGCATAAATACCGGTGTTATGCCTGTTTTTTTATAAAGCTCAGCCAAGTTTTCAAGTGTGTAACGGTTCTTGCTCTCCCGCAAATTGTTTGTTACCACCCATTTGATCATTAGACTGTCAGGTACGTTTTTGTCCAGCCCGCCCGTGTCCCAATCCCAATAGTTGCCTATGGTACCTCCGGGATATCTCAATGTTCTGATGTTGGTGCGTTCGGTTACGGCCACCAAATTTTCATTGTCCCAAGGACTATCCAAAGAAATCAGGTTTGCATTGGCACCCAGCAGGTTATGCTGCAAGGGGCGGTAAGTGGAAAGGGTGTGCGGCAGGCCTTTGCTTTCTGGTTTTTCTACTTTGCAATTCACAAAAAGGACCAGCAACGGCAAAATGGCACCCAAGGTGCGTAAAACGTTTGCTACTGGTCTTTGTGCTGCAGTATGGTGTTCTCTTTTATTCTTCATGTCAGTGGTCAATGTTGAAGAGAAGGTCAGTATCCCATTGCGATTGGTGCGGGTGTTTGCCCAAATGTTCCTTTAAGCCAATGTGCAATACAAAATCATCATTGGTAATGTCCAGTCTAACGAGGAGGTCATTCTGACCTTTGGTAAGTGGTAGTTCCAGATACTCCGTTCCCGGCCATCTTCTCCTTGCCGTTTTGGTTTCGCCTAGCTTGCTTTGGTTCAGCCATACCATACTGTAGTTGCTGTGGCCAAGGCAGAGCCATTTTTTTTGAGCATCTGGGGCGTTTATGTGGGTATAAAGATAAAGGGTGCGTTCCCCTTTTCCATAAAAATAGTTGCCAAGGTTCATTTCCATCGCATCGGGCAAAAGAGTTTGCACCCCACAGCTCCATTTTTCCAGTTCGCTCAGACTTGGAACGTTCTGTAGTTGTTCTGGGGTGATAAAGTTTGAGCCGGGCCTACTCTTGTCATGGTTCATGTATTGAACTGAAGGCAGTGATCCCATTCCGTGGTCAGGGAACTGGGCATCCATGGGCACGAGCTCCCTGTCATCCTCCATAAAGGGCCCTAGCAATAACCATTTTCCGTAGTTGGGCACCCCTTTCTTGAACACGAATGTGTCCGCACCGACCACTTCCAATTCATAGCTCAGGCTCGGTCTGTCTCCCTGAACTTTATATTTGGGAATCAAATCAAAATCAAATTGCCCTGTTTTCAAGCCTTTGATTGAAATCTTATGGCGCTGGGGTTCAAAATAAGAGGATGTTAGGTTGATGTCCAATTCCAATGCCTCGGTTTCCAAATTTTCCACACTGATTTGCATACGTCCCTGTGTATAGGAATTTATATTTGGAAATTTTGTTACCGTAGTGTTTAGGTGATA
This sequence comes from Maribacter aquimarinus, assembly GCF_047345505.1. Lineage (NCBI taxonomy): Bacteria > Pseudomonadati > Bacteroidota > Flavobacteriia > Flavobacteriales > Flavobacteriaceae > Maribacter > Maribacter aquimarinus. The sequence goes on along the minus strand of NZ_JBLFEO010000043.1, from coordinate 16,573 downwards.
TGGCATGTGCTGTTCATAGGATGTTTTTGGTTTTTGGTGGGAAGTATCTTGTATGGTCATCTTTTCGTTTTGGGACAAAAAAGATTGTGCGGCCTCGCAGGTGAGTTCCGTTAATTCGGTGATGGTTTTTGGACAATAAATGCCAGATATCTCGGGACTCACCAAAATTTCATTGCCCACCCTTTCCTTCCATATGGTTGGGACGGCGTCGAAACCCACTACGGCCCCCAACAAAGCGGCTGCAGTGGCCACAATGCAGTCACTGTCGTGGCCAAAGTGTAGGGCAGTACTGAGCATATCCATATCGTTGGCGGAATTTAACAGGGAAAGGATGGTAAAGCCAATGTTCATTGGGGCAGAGGTGAAATCGGCATCACCGTAAAGGCTCTTTATCTTGCCCTTGGCCACATCGGCTCCGTATTCACGGTTCCAAAAAATGACCGAACGCACCAAACGGGAGCAAGTACTTTCCTTTGGGATGTGGGCCAGTGCTTTGGTCAAAATGCTGTTCACGTCGGTTTCAACAAAGGCCAGGGCCATGGAGGCGGCTAAGTATTGTTCTGCGTGAACGGAAAACCCTTCGTGGTCCAAAGTGGAATCCATCTTGGCATAAAATGCGGCCTGCTCAGGGTTTCCGGCGCACAAAAGCCCCCAAATTTCGCTGCGAATGGGAGACCCCATACTATGTTTCCAATACCCGTTGTCATGTTTTCCGGTATCGGGATTATCGAGACCAATACGGATGTTCCTGGTGGCAATGCCATATTCGTTCCAAGGGAAGGCGACGTGGTTTTTCCAATGCTCCAGATAATCATGCTCCCTAATTTTTGGCCCTTTTTTAAGTGCCATATCTAGCCAAAGGAGCTGTAGGTCCAAGTCGTCATTGGCAAAATTGTTTTCAAACAGGGCATTGTTAATTTCAATGTCATTGAATACTTTGTACCCTTCAATCGGGGCGCCCAAGATGCCACCCGCGCACTTGCCCACCCAGCAGCCTCTAATTTTGTTTTTGAACGCTTTTAGTGAAATGGTCTTGCTCATTTGTTCTTGTTTTCTCCCATATGTTTTACGACCTACAATAACCAATCTATTGTCTTTTAATGCCTTCTAATTTGTAACTTCTAAGTTTAAAAAGAATGCTGCCCCACGAAATCTCTTCCTCTTAAAATAAAACAAGACGGAGAAAAAAAGAAGGCGATACATTGGCCGCTATACGTGGATTTTTGAGGCTGATGTAAAGTCAATTTTATGTGAATTTGGAAATTAAAAGGGAATTGGTTACGATTCGGTCAATCTTGAGGGGGTAAAATTAAATAATGCGCAGTGAATGGTTGGTCTTTTTTACCAAAGACGTTTTGAAAATCCTTCAGGCACAAACTAACAAAAACTTTTGTATTATGACCCAATTACTAAAAAAGGCGAGCGTTCCGCTCTTCTGGATTGCATTTTTTGGACTGTCTTTTTCCTTAAGTGCGCAACAAGTAACAGGAACCGTGACGGAGGGGGGCGGTGTTCCCTTGCCCGGTGCCTCCGTTGTGGAAAAAGGTACCTCCAATGGCACCCAAGCAGATTTTGATGGTAACTATACCTTAGAGTTAACCACCGAAAACGCCACTTTGGTGTTCTCTTATATAGGATATACCAGCCAAGAGGAAATTGTAAATGGAAGGGCCGTTGTGAACGTAACCCTAAATGACGATGTCTCCCAGTTGGATGAAGTGGTGGTCATAGGATATGGAACACAACGACGGCAAAATGTTTCTGCGGCCATTAGTACCTTATCTGCGGAAGCCGTTGAAGGGAGGCCCGTGGCCGATTTTGCAAATGCCATACAGGGCCAGGTGGCCGGATTGCAAATTACGAACAGTTCGGGAAGGCCTGGTGCGGGAACACAAGTACAAATTAGGGGAACGGGGTCCATAACAGGCAATAGCAGCCCCCTGTACGTCATTGATGGTGCCATTATCAGTACCTCAGGAGGTGGCTCGGTAGATCCTTTGTCCACCATAAATCCTGCGGATATTGAATCCATAAACGTGTTAAAGGATGCATCGGCAGCGGCCATCTACGGAGCCAGGGCGGCCAATGGGGTCATAATCATTACAACGAAGAGAGGGGCCTCAGGAAAGGCAAAAATATCCTTGAATACCTTTGTGGGATTCCAGGAAGCAACCAATACCCTAGACCTTTTAAATGCCCAAGAGTACCAACAGGTGTACAACCAGGTAACGGAAAACTCGGGCCAGAATAGAATTCCAAACTTGGACGGAACCACCTTCAATCGCAGTACAGATTGGCAAGATGCGGTTTTGCAAACTGCAAACATCAGTAGCTACGAGCTCAGCGCAACTGGTGGTGGGGAAGATACCCGATACTTTACATCATTGGGGCACTATAGTGAAGATGGTATAATAATAGGTACTGGTTTAAAACGAACTAATTTAAGATTGAACACGGATACCCGAAAGGGTAAATTCAAATTTGGGAACTCTATGACCTATTCGCGCTCCGAAGCCCGAAGGGAAAACAGTGCCAATGGAAGAAATGTGCTTGCTTGGGCCATATTGAACGCCCCCACAGTGGATATTTTCAACCCCAATACCATTGGTGGTTTTGGCGGGCCAGATGATAATGATGGCGGCAGGCAAATCCTGAATCCAGTGGCATCCCAAAACTTGGTCGATAATGAAGGCACAATAAATCGATTTTTGGCAAATGTATATGCCGAATACGAAATTGTAAAAGGTTTGAATTTTAGGACCAGTTTATCTGCCGATGTCATCAATTTTCACAACCGTTTTTTTGCCCCCTACTACCAACAAGTGCCCGATGGTATCCCAGGGGATATTGTAGGCCTTTCCAACGGTGCGGAAGTGGATGAAACCCGAGGCGAGAGCATTTCTTTGCTTTTGGAAAATGTGCTCACTTACAGAACTTCCTTAGGAAAGAATAACTTTAATCTTTTATTGGGCTACAATGTCCAGGACGATGAAGATGCCAGAATGCAGGCCAGGACCGTGGGAGGTTTTATAAGTGAAGGTTTACCCATATTGAGTGGCTCCACGGTAACCACGGCGCCGCCCACTGGAAGGCGCATCGAGCAACGCACCCTTTCCTACATCGGGAGAGTGGTATACGATTATGACAACACCTTTTTGTCCACCTTTAATTTTAGAAGGGATGGCTCCTCCATATTTACTGAGGACAACTATTGGGACAACTTCTTTTCGGGTTCCGTGGGTATAGTGATCAGCAACTTAGGTTCACTAAAAGAAAGCAAGGTACTGAACAACCTAAAATTAAGGGGTAGCTATGGCTTCTTGGGTAACGATCGTATCAATGCAAATGCGGCTAATTCCGTATTGCAGAACGATCTGCGCTACATCATTGGAGCGAACCAACAAGAGCTGATCGGCGTGGCTCCCACCGGTAGATTTGCCAACCCAAACCTACAATGGGAGAAGCAAAAGCAGTTGAACATAGGTCTTGATTTGGGGCTCTTTAATAAATTTAGTTTTACCGCCGATTACTTTATAAAAACATCTGAGGATCTATTATTGGAGTTTCCATTGCCCTCCGTAACCGGATTTAACAATATTTTCATCAATGCGGGGGAGGTACAAAACAGGGGATTGGAGCTGGCAGCTAACTTTCAGGATAGAAAAGGGGACTTTAGGTATGGGGCAGGTTTCAATGTAACCTTCTTAGACAACGAAGTTACCCAATTGGCAAATGGCGTGGATTTTATCAACCAAAACAGTAGTGGCCTGTTTGGCAATGTGCCACGTACCAGGATACAGGTGGGAGAGTCCTTGTTCAACTTCTTTGGTTACCAGGCAGATGGCATTTACCAATCTCAGGAAGAAATCGATGCGGGGCCCACGCCCTTGGCCAATACCGCTCCCGGAGACCTTCGTTTCGTTGATATCAACGGGGATGGCGAAATTAACGAGGAGGATAGAACCATTATTGGGGATGCTACACAAGATGTTCAGTTTGGTTTTAATTTTAATTTGGGTTATAAGGGTTTTGACCTCTCTGCCCAATTCAGGGGCATACTGGGCAACGATATTTTCAGTGATACCCGGTTTTACACGGAGGGTTATTTTCAGAACAGTAACCTCTCTACACGTGTGCTAGATGCTTGGACGCCCACCAATCCCAGTACAACCCAACCAAGGGCTATTTTCAACGGTTTGTCCAACAACAACATTGCCTCCTCCTATTTTGTGGAAGATGGCTCTTTTTTAAGGCTTCAGAATTTGCAGGTAGGATATACTTTCCCTCAGCAGGTCTTGGAGCAATTGGGAGGGTTGTCCAATGCAAGATTCTATTTGGCGGGGCAGAATGTATTTACCATAACGGACTACAGCGGGTTTGATCCTGAACAACAGCTAAATGGTTTTGACCCTGTGGCCTACCCACAGTCGCGTAGATTTACTTTAGGAGTGCAACTTGGTTTTTAAAATTGGGAATGATGAGAAAAATGAATAAAATGAAAAGTAGAATTTGTTTTATGCTCGCCTTGGGCCTTTTAAGTCTGGGATGTAGCGATTCCTTTTTAGGAGAGGTGGATGTGTTCAGGGAACTGGACGCCAATACGTTTTATAACACGGAGGCAGATGCCATAAGTGCGGTGAACTCGGTCTATGGCCCATTGAACGAGCTTGGGCTCTTTCAGCGTTTTTATATGTACATTGCACATTTTACGGGAGAAACTGCGGTGACCAATGGTACCAGGCCGAACGAAAACATCTATGTCAACTTTAACTTTAACCCAGCGTCTGGAGACTTAATTCCCAGGGCTTGGTCCGATTGCTACAAGGGCATCAACCGAGCGAATCAAGTTATTGATAAAGTGCCTGGCATTGAGGCGCCAAACCGTGATCTATTAGATCGAGTGGTGGGTGAGGCCAAGTTTTTAAGGGCGTTCTATTATTTTGAGCTAGTTAAACTTTATGGCAACGTACCCATTTACAACGAAGTTTTCAACGGAGATCTCTCTGATGAAAGCCAATTGTTTCCTAATCAATCTTCTGCTTCTGAGGTTTATGCGGTAATTGAGACCGATTTACTGGATGCCATACCCGTCCTTCCGGAAACATACGATAATGACAACCTGGGCAGAGCGACCTCAGGGGCCGCTAAATCTCTGCTTGGAAAGGCCTATTTGTACCAAGGCAAATATCAGCAGGCAAGAGATGTTTTAAGTGAAGTAATTAGCTCGGGTGTGTATGCCCTAGAACCCGATTTTATCAATATTTTTCCTAAAACGAACGAAAACAATGGCGAGTCGATTTTTGAGGTACAGTTCCAAGCCGGTTTTGGTGCGGCATTCAACCAGCCCAATCTAGGTGGTCCAAATGAGTCCAACTGGATCAGCAACTGGTTCAGCCCCGCTAGAAGGGCCTTTAGGAACGCTGTGCCGGGACGGCAGACCATAGAATTTTTTGAACAATTTCCAGAAGAGGATGCCATAAGGCGTACAGGTACCTATGCCATACCAGGAGATGTTTGGGAAACTTGGAATCCCATAGCGGAAGATCCCGTGGCTGCAGGACAATGGAGAAATAGGCAATTGACGTTTGCCGACCCTGACCTGCCCTTGTACGGTATTCGCAAATATGCTGGTGGACCTTCCGATCCGGAAACCTTTAATCAGAATTCCGTCAATTACAGGGTCATACGCTTGGCAGATGTACTCTTGCTGTTTGCAGAAGCGGAGAACGAGGTCAATGGGCCATCTGCTGCTGCGTACGATGCCATTAATCAAGTGCGGGCAAGGGCTGGCGTAGACCCAATCCCATCAGGTTTAAGTGCCGGAGAGTTCTTTGATCGTATAAGAACCGAGCGCAGATTGGAGCTGACGTTTGAGTATTCCCTCTTTTTCGATCTGGTACGCTGGGCAAACAACGGAAAAATAAATAGCAGCGAATTGCCTGAAATCATGCCAGGTTTTACCATCGGAAAAAATGAGGTGTTACCCATACCAGAAGGGGAACTAATAGACAACCCAAACCTTGTGCAAAACCAGGGATACTAAAAAGCTTGTTTAGTTTAGTTAGTTTGATGGGCCATTTTCTACATTGAAGATGGCCTTTGCCATAGGGTAGATTTGCTCAGTCATTACAAAGGGATGATATGGGCCTCATCACGTAGTAAACTGAAATTGATTTTTGGAAGAAAAGAGCTGATACAACAGATTCTTTTGGGCTGCCAAAATTTGTATAACTCATTGTTCAGTACAGGACAAAAAATGGAAGTGCCAGTCTGAACGCTAGTCCTAATTGTAGTCGAGGCGGGCAGTTAAACACCCTTAATCTTAAAGTTCTATTATCATTTTCCCCCGAAATCTCCGGGCGCTCAAAGTGACAATTTGTTCATTGACAGGTTTTGTTATGTACCCAGAACCAATAGTTTTTAAAACGTAGCTTTAGAATGGATTTTTGCTATGCTACAAAATCGCTCAAAATAAAGGAAAATAAAAAATATAGGAGATAAGGGTTTTTCATTTCTTGTGTTAGTGCTCTTCGCTTGTGGCTTGTTTGACCAACAGCCTTGTGGAACATATAACAAGATGGCTCCAAACTTAGTGCATGTCCCGCATCCAATCGCCAACGTTTCCCAAAAATTTCGCGCAGAGGAGGCCGCTGAATTATCTCCAGATGGGATGATGGCGGTTTCGGGCTCAAAATTTGGATAAAAGGTAATGCTATGGAACACTGCGGATGGCTCCCTGATATGGGAAAACGAACTTGATTCTGAAGTGGAATGTATGGTTTTCTCTCCAGATGGCCAACGTGTGGCCACAAGTGGAGAGGATTATATGGTGCGGATGTGGGATGTGGCCACAGGAGAGCTATTGGCCGCTTGGGAGCATAATTCCGGCCTGGATGGTATTGCCTGGTCCCACGATGGCACCATGATTACGACAGGGTCAGCCGCCGGGAATGCCTGGTTGTGGGACGGCAATGACTATACAATGAGGGCTAAATTATCAGTTGGGTCCGCCAAAAACTCTCTTCAGTTCACAAAAGACGACGCTTTTTTGGCCGTAGGCGGAAATATAAAGGTCCAAGATAAGAAACAAGATAAAACCCTTTACTATGGCTTTGCATCTTTAATCAATATACAGCAAAGAAAAGTGGTTAGGGAATATAAGGGCATGGGGGCATCTGTTAAATCTTTAAGGATATCACCAGACCAGCAAATTTTGGCCACGGGGGCTTTGACAATACGGTGCGACTATTCGATTTTGAGACCGGGCGTTTGTTGCATACCATAAATCGCCCCTTGAGAGTGGAAGCTGTTGCTTTCTCGCCAGACGGGATCTATTTGGCTTGCGGCGGGCACGAAATGAACATCAACTTTATTAGGTTGAAGGATTTCAAGGAGCTAGCACAGGTGAACAGTCCCCGTACCGAGTATATCCATTTTTCATAAGACGGCCGTCTCATACTGCCCTCTTGTGAAGATAGCGGTCTATTGTGCCTGTACATGTTTCTCAGTAATACCCAGAACAGGTCGGGCTACCACAGATTGGCGGACCAGCAGTTAGACAACAAGGACTTGAAAAAGAAAAAAATTGAAAGCATAGGTTGTATGAACTAATTTCCCTTGAAATCCAGTGCGTTTTCATTTTTTTGTGTTAACAATTTCCAATTCTATCTAAATAGGGCTTATGTCCTTTCACCTTAAAAACTAAAAAATTTCTTTTTTTTGCCTATAGAGGTAAGGTAGTCCACAGAAATGCCATCCTCGGTAAGCGAAACACCATTGGTGCCAATGAAATCTCCATATACTTCCAACATAAAAAGATAATAGGACTTTTCGGTGGTTTCATCCGCATCAATAAACTCAAACGAAGGATGTTCAAAGAATCGATGGTCTTTGGTCATCAGTTCTTCAAAACCAAGCCCAATGCCACAGGTAGCGAACTCCAATGCCCTGCCCCTTACCTTGCCGTTCTTGTATTGATGCCAGACATTGAGCCAAGGGTAGTGTTTTGTTTCCCATAGATAGCCCACCATAATGCCATGCTCCAAGTTGGTGGCGGTGGCCCATCCCATATTCTGATTATCGTCAAAAATGTGGGAGGTTAGATAGGTGTTCGGAAGCTGTCCTGTCTTTCGCAGGTCAATGCTGTCTTTTGGCAACTCCCCATTGGGCCAGTTGAAATGGAACAATTCCAGATTCTCATAATGATGCCGGGGGAAATCCCCTTTTTGATAGAAGCCCTTGCCCGCATTGGTATCGATCAAAAGTTTGTCCGAAACAAAAGTGCCCCCAAAGCTAGGGTGTTGTAGAAAATTATAGACCCTGCCAATGGGAAGGGTATTGGTAACGCGTTCCACAACTTTTACTAGGGCCTCATTTTTGTAGAGCACTATTGACCGTTCCAGATTCAGACCTTCTATTTGAGATTTGAAACCGGTTGTAGCAACCGTATTGCCGTCCAAATCTTTTTGGGTTGATGATGTCCAAACTTGGGCGGAGGGTTCCCCGTACAATCTTATGCCCGCCCTCTGTTCGTTTTTAGTGGGTAGGCCCCAAGTGCCAAGACTTATAAAATGGCCCCTAAAATCAAACCCGCCCTTGTTAACTTCGGGCTGCTGGGACACTTTTAAGCTCCAATCGAATGGATTGATGTCATGGCCCTTTAGTTTAAAGCTGGAAAAGCTGCCCCCTTTTAATTCTTGTATCAAGCTTACTTTGTCGTTGCTTAGGACAAGTGGTTTTATATCTTCCGATTTGTTGCAGCTGGTTACAACCGGCATACAGCCCAATAGAGCGATAATAGTGGCACTCTTCCAATTCATCGCTAAGGTTGTTTGCTGATTGGCATCGGGGCATTGATGTTTTTTTGCCATATCGAAATGCTATCGTTTAGGCGTTGGGTGACATCGGGCAGTGTGTTGCTAATGTCCTTATGTTCACCTAAGTCCGACGAAAGATGATACAATTCACTTTCTCCCGTCTCCAAGGATGTTATGAGCTTGTATTGGTCTTCGATAATGACCGATGTCGGCCTGCCGCCCTGATTGCTGAAATGGGGATAATGAAAATACAGGGGCTTTCGCGCCAGCGTATCTACGGATTTAAATGCCTCCAGCCGGGATATGCCATCAAGGGTTTGTGAAACCGTGACATTGCCCCTGACCACTTCAAGCAAGGTTGGAAAAATATCTGTGGTGGATATGGTGGACGCGTTTAGAAGGCCACCTTCAAAATTTCCTTTCCAATAGACAATCATCGGTACGCGAATTCCGCCTTCGTACATGGTACCCTTGCCCGATCTAAGGGGATGGTTTGTTGTCGGTTTGTCCCCCGCTTCTCCTATGGCCAATCCGCCATTGTCTGAAACGAACAAAACCAAGGTGTTCTCCATAAGCCCGTTGTTTTCCAAGTTTTCCAGGATGGCTCCCACAGACTGATCCATTTGCTCTATCATGGCACCATACACCGGATGGTAGTCTTCTGGCCGCGGGTTGGCCTTGGCTTTGTATTTGGCCACTAAAGAGCTGTCCCCTTGTAGGGGGAGGTGCACCGCAAAATGTGCGACGGTTAAAAAGAAAGTGGTATCCTTGTTTTCTTCGATGAACTCAATACTGTTCTTGGTTATCTCGTCTGTAATAGAGGGAAGTTCAAAAGCGTTTGTGGTATCTCCAATTTTATACCATTTATAGGTATTGTCAACCGGAAGAAGCTCATAATCAAAACCTTCGGTAACATCAAACCCTTGAAATTTTGGATCGGACATTCCAAAGGTGGTGTTTTCACCCAAATGCCATTTACCCATTAGCCCCGTCTTATAGCCGTCTTTCTTCAACTCCTCTGCAATAGTGATTTCCGTTAAGGGCAAATGATCGACAAAAGATGCTGGTAATACAGGGGAATCCTCAAGCTCCTTGTTACCGTAGAGGTAGTTGGTAAGCCCAATTCTGGCCGGGTTACGACCCGTTAAGAGGCTGGCTCGGGTAGGGGAACACACATGCCCTCCAGAATACGCCCGTGTAAAACGTACTCCTTTTTGTGCCAAGGCGTCTAAATGGGGGCTTTCAAAATAGGTATTGCCGTAGCTTCCCAAATCGGCCCAGCCTAAATCGTCCACTACAATGAGCACAATGTTGGGCAATGCCTTCGGTTGGTCCATAGAGGTCTTATTTTCTTTGCAGCTCGTTAGAACAACAAGTGCAAGCGCAACCACTAGTCTTTTGGTCATTTTTAATAATTTAGAAACCAAGTTCGCCAAAACATCAATTTAATACCTTGTGTTTTACAAATTGAAAGAGAAATGACAGTCAATACCTTGAATTTGCTGGTCATTCTTTAAGATTTTTTTATGTATGAGTGAAAATAAAGGGTCACTACAACAGCGGTTAACACAGGTGAACGAGTACGAGCGACAACCAGTGCCCAAAAAATCTGTAAAGGGATTCAAGAGCTTTGTGGGCATGGTGGCCGGAGAGCATATCGCCGGAACAGAATTTATCATAGGTCCGTTGTTTGTGCTGCATGGCGTGGGTATCTTGGACATCTTTCTGGGCCTTTTTATTGGGAATTTGCTCGCCACCCTGAGCTGGACCTTGGTTTGTGCCCCGGCTGCCGTAAAAACAAGATTAACCATTTTTTATCAACTGGAAAAGATTAGCGGGGTGGGGTTGGTGTCCATCTATAACATTATAAACGGTATTCTTTTTTGCGTAACGGCGTCGGCAATGATAGGCGTTTCCGCGTCTGCAGTTGGGCTATTGTTAAATGTTGAGGGGCCTGGCCTTACCGATCTCTACCCAACAAGTTTTCTTTGGATTGTCATTATTTTTTGTATTGGCCTAGTCATTACCGTGGTGGCCACATTTGGCTTTGATCGGGTCTCCAAATTTGCCAATATCTTTGCGCCCTGGATGCCGCTGGTGTTTCTGGCCTCTGGAATTGCGATGCTGCCTGGTTTGGGCATTACCTCCCTTGATACCTTTTGGGCATTGGCAGAGGAGAAGATTTGGACGGGTGTGCCCGTGGAGGGACAGACAAAATATACCTTGTGGCACGTTATCATCTTTGCTTGGCTATGCAATAGTTCCATGCACTTGGGCCTTGCCGATATGAGCATATACCGCTATGCAAAGAAATCCTATTATGGGCTTGCTTCGGCATTTGGGATGTTCATAGGACATTATATGGCCTGGATCGCTTCGGGCATACTCTGTGCCGTTGCCCTACAAAACGGAAATATGAATCCTACCCCTGGGGAAATAGCCTTTATGGGGGCAGGGTTGGCCGGGGCCATTTGTGTGGTGGTTGCAGGTTGGACCACCGCGAACCCAACCATTTACAGGGCTGGTCTGGCAGTACAGGCCTTGTTGCCCACATTTAAGCGATGGAAAGTGACCATGATTGTAGGTGTCACAGCAACTGTGATGGCTTGTTCTCCGGCAATAATAAGTAAGCTGGACCAATTTTTGGGTCTTTACGCATTATTGGCCTCCCCAGTGGGGGCCGTGGTGATCATGGATATCTTTGTGTTTCCAAAAGTGGGTCTTCGTCAAAATCTTGCCGAGTTGAAAAAGATGAGGGTCAACATTTCCGTGCTCTTAGCTTGGTCGGTGGCACTATTTGCCAGTTATGTGATCTATGAACGGACCAATGCAGATTTTTACTTTTTCGTGGCTGTGCCCGGATGGATCATTGGAGGTCTAAGTTATCTTATGTTCGCCTTTTTGCAACAGCGCTATTTTATCGCAACCTCTAAAGGGGATTCTCCCGGATCACCTCATAAAAAATGGGATTATGAAGCTTCTTAAGTTATTTTCTTACTTAGGTCTTTTATTGACCATTGTACCCTCTTTTCTTGTGTTTATGCAAGTTATGGAAGTGGAGCGCTATAAGGAACTTATGCTCTTGGGTACCTGCGCATGGTTGTGCAGTGCGCCCTTTTGGATCAATAAAACCAAAGAAAAGTGACCTTTCTCTGCAGAATCCTCTTCGTCGGGAGCATTTAACCAAATGTGATTTTATCTTTTTAGCGGTACCGGATCGATGCCCGTAAATGTCATTTTAACGGGGTCAATGGTACCATCATCCTTAAAAAATAGTTGATCCATACAGACTACCCGGTGATTCCTATGTTCATTGGGAATTGGTCTTCTATGATACACCATATACCAATGATCCGTACCCGGAATATTGAGAACGGAATTGTGGCCGGCTCCAGTGGCAATCTCCTTATCCGATTCTAAAATCGTGGCTATCCGATCAAAGGGTCCAAGGGGGGATTTGGCCATACCATAGGCCACTCGGTAGTTGTCCCTTCCCCAACTTCCTTCGGACCACATCAGATAGTAGATTCCATTTCTTAGAAACATAACGGGGCCCTCAACGTAGTTCTCTGGTGTGATATCCTTAAATAGAGTGCCGTCCTCCAAGGGTATCATATCTGTGAAATCCTCGTTCAATGTGCCAATGTTGCATTTTCCCCATCCGCCATATATGATGTAGTGGGTACCGTCCTGGTCTTTGAATATGCTCTGATCTATGGGTTGTGCGCCGTTTATCACCGTTCCTATGAGCGGTTTGCCTATATGATCACTGTAGGGTCCTGCCGGATGCTTGGCCCGGGCCACACCAATGCCTCCTACTTCGGTACTGTCATGAATGGCAGGATTCCACCATTTGCTTTCTGGAGTCTGGATATCATTGGCGCTAAAAAAAATATAGTAAAATCCATCCTTTTCTATAGCCGATGGCGCCCACACAGCGTCTTCCGCCCACTTTATGTTTTTGGGACTGATGACTTTTTCGTGTTTTTGCCAACCGACCAAATCTTTTGAAGAAAAAATATCTATAAAGTCCTGCTTTTCATTGACACCCGAAAAAGTGGGGAACAACCAATAGTGATTATTGAATACGGCCATCTCAGGATCTGCGTACCAATGGTCAATGATCGGGTTGCCACTTTTTCTTGGCTCTTGTGACCAAGAAATCGAGGTAGCTAAGGCCATCAAAATCCATAGTTGTTTTAAATTCAGTGTCATACTTCCCTAGTTTAATCAAAGGCAATTAAACATATTCAAAGATGAAACATCTCTTGTTTTGTAAATTGATACATTTTTGTAGAGGCGTTTTAGGATTAAACAGTGAATGGATTGTAATTTTAAAAGAATTCGCGTTCATTGCCCATTATGGGAAAATCTTAAATAATCAAAGTGATGGTTTTGTATTTCAAAAGGTTTTGGATAGTATCCTACTTGTGTGGACTTAGTGTCCTTTTGACACCTATTTTCCTGAACTCCCAGGAAATGGAACAAAGGATGCCACAAGTGATCATTGACCTGGACACTGGAAATGAAGTGGATGATGTATTTGCCTTGGCAAGGGTGCTCTTGGACAGTAGTGTCAATGTGACTTCCATCAATGCTACACATTGGCAAACCAGTCATTGGGCCATACCTGAAACAATGGAAAACAGCCATAGGTTGAATCAGCAGTTGCTTGGTGTCATGGGGATCAAGAAAAAAACCAACCGTGGTGCGTTGGCCAGAATGTATGATTGGGGCGATAAGGCGCAGCACTCAGCGGCGGCCTATGAAATAATTAATCAGGCACATTCCCAAAAGAAAGGAAAAAAGCTGAATGTCATTGCTCTGGGTGCATTGACCAATGTTGCTTCCGCGTTGTTTATCGATGGTGGCATATCCGGAAAGATAAAGGTGTACTGGTTGGGGTCCACCTATGATTTTGATAAAGAGGTATTTGGACTAACTGATTTCAATAGCACTATGGATGTTCCTTCTCTTCAGTTTCTTTTGCATTCCCAGGTAGAAATGCATATTCTTCCCGTCAATGTAGCTAGGGCCCTCCGTGTGGAATACGATGGTTTAGGCGACAAGTTTAAGCCCAACGATTTGGGGGCTTATCTTATGAATCGATGGGATAATCATTTAGACCCCTTACGAGAGAGTAGAATTTTATGGGATGTGGCTTTGGTGCAGGCATTTTTACATCCCGAATGGACGGAAAGCGTTTCCGTTGAAATGTCAAAGGATAATGGGGGAAGAAATCTAAGATTCTATAAATATATCGATGCGGAAAGGATGATTGATGATTTTGAAAAAGCGATAATAAATTTCAAGAAATAGTTTAGACTTAGTTAAACACAAGGTAAGTTCCAGACCGTGTTATTTTCAAAAACTCTTGAATTCCAAATGAATCATAATACTTTTAAACAACCAACCCGGATATTGGTGATAGGAAGCTCAAATACCGATATGGTAATTAAAGCAGATAACCTTCCAAAAGTAGGCGAAACCGTATTGGGAGGTTCATTTTTAATGAGCCCCGGTGGAAAAGGTGCAAATCAAGCGGTTGCCGCAGCTCGTATGGGAGGCCAGGTGCAACTTATTGCAAAAGTTGGCAACGACATATTTGGAAGCCAAGCCATTAACCAGTTTAAAAGAGAGAACATTGAAACCTCAGCTATTTTTACCGATGCCGACACCCCTTCCGGTGTAGCTTTGATAGGAGTAGACACAACCGGTGAAAATTATATCCTAGTGGCCCCCGGCGCCAACCATAACCTTACCGTTCAAGAAATAGAAATAGCGTTACAGAACATTGGGCATCCTTGCATAGTGCTCATACAACTCGAAATACCATCGGTAGTTGTGGAGCAAACGATTGCACTTTGTGCGGCCAAAAAGATGCCTATAATTTTAAATCCTGCACCAGCATCTCCGTTAAGGCAAGAATTGTATAAAAATATCTGGATCATCACCCCAAATGAAACAGAGACAGAGTTGCTGACAGGTGTTAAAATAAGGGATATGAATTCAGCCAAAAAGGCCGCAGAGAAGTTTCGCTCATGGGGAACGGAACATGTGGTAATCACTATGGGGGGCAAAGGCGCATTCGTCTGCAACAAAACTATGTCTAAGTTGATTCCCACGCCAAATGTAACAGCAAAAGATAGTACCGGAGCCGGAGATTGCTTTAATGGTGCTTTGGCGGTCGCCCTATCAGAAAACATGGGCTTTGAGAGCGCTGTTCATTTTGCCTGTAAAGCAGCTTCGATATCGGTAACAAGGCTAGGTGCCCAATCAGCTATGCCCTATAGAAAAGAGCTGGGCTGATAATAAATGATGTACCAGGAACATTGTTTTGGAGAACAAAAGGCCAAATTTGTTCAAGTCACAAGAATTATAAGTAGAAAAAACCAAATAAGCTATAAACCAAATGTTTATTATAGACTCGTACCAAACTGCTGTATTATTTTGCATCATCACTATGTTTTGTTGGGGATCTTGGGCAAATACCCAAAAGTTGGCGGCTGGCACTTGGCGATTTGAACTCTTCTACTGGGATTACGTTTTCGGAATTTTGCTGATGTCGTTGATATTGGCTTTTACAATGGGAAGTTTTGGCGAAGGCGGCCGTAGTTTTTTGAATGACATTGCACAGGCCGAAGCATCAGAAATAGGCTCTGCAATGTTGGGAGGCGTCATTTTCAATGCAGCAAACATCCTTCTTGTCGCAGCAATTGCCATTGCGGGGATGTCAGTGGCTTTTCCAGTGGGTATAGGGCTAGCCCTTGTCATTGGCGTTATGGTAAACTATATTGATAATCCAATAGGTGATTTTTATTTTCTGTTCAGTGGGGTAGTGCTCATTTTGATTGCCATACTCATGAATGCCAAAGCTTACAGGAAGATGTCAGCTGAATCTAAGGGTATTTCAACCAAAGGATTGTCCCTTTCCGTAATCGCCGGTGTTTTAATGGGCTTTTTCTATAAATATGTTTCAGCTTCGATGTTTCCGGACTTTAACGTGCCCCTGTCCGGAAAGTTGAGTCCATACACGGCCGTGGTCTTTTTTTCCATAGGTATTCTATTGAGCAATTTACTGTTCAATACCGTTTTAATGAGGCGACCTTTTGTGGGAGCCCCTGTAAGTTATAAGGCCTATTTTAAGGGAGGTTTAAAAAACCATATCATAGGAATATTAGGGGGAACCATATGGTGTCTGGGAATGTCTTTTAGCATTATTGCCTCTGGAAAGGCCGGGGCTGCTATTTCCTATGGCTTGGGACAGGGGGCCACTGTAGTGGCCGCGATATGGGGCATATACATTTGGAAGGAATTTAAGAGTGCGCCTCAAGGAACCTCTGCAGTCTTAAACCTAATGCTTTTCTTCTATATTATTGGCCTAGGACTCATAATATATGCAAGATGATGGTATAAGATTGATATAGGCCACTACGGGTCAGTTTCAGAAAGGGGTCAGCTAGCCCATTCATCCTTTTGAATGACGTGGAGGTTATGTTACAGTTGTTAAAAAAGATTAATAGACCATTGGAACAATACCATCATTCATCATAACATGGGATTAAAAGTTGATGGGTCTGTCTTTATGATGTTACTTTATTTTCACAAAAGCAGGAAAGCAATGCTGTGTTTAATTAGGGCTTGCTGATTTTCGCAAGGATTATAAACTTTAGGCCGCTACGATTCGGGGCGCATTTCGGCCACCATTTCCGATCGGTGCAAAAACCTTGCTTAAGAGCCCCTTTATGACGCCAGGG
>NZ_JBLFEO010000042.1:0-24453 GCF_047345505.1 Maribacter aquimarinus | reverse complement strand
TTAGCGACCCCAAAGGTATGAAGTTTTTGCGCCGCCCTCTCCGGAGATCTGGCCCTAGGACCAGATCTCCGGAGAGGGCTTTTTTCAACAGCAAGCTGTTGCGTTTATCAGTTGAATCCAAGCCAGATTAAGCATTAAAGTTCTATTACGGTCACAAATACCTGCAAAATCAATCGCTTCGCTGACTTTTGCTCAATCACCATAGCGGTGGCTATGCCTCAATCGCAAAAGTCTTGATTTTATTGGCCTTTGCACCCTCATTACAAAAGTCCAATGCATAATCCGGGTTTAATGATGGTGCCACGTTGGCCGTCTGCGACCATGCCGCGAACGAACCCCAATGGCCCATCCACACCCACCGGTACCAACGAAAAAGCCCAGCGCTGTACGCTGGGCTTTCACTATATGATAACAATGTTGATCAATGGTTCAGTTCTTCCTCGTCTTCTTGCAAGGGAACAGTCTGTGGCACAAAATCCTGTCCGGGGATAATGTACTCCCCATTTTCATCGACCTTGCTGTAATCGTAGGCCCAACGGTGTACTTCGGGGATGGCTCCCTCCCAGTTCCCGTGAATGTGCTTGATCTCCGTGGTCCATTCCAAGGTATTGGACCTCCAAGGGTTCTTGGGGCCTATTTTTCCGTAGAACATGCTGTATATGAAGTTGGCCACAAAAACAAGCTGTGCGGCGCCGGCGATCAAGGCAAAGACGGTCATCAGCACTTGTACATCCGTGAGATCATCGAACATGGGGAAGGCGGTGTTCTCATAGTACCTCCTGGGCACCCCTGCCATACCCACAAAGTGCATGGGGAAGAACACCCCATAGGCACAGATCGCGGTGATCCAGAAATGGACGTAGCCCAAATTCTTGTTCAGCATGCGGCCCTCGAACATTTTGGGGAACCAGTGGTACACCCCGGCAAACAGGCCGTACAGTGCCGAGATACCCATTACCAAGTGAAAGTGCGCCACCACAAAATAAGTGTCGTGCACATTGATGTCCAAGGTACTGTCTCCCAGGATGATCCCTGTAAGTCCACCGGTAATGAATGTGGACACCAATCCAATGGAAAACAACATGGCCGGGTTCAATTGCAGGTTGCCCTTCCAGAGGGTGGTGATGTAGTTAAAAGCCTTCACCGCAGAGGGGATGGCGATCAACAAGGTGGTAAAGGTAAAGACCGATCCCAAGAAGGGGTTCATTCCCGATACGAACATATGGTGCCCCCAAACGATGGTGGAAAGGAAGGCAATGGCGAGAATGGACGCCACCATGGCACGATAGCCAAAAATGGGCTTGCGCGCATTGGTGGACATGACCTCGGAAGTGATGCCCAAGGCCGGCAACAGTACAATGTACACTTCCGGGTGGCCCAAGAACCAGAACAGGTGCTCGTACAATACGGGAGATCCTCCCTGGTAGTGCAGCACCTCGCCCTGTATAAAAATATCGGACAGGAAGAAAGACGTCCCAAAACTACGGTCCATGATCAGCAACAAGGCGGCGGACAACAGTACCGGGAAGGAGACCGTACCAATAATGGCGGTCACAAAAAATGCCCATATCGTCAGTGGCAAACGGGTCATGGACATGCCCTTGGTGCGCAGGTTCAAAACGGTGACAATGTAGTTCAAGGAACCCAAGAGGGAAGAGGCTATGAAAATGGCCATGGAGACCAACCAAAGGGTCATGCCCATCCCTGAGCCCGGTTGTGCCATGGGAAGCGCACTGAGCGGCGGATACACCGTCCAGCCCGCGGCCGCTGGTCCCGATTCCACAAACAGGGAACTGATCATGATGACACTGCTCAGGAAGAAGAGCCAGTAAGACACCATGTTCAAAAAGCCCGAGGCCATATCACGTGCCCCGATCTGCAACGGAATCAATAGGTTACTAAAGGTGCCACTGAGGCCCGCCGTAAGCACGAAGAACACCATAATGGTACCGTGAATGGTGACCAGGGCCAAGTACATATCGGCATCCATCACACCTCCCGGTGCCCATTTGCCCAAAACGGCCTCGAAGATTGGGAAAGACTCCCCGGGCCAGGCCAATTGCATCCTAAAGAGCAATGACATGGCAATACCTATAAAGCCCATAATGAGGCCAGTGATCAAATACTGTTTGGCGATCATCTTGTGATCTTGGCTAAAAATGTATTTGGTTACAAAGGTCTCTTTGTGGTGATGGTGCCCATGATCGTCATGTACATGGTCTTCCACGTGTGCTGCTACTGTCGACATAGTTTACTTTTTTATTAATTCTCTTTTTCTAGCCTTTTTTACTTCTTTATTCCCCTAGATTCTCCATCTGGGCGGCATCCATAGCGGGAGCCGGTTCTTCTTTCATAACGGTTTCGGCAAATGTGGCCTGTGAGTCCAACCAAGCATTGAACTCCTCCTCGGTTTCCACGATGATCTTCATTTGCATGTTGTAATGCGATTTGCCACATATCTTATTGCATAAAAGTACAAAATCAAATTCCCAAGGATCCAAGGCCTCTCCAGTTTTCGCCGACTTTTCTGCCCTTATGGCATTTACCCGTTTTACCTTGTCCACAATGGCCGGTTTTTGCCTCATCTCCTCGGTCGTGAAAATTGGGGTGAAGGAGAATTGCGTCACCATACCGGGAACACTGTTCATCTGGGCCCTAAAGTGCGGCATATAGGCAGAGTGCAGCACATCTTGGGACCTGATCTTAAAATTCACCTTCCTGCCCACGGGCAAATGAAGTTCCTTGACCACGATGTCATCGGCGGCATAGCTATCGGCCTCGTCCAAACCAAGGATATTGGCCTTGTCAATATCGATCATGCGCACATTGGCGCCACCGAGAACGTTGTCGTCCCCAGCGTAACGGGCCGTCCAGTTGAACTGTTGGGCGTAGAGCTCCACGATCAGGGGATCGTCCTCATCATTGATGTCCATGATATTGGTCCAGGTGTACAGCCCGTACAAGATCAGCCCTGCCAGGACAAAAACGGGAATAATGGTCCAAATGAACTCCAAGCGGTCGTTGTCTGCATAGAAAAGGGCCTTTTTACCTTTTTCACCACGGTACTTGTACCCAAAATAATGCAACAGGGCCTGGGTAATGGTCTGCACAAAAAAGATGATGCCCATGGAGATCAACATCAAGGTGTCCACATCCACCCCGTGCTCCGAGGCCGCTTCCGGCAAGAGGACCTTGGTGTAGTTGTAAAAACTGAAGATGGTAATGCCATAAATGAAGATCAAGAAAGCGAACAACAGGTAGCCATTGTACTTATTGTCCTTGTCCGTAGCAATTTCGGTCTGCTTGGCCTTGATCTGTGACAGCTCAAAAATCTTGGTCATTTGCCAAATGGCTATGGCCACCAGCACAATAACCGCTAAAATCAGGAATGTCGTCATTTCTATGTTTGTTATTAAACCTAAAACAAATTAATAATGAAAGTGCTTACTTTCTTCTATAAACGGATTTCGTTTGGGCTGCAAGGGCGCCGTGGCCAAAGAGCGGAACACCACAAAGATGAACAGACCCGCAAAAAACAGCACAGACCCAATTTCAGGAATGCCAATGAACCATTGGTCTCCCACCGTTGCCGGCATCACGGCCACAAAGATGTCCAGATAATGGCCCACCAATATAATGACCCCGGTCATGACCACAAACCAATTGAGCCGCTTGTAATCGCTGTTCATGAGCAACAGCAACGGAAAAACAAAGTTCAAGGCCACCATACCAAAAAAGGGCAGGTTGTAATCTTCTATCCTGCTCACGTAATAGGTGACCTCCTCCGGTATGTTGGAGTACCAGATCAACATGAACTGCGAGAACCAAAGATAGGTCCAGAAAATACTGATGCCGAACATGAACTTGGCAAGGTCATGGATATGGCTGTCGTTCACGTCTGGCAAATGGCCCTTGGATTTTAAGTAAATGGTGACCATGGCAATGGTGGTTATCCCCGCCACGAACATGCTGGAGAAGATGTACCATCCGAACAGGGTACTGAACCAGTGCGGATCAAGGCTCATGATCCAATCCCAGGACATCATGGATTCCGTAATGAGATAAAAGACCAGGAAGCCGGCAGATATCTTAAAGTTCAGTTTAAAATTGGAGTCGTCCTCACTCTCATCCTGTTGCAGGCTCAATTTTCTGGAGTACTCGCGGTAGGCGATCCAGCCCCCCAAGAAAATGGCGGCCCGTATCAAGAAAAAGGTGGGATCCAAATAGCCAGATTTGGCCTGGATGATGGCGTCATGCGCCACCACGTCCGGATCCATCCAAACGAACAAATGGTTCAAGTGCAGTACGGACATGACCAAAAGCACAAAGACCGCGATGCCCCCGGGCACCATATAGGCCGTAATACCCTCCATGACCCGGAACAACAAGGGAGACCAACCTGCCTGGGCGGCCCGCTGTATGGCGTAAAAGGCCAAAACGCCCAACGCGATCATAAAGAAGAAGAAAGCGGCCACGTAGAGGGCGGCCCAGGGCTTGTTCTGGAGCTGGTGCAATAGGTGCTCGTCATGGGACGCACTGTGGCCGTCCGCAGCTTCGGCGGTATGCCCAGTGTCGTGGTGCGCCACCATTTCCTTGGCCTCGGCCACCGTTGAGGGCGCCGCCAGAAAGCCACCCACAATACCCAGAAGGCCCACCGCCATCAAGATAAAGGAGGCCATTTTAAGTCTATTTGAAAACGTGTACATAGGTATATCCAGGTATTATTTGGTTAACTCTTCTTTTAACTGCATGACATATTCACTTACCTGCCACATTTCGGTGGTGTTCATTTGGGAGGCATAGGATCCCATTGAATTCAATCCGTAATGCACTACGTGGTAGGTGGACCCCACGGTAATGTTCCTTGCCTGATCGGCATAACTGGGCACGCCCAATATCTTTTCACGCTTTACCAAGGTTCCCTGTCCGGCCCCGTTGTTGCCGTGGCAGATGGCACAGTACATTCCGTACAATTCCTTCCCCACCCTAAGGTTTTCCTCCCGGTCCAAAGAGTCCAAGGGACTGGGGTTTACCCTCGCCAGCTCCTTCCCCTCCAAGTCATTGGGAATGCCGTAGGGCAACCAACCCCGGTTAATTGTATTGGGCGGCGGCACCAAGGCCTGTTGGCCATCGGGCAGGAAATCCACCTCTTGGTAGGTTTCATAACCCACGGACTCCTGCATATTGGGCATGTACTGGTAATTGCGCTGCGTGCTGTCGTTACAGGAAGCAAAGCAGGCCACAATGGTAAACACGACTCCTATTTTTACAAAACTGTTCATACTCAATGACTGTTTTTTTCTGATATGTTGATTTCCACCGCGCCCGTGCCGGCCAGCAACTCCTTCAAGGCCTCTTCGTTGTCCGTCACTTCTATCTCCATGATGAAATGATCGTCCGTGGAGCGCACGTCCGGATTCTCGGCCTCCTTAAAGGGCCATAAACGGCTCCTGAGGTAAAAGGTGATCACCATAAGGTGGGCCGCAAAGAACACGGTAAGTTCAAACATGATGGGCACAAATGCCGGACTGTTCTCAATAAAGCTAAAGCTGGGCTTTCCGCCAATGTCCTGGGGCCAATCTTCGATCATGATGTAATTCATCATCCAGATGCTCACCGCCAGGCCCAAACAGCCGTAGAGAAACGAAGTGATGGCCAATTTGGTCGGTGCCAGTCCCATGGCCTTGTCCAATCCGTGGACGGGAAAGGGACAGAACACCTCCTCAATGTGGTATTTGGCCGCCTTTACTTTTTTTACCGCGTGCATAAGGACGTCATCGTCGTTATAAAAAGCCTGTATTACTCTAGAAGCCATAGTTATTTTTTATCGTTTAAGCGTTTTGCCTGTCCGGCCCAATCATCCCGTTGTGCCCTTCCCGGGAAAGAACCCGTGATCTCATCCAGTAGGTCGTACTCCTTGGAGGTCATCCGCGCCACTTGCGCAAAGGTAAAGATGCCAATTCCATTCAGGGTCTCCTCCATCTGTGGGCCAATGCCCTTTATTTTCCTTAGGTTGTCCGGGGTTTCCGTAGTGGCATCAAAACTGCCAATGCTGCCCAACAGCTCATTAACGCCTTGTTTGTCCCCTTCCTTTGGGGCCACTTCGCCCATTAGGACATCATCCGTAACGGAGGCCTTTATCTTTGCAGGTGCCGATGGTATCTCGTACAAGGGCAAACCGGCATCCCTCAGCTTTTTGTATTTGGAACCGGAAGCTTTCAAAATGGACTTTACCTCGGCCTGGGCTATGACGGGGAAGGTGCGGGCATACAGCAAAAAGAGTACAAAAAAGAACCCTATGGTGCCTATGAAGATGCCAATATCCACAAAGGTGGGCGAAAACATGGTCCAGGAAGAGGGCAGGTAATCCCTGTGCAAAGAGGTCACGATGATCACAAAACGCTCAAACCACATCCCAATGTTCACGATAAGGGCAATGAAGAAGGAAAAGGAAATGCTGGTCCTCAATTTCTTGAACCACATGAACTGTGGCGAGAAAACATTACAGATCATCATGGACCAGTACGCCCACCAATAGGGCCCCGTGGCCCGGTTCAAGAAGGCATATTGCTCATACTCCACCCCGGAGTACCAAGCCATGAACAGCTCCGTAATGTAGGCACAGCCCACAATGCTTCCCGTAATCATGATCACAATGTTCATGAGCTCAATGTGCTGTATGGTGATGTAGGCCTCCAGGTTGCACACTTTCCGCATGATGATCAAAAGGGTGTTCACCATGGCAAAACCCGAAAAGATGGCCCCTGCCACAAAATAGGGTGGGAAAATGGTGGTGTGCCAACCCGGAATCACCGACGTGGCAAAGTCAAAGGATACAATGGTGTGCACGGAAAGCACCAAGGGCGTGGCCAAACCGGCCAACACCAGGGACACTTCCTCAAAACGCTGCCAGTCCTTGGCCCTGCCGCTCCATCCGAAGCTGAGCAGGCTGTATATTTTCTTTTGAAAAGGCAAAACGGCCCTGTCCCGAAGCATCGCAAAATCGGGCAGGAGGCCCGTCCACCAGAACACCAAGGAAACGGAGAGATAGGTGGAAATGGCAAAAACGTCCCACAACAAGGGGGAGTTGAAGTTCACCCAAAGGGAACCAAATTGGTTGGGAATGGGCAGCACCCAATAGGCCAACCATGGACGTCCCATGTGGATCAAGGGAAAAAGCCCCGCCTGCAATACCGCAAAGATGGTCATGGCCTCTGCCGATCGGTTAATGGCCATTCTCCATTTCTGGCGAAACAGCAACAGTACCGCGGAAATCAAGGTGCCGGCGTGGCCAATACCCACCCACCAAACAAAGTTGGTAATGTCCCAGGCCCAGTTCACGGTCTTGTTGAGACCCCAAACGCCAATGCCCGTGGATATGGTGTAAATGATGCAGCCAACGCCCCAAAGGAAGGCAATGAGCGATATGGAAAAGACAATCCACCATTGTTTGTTGGCCCTTCCCTCCACCGGACGGGCAACATCCACGGTTACATCGTGGTACCCTTTGTCTCCGATCACTAGGGGCTTCCTAATAGGTGCTTCGTAATGCGACGCCATAGACTATTGTTATGATTACTTTCTTGTATTGATTAAGCTTCGTTGGTATTTCTGACTTTTACATGATAGAACACATTGGGCTTGGTGCCCACATACTCCAGCATGTGGTACATGCGATCGCTTTCCTTGAGCTCGGACACTTTGCTCTCCTCATCATTGATATCGCCAAAGACAATGGCACCGGTACCACAGGCCATGGAACATGCCGTTTGGAATTCCCCGTCCTTAATGGGCCTGCCCTCCTTCTTGGCTTCCAGTATGGTGAGCTGGGTCTTCTGGATGCACATGGAACATTTCTCAATGACCCCACGGGAACGGACGTTCACGTCGGGGTTCAGCACCATTTTGCCCAGGTCGTTGTTCATATGGAAATCGAACTCGTCATTGTTGTTGTAGAGGAACCAATTGAACCTCCTTACCTTGTAGGGACAGTTGTTGGCACAGTAGCGCGTGCCCACACATCTGTTATAGGCCATTTGGTTCTGGCCCTGCCTACCGTGGGAGGTGGCCGCCACGGGGCAGACCGTCTCACAGGGCGCATGGTTGCAGTGCTGGCACATAACGGGCTGGAAGACCACCTGCGGGTTGTCTGCCGGATTTTCCAATTCTCCAAAACCGCCCAAGGAACCATTGTCTCCGGTTAGGCCGGCAAAGCCCTCTTTCTTGTTCACATCGTCCTCAAAAGTATCTTCCGAGGAATAGTAACGGTCAATGCGCAACCAGTGCATGTCCCTGGATTTGCGCACTTCGGCCTTGCCCACAACCGGTACATTGTTCTCGGCATGGCACGCTATGACACAAGCGCCGCAGCCCGTACAAGCGTTCAGGTCAATGGACATGTTGAAATGGTGGCCAATGGAGCGGTCAAAACCATCCCATAGGTCCACGGAGCTTGCGGGAACTTCTTGGTGGTCCAGGGAGACTTGGGGAATGATGTTCCATTCCGCGTTATCCTTGGTATTGAAAATCTCCAAGGTGGTCTCCTTGATGATATCGTTTCTGCCCATCAGGGTCTTGTGCAATTGAATGCAGGCAAATTCGTGCATTCCCGGTGCCTTTTCCAAGGTCACCGGCTGATTGCCCGTAAAATCATGGTACAATGGATAGGCATTGACACCCACTTGCATCTCTTCCTTGACGCCCACCAGTTTTCCGTACCCAAGGGCAAGCCCAACGGTGCCCTTGGCCTGGCCGGGCTGTATGATCACGGGAACGTTTTCCAGAACGGTGCCGTTCACGTTGATGTTGGCGTAGCTCCCATTGAGTCCGCCGTCTGCCACGTTCACGTTTTCAAAGCCCAAAGCATCGGCGTCCGCGCGGGAAACGGTAAGGTAATTGTCCCATGACACCCTGCTTATGGGGTCGGGGAACTCCTGCAACCAAGGATTGCTGTTCTGTTGCCCATCTCCCATGGCCACTTTGGTGGACAGGATGAGCTCCATACCCTCTGCCGTGGTATTCGCCAAGCTCCGCACGGCCGTGGCCACGGATGGCATTTCCGTGGGTGCCCCGTCTTCCGCCTGTGCGGCCGGGGCGCCGTTTTCCGTTTCACTTTGCAAATCGTTGTGGGGAACCACAAAAACACCGTCCTGCAGGGCCTTGTTCCAATCGGCACCATTCAGGATACCGTTGTCCCAAGTTTCCCTGATGTAGTCGTAATAGGTTTTGTCGCTGCCCATCCATTCCAAGACGGAAGTCTGGAACTGTTTTGTATCGAACAACTGTTGTATGGTGGGCTGCATGAGGCTAAAATGCCCTTTTTTGATCTGCAAATCGCCCCAAGACTCCAGATAATGGTTGGAAGCGGCCACATACTGGGTCACCTCCGTGGTCTCGTTCCAATTGGCCGAAAAGACCACTGAAAGATCTACTTTTTCCAGACCGGCCACAAATTCTGCCGAATTGGGCAGGGAATAGACCGGGTTGACCCCATCCATGATCAGGGCGCCCACCCTACCGGCGCCCATATCGGCCATTAGGGCCTGGAGCTGTCTTATGTTGCCCTGGCGGGTATAGCGCGGCGCAGTGACATCAAAAGCTTCGCTCTGTAGCATGGTATTGATGGCAAGTACCACGGCCTGCGCATTTTCATCATCCAAGCCACTGACCACAACGGCCTTAGAACCCGCTTTGCGAATCTCAGCGGCCAATTGGTCCACCAGCGCATCGTACTCAGACGTATTGCCGCCCACGTTGGTGCCGTTCAATCTGCCGTACAGCTTGGCCAAGACCACCTTTTGGGCCGATGGCTTCAAGGCCACCCGCTTGTCTGCGTTGGCCCCGGTCAATGACATGTTGGCCTCCACCTGAATGTGGCGGCTCATCTTTCCGTTTTTGGGAACACGACCCTTGGCGTAGCCGGAATCGTACCCTCCCCCCTGCCAATCCGCAAGGAAGTCGGCCCCGATGGAAACGATCAAATGGGCCTTCTCAAAATCATAATCCGCCAAGGCGCGCTCACCGTAGGCATTCTCAAATGCGGTCAGTGCAGCGTCGCAGGAAACGGCGTCATAGGTTACGTGCTCCACGTTCCCATGGGCCTCCTTCAACTCGGCCATAAGCCGTGCAGTGGATGGGCTGGCGTAGGTGGCCGTAAGGAAGACCACTTTCTTGGAACCCCCTTTCAAGGCGTTCATTTTTGCGGTCACGGCAGCGTTCAAGCTGCTCCATTCCACGGGCTCCCCGTTCATCAAAGGCCCTTGTAGCCGGGTACTGTCATAAAGTGACAGTACGGAGGCCTGCACGCGGGCGTTGGCCGTTCCGCCCACCTTGGCCGTGGTATTGTTCTCAATTTTTATGGGCCTGCCCTCACGGGTCTTTACCAGGATATTGGCAAAATCGAACCCATTGGCCATGGTGGTGGCGTAATAATTGGAGAGACCGGGAACAATGTTCTCCGGCTGAACAACATAGGGAATGGACTTGATCACCGGACCCTCACAGGCCGCAAGGCTGGCCGCAGCCGTGCTAAATCCCAAATATTTGAGAAAATCCCTTCTGTTGGTGTTGGTACTGGCCAAGGTATCCTTGTCCCCCAAAAAATCGCCCACGGGAATTTCCTCGACAAATTCATTTTGTCTCAAAGCCTCAACAATGGAATCGTTGGGATCTAACTCCGCTTCACTTTTCCAATATTTCTTGTTCGATGCCATATGCAATATCTGTAATTAGCTGCTCTTGTTTGTTAATAGTGACACTTTCCGCACTCCAGGCCACCCATCTGGGCCGCCGTTAACTTCTCCACTCCGTACTTTTTGGAAAGCTCCGCGTGTATCTTTTCGTAGTATTCGTTCCCCTCTACCTTTACCTCGGTCTCCCGGTGGCAGTCAATGCACCAACCCATGGTCAAGGGGGAATATTGGTACATGATCTCCATTTCCTCCACCGGACCGTGGCAAGTGTTGCAATCTATCTGGCCAACCGTTACGTGCTGGGCATGGTTAAAATAGGCGTAGTCCGGCAGGTTGTGTATGCGCACCCACTCCACGGGCTGGGTCTCGCCGGTGTAGCGCTGGTTCTCCTCGTCCCAGCCCACGGCCTTGTACAGTTTTTTAATTTCGTTGGTGTAAAACTCATTGGTGTAGCCGTTGGCCAAATCTTCCGCCGAGGGCCCTTCCGGATTGCCGGTGTATTCATAGATGGACTTGTGGCAGTTCATACAGACGTTCAAGGACGGAATACCGGAATGCTTGGACACGCGTGCCGAAGAATGGCAATAATTGCACTCTATCTGGTTGTCTCCCGCATGGATCTTATGGGAATAGTGAATGGGCTGTATGGGGGCATAGCCTTGGTCCACGCCCACCTGCATCATCCAACCATAGGCAAAATAAGCGCTGCCCAGTAACAGACCTATGACGGCAACAATGACCAAAAACTGGTTTTGGGCAAAGGCCTTCCAAAGGGGCGTTTTCTTCTTAACGGCCTCTTTCTCCTCCTGAATCTCAATGCCATTGGCCGCGGCAATCCTGCGAAGGGTGTTGTTCACCAAGAACAACATCATGACCAAAAGCGCAAAGACCAATACCAAGGCCGCCAAGACCACCTCGTTGGAAATGCCACCGGTAGCGGTACCATCCGTTGCAACCCCTGCCGCAGGCGCAGCAGCTGCCACCGGTGCCGGTGGCGGGGTGGCGGTATAGGCCAAAATATCGTCAATGTCCTGATTGCTGAGCGTGGGAAACGCCGTCATTGCGGCCTGGTTGTATTCATTGTAGATGCGCACGGCATAATCATCACCGGCCTTGATCATCCCGGCGCTGTTCTTGATCCAGGCGTAGAGCCATTCCCGATCCAAGCCTTCCTCCTCGGCCAACCGGGCCTCCACATTGGCCATGGCCGGACCCGTCATCTTCCTGTTCAGGGCGTGGCAGGCGGCACAATTTTGGTTGAATAGGGATTTCCCTTTCACGGGGTCCCCGCCCAGATCAGACGCGGCGGCCTCCTGGGCCTCCGGCGCTGCTTCCTGGGCCACCAATACAACCGAAAAAAACAAAAAGAGCACCAGATTAAAGCCTAAAACCTTGGCAAAATGATTGCGGTAACATACCTTTTTCATATACAATTTTTTATCGAACGAAAACCTTGGCATAATTTTGGAACTGTGCAGTAGCGGTGGATAAAGCTCCTTTTGCCGAAATTGCAAGCAAAAATACGACATAGACTTTATTAGAAAAAATCTTGTTCCATGTATAATCTGTAATTTAGAGTTTTTCTAAATAAGTTGAAAACACCCCTAAAAATGCCCAAAAATTCAATTTTGTTTCCATCTTTGAATCCCAATATTTTTCAGTTATGAAGAACGCATTCCTTGGCGGCCTGCTGTGCTGCTCCTTTTCCCTGGCAATGGCCCAAGAGGGACAGATCAACATTGAGCAACGCCCTGAAATTGAAGCCCTTTTGGAAATTTACGGCAATACCCTGACCAAAACCGAATACTACCGGATCCAAGTGGGTTTTGGTGATGCCAACAAGGCTCAAAAAATAAAGTCCAATGTGGAGGTGGACTATCCCGACCTACCCTCCAGAATTGATTTTGACTCGCCCACCTACAGGGTGCGCTTGGGGAGGTTCAAGACCAAGTTGGAAGCGGAACGAAAGTTCAACGAAGTGCGCAAGAAATATCCGGACGCGATGTTGTTGAAACCAAAAAAATCGGCCTCATAGGCCGATTTTTTTTTACAGGTTTCCCGCTTGGACCCTATTTGGTCTTCAAGGTCTTTTTCACGGCCACCTCTTGGAAGGCCTCCACGATGTCGCCCTCGGCAATGTCATTGTAGTTCTTGATCTGCAACCCACAATCATATCCTTTGCTCACCTCCTTGACATCGTCCTTGAATCGTTTCAGGGAAGCGAGGGTACCGGTGTAGATGACCACCCCGTCGCGTATGAGGCGAATGTTGGAGTTCCTGAAGATTTTTCCCGAGGTTACCATACAACCGGCAATGGTGCCCACCTTGGATATTTTAAAGGTTTCCCTGATCTCTGCCGTACCGGTGATCTCTTCCTTCATCTCCGGGGACAGCATGCCTTCCATGGCGTCCTTGAGGTCATTGATGGCGTCGTAGATAATGGAGTACATTCTAATGTCTATCTCCTCCTTTTCCGCAATGGCCTTGGCATTGCCCATGGGGCGCACATTAAAGCCAATGATCACCGCATCGGAGGCAGAGGCCAGCAACACATCCGATTCCGTGATCGGGCCCACCGCCTTGTAGATGATGTTCACCTGAATCTCGTCCGTGGACAGTTTCTGGAAGGAGTCCGTCAAGGCCTCAACGGAACCGTCCACATCCCCTTTAAGGATAATGTTGAGCTCCTTGAAGTCGCCCAGCGCAATACGCCTGCCGATCTCGTCCAGGGTAATGTGGCGCTGTGTCCTAACGGACTGTTCGCGCTGCAATTGGCTGCGGCGCGTGGCGATCTGTTTGGCCTCCCGCTCGTCTTCCAGCACATTGAACTTGTCTCCCGCCTGGGGGGCACCGTCCAGACCAAGGATGGATATGGGTTGCGAAGGCCCCACTTGCTCCACGTTCTTGCCACGTTCATCCTGCATGGCCTTTACTTTTCCACTGCAGGTACCGGCCAGTACATAGTCGCCGATCTTAAGGGTTCCGGCCTGCACCAAAATGGTGGACACATAACCCTTGCCCTTGTCCAGGAAGGCCTCCACCACGGTGCCCGAGGCCAATTTGTTCGGGTTGGCCTTGAGCTCCAGCAATTCTGCCTCCAGCAATACTTTTTCCAAAAGTTCCTTGACCCCCTCACCGGTCTTGGCAGAAATGTCATGCGACTGTATTTTTCCGCCCCAATCCTCTACCAAGAGGTTCATCTGTGCCAAGCCTTCCTTGATTTTGTCGGGGTTGGCCGTGGGCCGGTCTATTTTATTGATGGCGAACACAATGGGGACACCGGCCGCTTGCGCGTGGCTGATGGCCTCTTTGGTCTGCGGCATGATGTCGTCATCCGCGGCGATGACGATAATGGCAATGTCCGTAACCTGGGCACCCCTTGCCCGCATGGCGGTAAAGGCCTCGTGACCGGGCGTGTCCAAGAAAGATAGTTTCTGTCCGTTGTCCAAGGTCACGGCGTAAGCGCCTATGTGCTGGGTTATGCCCCCGCTCTCCCCGGCAATGACGTTCTCTTCCCTGATGTAGTCCAGCAAGGAGGTCTTACCGTGGTCCACGTGGCCCATGACCGTGACAATGGGCGCCCTGGCCACCAGGTCTTTGGGATCGTCCTCCTCTTCCACAATGCTTTCATCGATGTCCGCGGTAATGAACTCCACCTCATAGCCAAATTCTTCCGCCACGATGCTAAGGGTCTCGGCGTCCAGTCTTTGGTTCATGGTGACCATCATCCCGAGGGACATACAGGCCGATATGATTTCCGTGGTGGAAACATCCATCATCGTGGCCACCTCACTGGCGGTCACAAACTCGGTGACCTTTAAAATCTTGTTTTCCAGCTCCTGTTGTTCCAGATCCTTTTCGGTCTGCTCCCTGTGCTGGTCCCTTTTGCTTCTTCTGTATTTGGCGCCCTTGCCCTTCTTGGACTTGCCCTGAAGCTTCTCCAGGGTCTCGCGCACCTGCTTTTGTACGTCTTCCTCAGAGGGCTCGGCCTTTGCCGTGCCGGCAAACCTCCTGCCCTTTCGGTCATCTTTGCCATTGCGGCCTCCCGCACCGGGAGCGCCCTTGCTCACAATACGTTTGCGACGTTTCTTGCGGTCTCCAGGGGCCGATTTATCGTCCTCCTTTTTCTTTTTGGGCCTTTGGAACTTGCTCAGGTCTATCTTGTCTCCCGTGATCTTGGGACCGGACAATTTTTGATATTGGGTCTCCAAGGTTTTGGACGGCGCTTCCGCTTCCGCTTCCTTTTCATCGCCTTCCTTGGCGTCTGCCTCTGTTTCCTCTTTTCCTTCGGCGGGGTCCGCTTTGGCCTCCATCTCTGGTTTGGGCGCCTCTTCGGGCGCTTTCTTTTCGGCTTCGGCGGATACGGGAGCTTCTTGTGGCGGGGGTGCCACTGGTGCTGTCTCTTTGGCCGGCGCCTCCTCCTCTTGTGGCGCGGCCTTCTTACCGCCGTCCAAGTCGATCTTGCCCACGGTCTTGAGACCGCTGAGCTCTGCCTTGGCCTTGATGACCTCTTCGGATGCCGCGTTGCGACGCTCCCGGGCCAGCCTTCGCTCTTCCTGTTCCTGCTCCTGTTGAATCCTTATGGCTTCCTTTTCCTTGCGCTTTTCCTCGCCCACTTCCTTGGAGGCCACTTTCTTGCTCATGTCCGTCTGGAACTCATCGAGCAGGACTTGGTACACCTCGTTGGAGATTTTGGTGGTGGGACGTGCATCCACGTCATGCCCCTTGCTTTTGAGGAAGTCCACCGCCCGGTCCAAGGAAATATTAAGTTCGCGAAGAACCTTGTTAAGTCTTATTTTTGCAACGTCTGCCATAAATACTGATTCCCGTTCTTTATTCTACTTGCTAATATATAGCTAATCTTCCAATTCTTCCCTGAGGATGCGTACAACTTCCAAAATCGTCTCCTCCTCAAGATCGGTGCGTTTAATGAGGTCGCCCACCTCTTGCTCCAAAATGCTACGGGCCGTATCCAACCCAATTTTACTGAATTCCTCTATGATCCAACCTTCTATTTCATCGGAAAATTCGGACAGTTCCACATCCTCTTCCACACCTTCGCGGAAAACATCGATCTCATAGCCGGTTAGCTTCCCTGCCAAACGGATGTTGTGGCCTCCGCGGCCTATGGCCTTGGACACTTCTTCGGGCTTCAGGTACACCTGTGCCGTCATCTTCTCGTCATTGAGCTTTACGGAAGAGACCCTTGCAGGGCTCAAGGCCCTGGTCACCAACAACTGGGGGTTGGCCGTCCAGTTGATCACATCGATGTTCTCGTTGCCCAGTTCGCGCACAATACCGTGGATCCGGGAGCCCTTCATGCCCACACAGGCGCCAACGGGATCGATCCTGTCATCATAGGAATCCACTGCCACCTTGGCCTTTTCCCCGGGTATGCGCACTGCCTTTTTAATGGTTATGAGCCCATCGAACACCTCGGGGATCTCCTGAAAGAACAATTGCTCCAGGAACAGCGGCGAGGTACGGGACATGATAATGGTGGGCTTGGAGCCCTTGAGCTCCACACTTTCTATGATGCCCCTTACATTGTCCCCTTTTCTAAAGAAATCCGAGGGTATCTGCCTATCCTTGGGCAAAATGATCTCATTGCCCTCATCATCCAACAAAATTACGGCCTTGTGCCTAATGTGGTGCACCTCTGCCGTATAAATTTCGCCCTCCAAATCCTTGAACTGCTTGTAAATGGTGGTATTGTCATGCTCATGTATCTTGGCAATGAGGTTTTGGCGCAAGGCCAAAATGGCCCTTCGGCCCAGGTCTATGAGCTTCACCTCTTCGGATACGTCTTCGCCCACCTCAAAATCGGGCTCTATCTTTCTTGCGTCGCTCAGGGAAATCTCCTCGTTTTCAAACTCCACCTCGCCATCTTCCACCACCACACGGTTACGCCAAATCTCCAAATCCCCTTTGTCTGGGTTTATGATGATGTCAAAATTGTCATCAGAGCCAAACTTTTTTTTCAGGGCACTGCGGAACACTTCTTCCAAGATGGCCATCAGGGTTACCCTGTCTATGAACTTATCGTCCTTGAATTCTGAGAAAGACTCTATTAACGCAATATTTTCCATTGGTTTTCTCTATTAAAATTTTAAAACAACTGTTGCCTTTATGATTTCGGAAAAATCAATTTCTTCCCGTTTCTTCACCGTAACCTTGCCCTTGCCCACGGGCTTGGGCTCCCGTGCCTTCCACTCCAGCACAATGCCCTTGTCATTTGCCTGGGTCAAGTTTCCCTGAAAGGTGCCCCTTTGGGTGTGCACCTCCAATTTTCTGCCCACGTTTTTTTTGTACTGCCTTGGCAGCAGCATGGGGGCGGTGGCCCCGGCAGAGGCCACTTCCAGGGAGAAATCTTCTTCCTCCCGATCCAGGTTGTGCTCAATGGCCCGGCTGATCCGCATGCAATCTTCCACCGTTACCCCGTGGTCCCCGTCCAAGACCACCTTGATCCTGTTGTCTGCACTGATGTCCAGATCAATGAGAAAAAGCGATGCATCTTCCTTTAGACCCTCCTGCAGCAGGTTTGCCACTTTTTGCTTGAGCATTTTATTTGTAATAAAAGAGGGGACAAATTGTCCCCTCATGAATATCCTGGTATCCTTTCAGTGTTGCAAATATACAATATTTTTTTATAAATAAAAGGAGTGGCCCACGGCGATATCAAAGAAAAAAAGAACCGTGTGCCGGAAAGGAAAAGGGCGCTTGTTGCGGTGTGCCCAGGCCACGTTGCCCTTCAGTTGTCCACCTTGGCCCTGGCATTGAGGCTGTCCACCTCTTTTCTAAAGCGCAATATCATCACAGTGTCCAGCTGGCGGCGTATGCTGTCTTTCATTTGCCGCCAGTTGCTGGCGTCCATTTGATCATTGTACTCGGTGATCTTGTTGAACCTGGCAAGATTGTACCGGTTGGCGGTCCAGGCGTGGGTGGTGCTTTTTTGGTGCTCACGGTCTTGCAGGTAAATGCCCACCACAAAACCTATGATGACGAGCAACAAGATGATCTTCCATTTCTTTGCGGTCATTTTCATACCATTACCTTATTGAAGCGATGCCCAGGCTGCCCGGCATCCCTGAAAGTCGTTGGGCACTGCCCCCGGCATCCTTGAAACCGTTCTCCCCCACGGGCCCCTTTGTTGGCCCAGGCTTGTTGCAATGCTTGGGACGAAGATACAAATTACGCGTCATCTAGTGCTCAATCAAGGCAGAATTACCATTTTTGGGGACACGGGCCAGCCGTGGGCCTCCAAGGCCCCTTTGGCCACAAGAACAAGTACCAACCCTAGTGCCGGTGGGGCGATGCACGGGAACCACTGGTGTTCTCCACGGGCATTTGGGCGTTCACCTCGCGTTGCCAGGCCTCAAGTTCCCCGAGCAGGTCCTTGACCTTTTCCGGCCGCTGGCCAGCCAGGTCATGGGTCTCGCCAATGTCCGAAGACAGATCATAGAGCTCCGTTTGGCCGGTCTCGTAAAAGGTAATGAGCTTATCATTGCCCTTGCGAACAGCGGCCCCGGGGGCCCAGCCACTGCCGTGATAATGGGGATAGTGCCAAAAGAGGGCCTCCCGGTCAAGGGTGCTTGCCCCCTGCCACAGGGGCGACAGGTCCTTGCCGTCCAGCCCCTGAAGGGAATCGGCGGTAATTTGGGCAAGCGACAGAAGGGTGGGGAAAAAGTCGTGCCCCACCACCGGCACGGACACTGCCCTCCCTTCTTCTTTATAATGCGCGGGCTTGATCAGCAACGGCACGCGAATACCGCCCTCATACAACCAGCCCTTGCCACCGCGCAGGGGCACCACGGAGGTGGGCGCATCAAAAGAAAATCCGGGCTGCAAGGTAGAAAGCCCGCCATTGTCCGAAGTGAAGATGATGGTGGTATCCTCATACAGGCCCCGATCTTTTAACGCTGCAATGAGCCTGCCCATGTTCTCGTCCAGGGCAAATACCATGGACGCATAATCCGCATTGTCCTGCAGCAACTTGGTCATGGACCCACCCTCTTTGCGCTCCCCTGGGCCATGGTGTTCCAAGCGCTCCAATTTGTCCTTGAACCTGGCCAGGTGTCTTGTGTTTGGCTGAATGGGGGTGTGCACGGTGTAAAAATTGAGATAGAGAAAGAACGGCTGGCCGGCGGTACGGTCCAAAAAGGAAATGCCCTCTTGGGTGAGACGGTCCGTGAGGTACTCCCCTTCCGGGCCATCGGCCAAGTACGGATTGTCATAGGGCGTGTAGTACCCTCCAGGCGGTTGGCCCATATGGAACCCCCCAACATTCCCCTGAAAGCCAAATTGTCCCGGCAGGTGACCTTTGCCGCCCAAGTGCCATTTGCCCACAAAAAGGGTTTGGTAGCCATGGGCACGCAGCACCTGGGCCAAGGAGGTCTCCTTTAGGGGAAGGGCGGCCAGATCGGTGGGGCCCAAGAGCTTTCTGTCCCTGGGGTCTGCCCCTGGCAACCAATCCGTGATGTTGACCCTTGCCGGATGCTTGCCCGTAAGAATGGCGGCACGGGAGGGCGAACAGACCGATGATGACGCATAGGCATTGGTAAACTGTAGGCTGGAACGGCTCAGGGCATCCAGATTGGGGGTTTCGTAAAAAGTGCTGCCATTGTAGCCCAGGTCTGTCCACCCCAGGTCATCGACCAAAACGAACACGAAATTCTGCTTTTTCGGAGCCTCCTTTTGGGGCGGTTTTTCGGCACACGCGAACAAGATGCCCCCCGATAAAATGGGCCACATATAGATGGCGCACCACCTCTTCGCGCGGGAATGGCACCACCGTAAGGAAAGGGACGCCCTCGGGGTGGCCAAGTTTGAACATTTCTTCACGATTTTGCACTTAAGGGACATCATGGGCAAGGTGGTTTAGGGGATGAACGGGGTATGGACAAGGATTTGGATGTTGGACAAAAGAACATCAAACATAAAAAAATAAGCTGATATGGCCCTACCCAAGACTTTTTAAGGCCGATGGAATCCATCCATGCGCACCACAGTCCCCCAAAAGGAAGGAACGGTTGCAAGGCACCACCAAAAAAACGGGCCAGGGACATGGGACCAAAACCCGCCAAACCCGGGGCACCACCACACCGCAGCTGCGGGACACGCCCTAAGCAGCTTCCACCATAGGGCCTTCCGTTAAACCCAGATGAAGCAATAGAAATTCCCCGCCTGAAAGGAACGGGCAGGTATTGCGGCCGCAAATCCCTGCAAAATAAATCGCTGCACTGACTTTTGCTCACTCACCGTAGCGATGGCTACCCGCCCGTACCGAAGGGCACATTCGGGCCGGCCCGCCCGTACCGAAGGGCACATTCGGGCCGGCCCGCCCGAGTCATTCAGGCGGGCGCCTCAATCGCAAAAGTCCTGATTTTATTGGGGCTTACACCCTCATGACAAAAGTCCAGTGCATAATCTGGGTCAAGAAAACCATCCGCACTGCCCAATGGGCATCACAAAAAAACCCTTGCAAACCTAATGTTTGCAAGGGTTTGGAGTTGGCCCACTAGGACTCGAACCTAGAATGACGGTACCAAAAACCGTAGTGTTACCATTACACCATGGGCCAATACCCGTTAGCGCGTGCAAATTTAAAACAAAGTTTGGTTTGCACAAACATTTTTTTGCTGCATACCCATAAAATTGAACTTCGCATTCCCCCTGTCGGGTGGTGCGGGGCGTTACGGAAAAACAGCTGTTACATCCCTGAACCGCACAATGCCACGTTGCACCAGCAATGGGCCCCGAGGGAAACCCCTTTCCCAATCCCCTGAAAAGCAGGCTGCAACCCCGTATCCCTTGCTGTTAAAGGTTTACAAAAAAGGGGAACCGGTGTTGCGAATAATCACTAAATTCGCCGCACAGCTTTAACCAAGGTTACATGTTTGCAAAGAACTTCCATAAATGGGACACCCTGCTGGGTTGGGCCACTTTTTTTATAGCCTTTATCACGTACTTCATTACCGTGGAACCCACCAACAGTTTTTGGGATGCGGGAGAGTACATTGCCACATCGGCAAAACTGCAGGTGGGGCACCCGCCCGGGGCACCGCTCTTGCAAATGCTCGGCGCCTTTTTTGCCATGTTTGCCCTGGAGGCCAACCAAGTGGCCATGATGGTGAACATGATGTCCGGTGTTTCCAGTGCCTTTACCATTCTGTTCATGTTCTGGACCATAACCAACCTGACCAAAAAGTTGTTGGATTCCGGCGAGCCCCTGACCAACAGCAAGGCCATTGCCATCTTGGGCAGCGCCCTGGTGGGCTGCCTTGCCTTTACCTATTCGGACAGTTTTTGGTTCAATGCCACCGAGACCGAGGTGTATGCCATGGCCAGCTTCATCATGGCGCTCCTGCTCTGGTTGGGCCTTAAATGGACAGACAATCTGGAAGACCCCAGGGGAGACCGTTGGATCATCTTGATCAGCTTTGTGGTGGGCCTTACCTTTGGTGTACAGTTCATGGGGTTCTTGGCCATCCCCTCAGTGGGCCTGCTCTACTATTTCAAAAGATACAAAAAGACCACGGTAAAGAATTTCCTTTTGGCCAACATCGCGGTGGTGGCCATCTTAATGCTGGTCTATAAATTCTCCCTCACCTATGTGCTCATGTTCTTTGGCTGGGGAGAGGTTTTCTTTGTGAACACCATGGGACTGCCCTTCAATTCGGGCTCCATCATCGTTGGTTTGATCTTCATTGCGGCCTTCTACTATGCCCTGCGCTACACGCGCAAGAACAACTACCGTGGTGCAAACACCGTGGTGCTCTGCCTTATGTTCCTGTTTTTGGGCTTTTCTTCCTGGATCATGCTGCCCATACGGGCCAATGCCGAAGTGGTGATCAACGAGAACGACCCCGCAGATGCCCGCGCCCTGTTGGCCTACTACAATCGCGAACAGTATCCCGGGGTGGACAGCCCCTTCTACGGGGCCTACTACTCGGACATCTTTGCCCCGGCGGGGGAGAACAAGGACGGCAAGCCCAAGTACGAAAAGGACCATACCCTGGGCAAGTACATCATTGTGAACAAGTACAAGGATGCCGAACAGGGCACCAACCCCAAGCATGAAGGGCTGTTGCCCCGAATGTGGAGCGGGCAGCATGCCGAGAACTACATGCGCTATTTTGGCCCGTTGGACTTTAAGATGACCGAGAGCAACGACGAACTGCGGCAAGCGGTGAACCAAGTGAAGACAGGCTTTGCCAACGGTGAAATAGATGCGGACCAGTACATTAGCTTTCTAAGACGGTTTGGCGATTATCTGGAGGTGCAGCCGCCTTCGCTCTGGGACAACGTGAAATACATGTTCGAGTTTCAGTTCAACTACATGTACCTCCGCTATTTTATGTGGAATTTTGTGGGCAGGCAGAACGATGTCCAAGGACGGTACAACGACAATGGCAACTGGCTCAGCGGAATAAAGTTCTTTGACAGTTGGCGCCTGGGAAGCCAGTACAACCTGCCCAGCGATGTGGAGAACAACAAGGGCCGCAACACCTATTTTTTCCTGCCCCTTCTCCTGGGCATCATTGGCCTGGTGTTCATGGCCTCCAAGGACCCCAAGAAGTTCTGGGTGCTCATGGTCTTCTTTCTTTTTACGGGACTGGCCATACAGTTTTACACCAACCCCTACATTTTTCAACCGCGGGAACGGGACTACTCCCTGGTGGGCTCCTTCTATATCTTTGCCATCTGGATCGGGATGGGCGTCTATGCCCTGTACGACGGTTTCAAGGAATGGCTCTCGCCCAAGGTGCTTGCCCCTTTGGTGGTCGTGGTCTGCCTTTTGGCCGTGCCCACCGTGATGGCCGTACAGAATTGGGACGATCATGACCGATCCAACAGGTTCACGGCCAACGCATCCGCAAAAGCCTATCTGGACTCTTGCCAGGAAGACGCCGGCGCCATTCTCTTTACCATTGGGGACAACGACACCTTCCCGCTGTGGTACGCCCAGGAGATAGAAGGCTACCGTACCGATGTGCGCATTGTCTGCACCAGTTTGTTCGAGACGGACTGGTACGTGGACCAGATGAAGCGCAAGGCCTATGAGAGCGACCCCATACCCTCACAGATCACCCACGAAAAGTACCGCTGGGGCAACAGGGACGTGCTGTACCACCAAGGGCTTACCGAAAACCGTTGGGACATCAAGGACCTTATTGATTGGATCGACAGCGACAAGCCCCAGACCAAGTTTAAGCACCTCTTTGCGCAACGCGGGGCAGACCTGAGCCAATACTCGGAAAACACCCTGAACATTGTCTATTACCCCACCAATAAGATACGGGTGCCGGTGAACAAGGAGAACGTGCTGCGGAGCGGTCTGGTAAAACCCAAGGATTCTGCCCTCATCGTGGATCACATTGACATTGACCTCCCCAGTGCCATTACCAAAAAAAGCATGATGATGCTGGACATCCTGGCCAACAACGACTGGAAAAGGCCGCTGTATTTCTCCGGTGGCAGCTTTGACGATGCAGAATACCTGTGGATGAAAGACTACCTGCAATTGGACGGCCTGGCCTACAAACTGGTGCCCATAAAGACAGAAAGGCCCAACTCTTTTGAAATGGGGCGCATAGACACGGACCTTATGTACAACATTGTCACCAACTGGTACTGGGGCAACTCCGGGGACCCCAACATTTACCATGACACCCAGACCCGCATACAGAGCGTGTCCTATCGCGGCAACCTGGCCCGTTTAATGGAAAAGCTCATTGAAGAGAACAAAATGGACAGGGCCAAGGACATCATAGAGCTCTCCCTGAACAATATGCCGGTGGACCAATTTGGCTACTATGCCCTGGTGGAACCTTTTGTGGACGGTTATTACAAGGTGGGCGAAACCCTAAAGGCCCGGGAACTCTTTGACAAGTTGAAGACCAAGTACCAAGAACGGCTGGAGTATTACGCGAGCACCAACCTGGACGAGCAGTACAGCAACATTGACGACATTATTGCGGACATGGAGGCCTACCGCCGCAACATTGACACCGTCATTGCCAATGACGACAGGGAGATGGCCGAAAAGGAAACGCTGATCTTTAACGAGTACATAGACAAGTTTGAGCACTTTTATCAGGGCGGGGAAGATGTGGAGTTCCAGGAAGACCCCCCGGGCATCAATCCCGATATGCGGGATTCCACCTCCATCCTGGACACCATTGCCACGGACAACACCACCACCGAAATGCCCGTGGACACCACCGGAACCCTGCCTTAAGCCGCTCCGGTTCCACGCTATACCAAGGTTTTGCCCCAGCGGACGCCGTACGCGCCAAGCAATAGGGGCCTTTAAACCCAGATTAAGCAATAGAACTTCCCCGCCTGAAAGGAACGGGCAGGTATTACGGCTGCAGATCCCTGCAAAATCAATCGTTGCACTGACTTTTGCTCACTCACCGTAGCGATGGCTACCCGACCGAGTCATTCAGGCGGGCGCCTCAATCTCAAAAGTCTTGATTTTATTGGGCTTTGCACCCTCATTACGAAAGTCTACTATATAACACTCAAGCAACCAAGTTATCCTTTGAAAAATTATGAAGCCATTCATCAGGGGACTAGTGCATAATCTGGGTTAAAAAACATGGAAGGGTACTGGCCGGGAAGGTTCTTATACCAGGAAGTGATTTAAACTTTTTTTGGATCGAAAGATAGGGCTACGGACATTTGTGTCGCCAAACATAAATCCCATAGCCCATGTACAAAGTACTCGACAAAGATACCATAGAGATGGAAATAGTTC
>NZ_JBLFEO010000041.1:0-28843 GCF_047345505.1 Maribacter aquimarinus | reverse complement strand
AAGGCGGAGAACATTTTAAACAACAGGCCCAGAAAAAGGTTCGGGTACAGAACGCCCAACGAGGTTTTTGCCGCAGCAATAGAAAATCAGGGCATTGTTGCGTTTATGACTTGAATCCAGCGAGGACCTCAAATGAGCTGCATAGGGATTTGGCATTGATTGCTGAAAAAAAGAAAATGAAATTGAATGAGTTGGTTAATAAGGCATTCGATTTTTTAGTGAAAAACGAGGATGAGGTCCTGCAATAGGGCATAATCTTTGGAAATGCTTCATATGAAAGGGCACCATGGTGCAGCTCCTTTCAAAGTTGGGCAACTGGTCCTTTGTAATCCTGCTTTCCCACGCTTGTTTTTATGATGGGCGGACTTGGAAGAAAGTAATACCATTTCCCAATTGAAAATGAGCCGATGAATGGTTTTTTTGAAGGCCAAAAACAATTGAATTTCTTTGGTCGAATTTTAAAAAAGAACAGTTGTAAGCCCCACCGGAAGGGCAGGGCTTCTTTTTAAAAGGAAGGTAGTACGGTGTCTGGGTCAGGACTCAATTTTCACAAATAACCCCTCATCCGTTTTGGTCACCTGGGCCATGCTGTTTTGGGTGAGCTCCTTGATGGCCTTGTCCCATTTTTTGTTGGAAAGCCCCGCGGCGTCCTTTAGGGCTTGCAAGGGCATTTGCCCCTCTTTTTTTAAGGTGTTGAAAATGGCCTTCGCCTCGTCGCTCAAGGCCACGGCCTTTTTCTCCGGCCGCATTTGGGGGAAGAACAGCACTTCCTGTATGGAGGCATTATTGGTCATGAGCATGACCAAACGATCAATGCCAATGCCAATGCCACTGGTGGGGGGCATGCCGTACTCCAACGCCCTGATAAAGTCCTGGTCTATGAACATGGCCTCGTCGTCCCCTTTTTCGGACAAGCGCAATTGTTCTTCAAAACGCTCGCGCTGTTCTATGGGGTCATTGAGCTCGGAATAGGAGTTGGCCAGTTCCTTGCCGTTCACCAACAGCTCAAAACGTTCCGTCAGGGCGGGGTTGTCCCTATGCTCCTTGGTCAGCGGACTCATTTCCTTGGGGTAATCCGTGATAAAGGTGGGCTGTATGTAAAAGTGCTCGCATTTTTCACCAAAGATCTCATCGATCAATTTTCCCACGCCCATGGTGTCATCTACCTCCAAGCCCATTTTTTTGGCGGTTTCGCGCAGTTCGGTCTCTTTCATTCCGGCCACGTCCACACCGGTATGCTCCTTGATCGCCTCCAAGATGGGCACCCTGGGGTAGGGCGCCTTAAATTCGATTTCGTTGTCGCCCACGGTTACCTTGGAGCTTCCGGTGGCGTCAATGGCCACTTTTTCCAAGAGGGCCTCGGTGGTGTCCATCATCCAATGGTAATCCTTATAGGCCACGTAGAGTTCCATTACGGTGAACTCAGGGTTGTGGGTGCGGTCCATGCCCTCGTTCCTAAAATCCTTGGCAAATTCATAGACCCCATCAAAACCGCCCACGATCAACCGCTTTAGGTATAGCTCGTTGGCAATGCGCAAGTACAGGGGAATGTTCAGGGCATTGTGGTGCGTTAAAAAGGGCCTGGCCGCCGCGCCTCCCGGAATGGGCTGCAGTATGGGGGTCTCTACCTCCAAATAGCCCATGGCATTGTAGAATTCCCGGATGCTGTTGGTGATCTTGGTGCGCTTTACAAAGGTGTCCTTGACCTGGGGGTTCACCACGAGGTCCACATAACGTTGGCGGTACCTCAGTTCCGGGTCGTTGAACTCGTCATAAATACGGCCTTCCGCGTCCTTTTTGGGCAAGGGCAAGGGCCTCAGCGTTTTGGTGAGCAGGGTAAAGTTTTTTACCATAATGGTCTTTTCCCCCACTTGGGTGGTAAAGAGCTCGCCCTCCACGCCAATGATGTCGCCAATGTCCAACAATTTTTTATAGACTTCATTGTAAAGGGATTTGTCCTCGCCCGTGCAGATTTCATCGCGGTTAAAATAGACCTGTATGCGGCCCGTGCTGTCCTGTAGTTCTGCGAAGGACGCCTTTCCCTGGATCCGGCGGGACATGAGCCGGCCGGCCACCACCACGGCCTTACCTTCCTTATACTGCTGTTTTATGCTTTCCGAGGTGGCATTAACGGGATATTCCGCGGCGGGGTAGGGGTCTATGCCCATATCGCGCAGGCGGGTGAGTTTCTCTCTGCGTACAAGCTCTTGTTCGGTAAGTTGCATCTGTGTCATTTTAAGGCCGCAAAGATAGGCAAGAATGCCTCAATCTTTCAATTGTTCCTTGATAATGGGGAGCATGCGGGCCACAAAACGTTCATAGGCCACGGCCGAGGGATGTAGGCCGTCCTGCGCCACCAGCTCTGGCTGCTCCAGTCCTTGCCGGGTTATGTCCGTGATGTCTATAAAGACCATGCCCAATGCCTCGGTCGTTTTTTTGGCGAAGGCATTGTAGGCGTCCAGTTCCGTGGCAATGGCCTCCCGGTCCCTGCCTTCGGCAAAAGGGGTCTGGCCCCAGTCTGGGATGGAGATGACAAACACACGGTCTTTGTCGTTGCCGGCATAGCCAAGCGATTTTTGCAACAGTTCTGGAAACTCCCTTTCATAGACCTCAAAGGGGGCGTTCTGGTATTGGTTGTTCACGCCAATGAGGAGGGTCACCAGATCGTGG
Source organism: Maribacter aquimarinus (assembly GCF_047345505.1). NCBI lineage: Bacteria > Pseudomonadati > Bacteroidota > Flavobacteriia > Flavobacteriales > Flavobacteriaceae > Maribacter > Maribacter aquimarinus. Next base: position 26,173 of record NZ_JBLFEO010000041.1, on the reverse strand, counting down.
TCATCCCCAGGGGTTTCTTCGGCCAGTGCCCGTAAAAGATTGTCCGTGCGCCACCCGGTCACGGCGATGATGTTGGTGGTAATGTCCGCGTTCAGGGCGGGCTCCAGGGCATTCTCCAACTGCTTGGGGAAACTTTGGCCGGGCGGTACGCTCTCGCCCACCGTATAACTGTCGCCCAGGGCCAGATAGTTCCATATTTTGGTGGGGCCTTCCGCACGGTCGCCATTTTGGCCCAGGTTTTCACTGGTCTTGTTGCCGTTACAGGCAAGCATCAGCACAAAAAGAAAGAGATAGCGCATTTTTGTTTGTTTTACACCGCCCTAAAGCTACGTAATTTGTAACATTGGGGCATTTTTTAGACCAATGGGGTACATCAATCATCAAAAAGTACACCTTCAATGAGTTTTTTTAGAGTGCTGTTGGCCATATTGTTCCCGCCACTGTCCGTGATCGGCAAGGGATGTGGATCTATTTTAATTGTGTTCCTGCTTACCCTTTGTGGTTGGGTGCCCGGGGTCATAGCGGCCCTGGTCATATTGAACAATCCCAACTAGTGTTGTGTTAAGCCGAATTCGTCGCATGAACCAATGCTTCTTTTGCGGCATATTGTTGTTAAAAAACAATTCCGTAGCTACGGCTATGCCTTGCCTTCGCAGCATCTCGCCCGTAGCATTTGCTATGTCGTGCCTAAATCTGCCACAAAATCCACCCCCGCACCTTCGGGAGCCCAATACGCCAATTCAGCTTTGACTTAACACTGGAAGTTTTGATTAAGGTATTGGGAATTGCGCCGGTGTCCTTGCCGGTGCTGGTATGGCGTCCTGTCATGTCATGGAAGAAATCTACTTGAACGAAGGTGGCTCGGGTAAACGGGCCATTGGTTTTGATGCCGGTGCACTTATGGAAATGGTGGGTACTTTGAATTGTTTACCCCGTGATGTACAGGGGCTATTTACTGGAAATGATGAAAACCCCAGAAGCCATTAGTATTGAGGTGGAATTAGAGAACTAGGCTGCGCTTCGTATCTTTGCGGCATGAACAAGAGGGTGCACTTCCAAGACCTGGGATTAAAGGATTACAAAGAAACCTGGGACTACCAAGAGTTGCTTTTTAAGGAAACTGTGGATGCCAAGATTCGCAACCGACGGCAAGGGACCGCGGTTGAAACCCCCAATCATTTTCTTTTTGTGGAGCACCCCCACGTCTTTACCTTGGGTAAAAGTGGGGACATATCAAACCTTCTTGTGGATGAAAAACAACTGGCCGAAAAGGAAGCCAGCTTCTATAAAATAAATAGGGGAGGTGACATTACCTACCACGGCCCCGGCCAAATTGTGGGCTATCCCATTCTGGACCTCGACAATTTCTTTACGGACATACACCAGTACTTGAGGCTATTGGAGGAAATGGTGATGCTTACTCTGGCAGAATACGGGCTCAAAGCCGAACGATCCCAAGGGGAAACCGGGGTTTGGTTGGATGTGGGCACGCCCTTTGCCCGGAAGATCTGTGCCATGGGCGTCCGCGCCTCCCGCTGGGTCACCATGCACGGTTTTGCCTTGAACGTAAATGCAGACCTGGGCTATTTTGATCTGATGGTGCCCTGCGGCATAAAGGACAAGGCCGTAACGTCCTTACATTTGGAACTGGGAAAAACCAAGGTGGATATGGACGGGGTGAAGCAAAAGCTCCGGCACCATTTTGAAGTCTTGTTTGAGGCGGAATTCATCTAAATAAAGCCCTTTACCAGATGGGGCGCCGGGCCATATCTGATGAAACTGCCGTTTATGCGGCACTGCGGCGGCGCCCGCTGGGGGCCACCTAAAGGGTTCAGGGCACTGCCTGGCCTTGTCCTTCTGGGACAACAGTGGCACACGGGCAGATCTGTGGCCGCCCTATCCTTATTTGGAGAATTTGGTCAATTCCATGCTGCTCATTAGGTTTCCCTTTTTGTTGTAGGTTTCCTGTTTCACCATGCCCACGCCCTCGGCCAGCCAAACCCGCGACGGAAAGTTCTGTTTTACCATCATCGCCTTGGATTCATTGTCGCTGTAGATCACAAAACAATTGAAGGTGCCGGCCGGGGTGGTCACCGATTCCTGTTTTTCCACCTTTCTGTTGGTGGTGTCCACGGTGCTTTTCATGTTCATGCCCCCCATCCCAATGGAAATGCTCACATTGGCATCTTCCAGTTCCTGCCCCACGGCCAGGTCGTTCGGGAGTTCCAGGTCGGTACCGCTAATGTCCATCTCCACGTCCATTTCGGCGTACTGTTCCAACATTTGGGCCGGCATCAGGGACTCATAGTCCACCGTGACCATATTGCCTTGGCAGGTGAAGGAATAATTGGTCTCGTACACCATTTCCCCTTTTTTGTCGGTAAAGGAAATGTCCATGGTGGCCGTGGTGCCATCTGCGTTGTTGGCCACATCGGTCACGGCATAATTTGTAATGCCCTCGGTTTTTCCTTTTTTGTCGTACATCGTATATTCAAAAGTGGTGCCTTCTTCCATGGGGTAAAACCGGCTGCACTGGTTTTGGGCAAAGGTTGCGGTGGCTGCCAAGCAGAATAGGCCGGAAAATAGTATTTTGAATTTCATGGGAGTATATTTTTTTAGAGGTCAGTAGATAGTTACCTATTTTAAATCGAGTTGATAGCCTAAATGTCAGGCTGAGCGCCCGCCCGAATTGTGGTCGAGGCAGGCAGTCGAAGTCTTCCTTGGCCGGCAAATGGTTCTCTCCCGAAATTTCGGGAGCGCTCGAACTGACAATAGTAAAAATTATTAACCGTATTATAATCAAATAATTACCTTGTTTGATGGATAAGTATTTATCTACTGACCTCTATATTTTTTTTGTGTTGATTTGATTTCATTGCGTTTTTGTAGTGTAGCCCGGCAAACGCCTTGCCTTCTCCAATGTGTCATTGCTTAATGAACTCCACCCGCCTGTTTTGGGCTTTTCCGTTTGGACTATCGTTTGGTGCCACGGGTTCGCGCTCACCTTTTCCGCCCGTGGTAAGGCGGGAGGCATCAATGCCATACACGGAGGTCAGGGCGCTTTTCACAGCGGCCGCCCGCTCTTGGCTAAGGGCCAGGTTGGCCTCTTCCGGTCCATCGGAGTCCGTGTGCCCCACTATTTTCAGGTTTAGGGAGGCATCTTCGAGCAACACTTGCGACACTTGCCTTATAATGCCCATGGAAGCCGGTTGCAGCTTGGCAGACCCACTGTTGAACAATATGCCGTTGGTGGATACTTTTCCCTCGGACATCAGTTTTCTGCGCAGGTCCACCCCGCCGGCCTTGACCTTAATGTTGGACAACAGCAGCTGTTCCTCCCCATCCTTGAAACCCTTGGCCTCAAACTTAAGGGTGTTTATTATGTTCGGGGTCACAATTCGGGGCACATCCAAATACTTTGTCTCATTGATCCACAGTCGGAAACGTTCTTTGTTCACGGCAATGGAGATATGGGGGGCGTTGCGCATTTCTTCCCGCACATCTGCCGTTATGGTATTGTCCAAAATCCTTTTTCCGTTCGCTTGGCCCCAAATACGGATGCCGGATGCAATGTACTGTACAAAGGGCAGATAGGCGTACACACTGTTCTTTCCGTATCCAAAGGCATCGCTGTCGTCCAAGATCACGTGCAATTTGGCCGAAGATGAGGTCTGTTTGTCCAGGCCCAGGGGCAGTACATCGAACTCAATGGTGTATTCCTCCGGCAGATCGGGCACATCCGGGATGTAGTAAGAGGCCATTTTAAGTTGCAACCATTTTTGGTCCGATCCGGTGACCTGCACTACCTCGCCGCCTCCGTCCGTGTTCCATTTACTGGGAAAATCGCCCAGGAAATCGTTTTCAAAATCATCAAAGAACAGCAGCTTGTCCCCGGCCACAAAATCGAATTTGCTGTACACCTTTAAATTGTTGTTGTTTTCGTTGGAAGTGGGCGGTGGGGCGCTTTGGTCCCCTGGCACCGGGGCGCTGCCATTAGGGTTGTTGTCTCGGGGCAGGGCCTCGGGTTGTGGCTCTTGGGGCGCCTTCCCCTTTTTTTTGGAACCCGGTTCCAAAATACTGTCCAAGGCGGCGTCCGTTTTTTTGGAAGTTTCCCTTTCCACTCTGTTCTCCACGGTTCTTTTGGCGGCCCGTTCCGCGGCTTTGCCCAGTTTTTTCAAGAATTGGGCGTTGGCCGTGCCAGTGGCGCCAAGAAGGAACAGGGTGAACAAAAAGGTGATCAGGGGAGTGCGTGCAGTGTTCATGGTCATTATTTTTTTTACGCTGGTAAAGGCCAACGGCCAAGATGAACAACATCCACGTCCATCAGGCAACCGTTGGGGCAAGCCAAAACGGCTCGCCATTCCGAAAGATGAATCTGCTGTCCAAGGCATGTTGCCTCATCTGGGTTTAACCTTTCGTCCACCTCAAAATTAGAAAGCATCCCTTTAGGGAAAGGCACAATTTTATATATGCCGTGCAGGAATGTACCAATGGCCATCAAAATTGTATATTCGGAAGGTGCCGCCCGAAGAAAAGGATCACCCCTTGGGCCTGGTGTGCCGTCCGGGGACATCGGCCCCATATCATCAAGGAAACCATCGGTTTCATCCAGTCAGAACAGACATGTACCGGGAACGGTGGGGTCAGGGGTCAATGTTGTACACCGTTAGGTTGTCTTCGCCATCGCCCACCACCAGTTCGGGGCGCTTGTCCCCATCCATATCGGCCATATCCACGGAAGATGCGCCAAAAACGGGGAAGTCGGCCAAGGGTTTGGCCTGGCTGTCGAACAAATACACTTGCTGCCCCTGAAGGTCGGTGACCGAAACATAGATCTTGTCATTCAGGTAAAAAATGCTTGGGCGGGTATAAACGCCAAGGTCCAGCCCTACCTTGTTGGTCCGTATGCGCAGTTCATTGTCGTTCATAATGGCCAAGGTCTTGGAGGTGGCGTCCATACCGTGTTCCTTGGTGAGGTTCATGGCGGTTGTCTTTACCTGCCCGTCCCTGCTTATTTCATAGAGCCTCCCGTTTTGCCCGGTAAGGACAAATTTGTTCTTGTGCAGTTTGGCGGCATTTTCGGAAAAAGGGATCCTTTCCTTGATGCTTGCCCGTTCCCTGCCCCTGCGGCTCAGTATTTTCAGTTGGTCCGTGCCCAATTGAAAGAGAAGGTAGTCCCTTTTGCCCACCCTGAAATGTTGCGGAGCCCCCTTTACGTCTTCTGGGGCCGTGGTAAATTCAAACCCCTTCACTATTTGGGCCTTGTTGTTGTACATGCGAACGTTCTTGCCCTGGGTTACCACAAAGCGGTAGTCTTTGTTGCCCTCATAGTCGAACACCGCCAGGGGGTTCAGGTTGCCCCCTTCGTAGCGCAGGGTAAAGGGCGCCACTTCCTTTCCGTTGCGGTCCAGCACCAAAAACTGGTCCAGGGTGGTAAAGGCAAGTTGCAGTTTATTGTTCCTGTAGAGGTCCACTTGGTGGATTTTTCCCTGAACGGGCCCGTCCAGTTTTTTCTTCCATCTGATCTTACCGGTGCTGGAGATGAGGTAGAGGGTGTTCTCCGTGTCCTGCACCACAATTTCTTTTCTTCCGTTGCGGTGATTGGTCACAAATTGCGGTGGTCTGGCCATCTCGGCATCCAATTGCACCCTAAAGGCAGTCTGCACTTTTCTATGGTCCGTTACGGTCCTGTGCTGCCGTATGAAGTACTGGGCGTGGAAGTACCCGTCTTCGGCGATGAACTGTGCTCCAAACAGCTGCTTTTCCATTCCCAATTGTTCCAGCTCGGCGGCCAGGGCTGGCGCACCGGAATCCGTTAGCTGTGCCGCAAGGCCTTTGCCGGTGGCAATGGTGGTGATGGTGGCCTGGGGCGTAAGGGTTTCCTGGGCGCTGTTAAAGCTGCCGCTGCGATCAAAGGTGGTCTCCCTGTTGCGGGCCAATATGGTTTCTTCCAGCGCTGCGGCCGTATCGGAAAAGGCAATGGTGTTTTCCATGACGTGGGCAAAGCGCAGCCGTAACCCCTCGGTCAAGGGCAGAAAACTCCGGGTAAGGTCGGGAAGGGAATCAAACGCCATGATCTCCATCCCCTGGAACGTCATGCTTCCGGTTTGGCGTGTTTTTAGATGTTCTATGATGTTGAGCGCCCCAAAAGTCTTTAGGAAAAAAAGGGTTCCACGGTCCGTTTGGGCCAGGGCCACTTCTTCGGTGGTGTTGTAAATGGAATCACCGGCCACCGTCTGGGCGGTCCCTTTTCTGTTCTGGGCAAAACCCCTGAAGTCTTGGATGCCGTAGCTCTTTAGAAAATGAGATGCCTCCGGAACATATTTGGGCAGCTCCAAGCGGTTTTTGTTGTTCCGGAACAAATTCAGATAGGTGTTGCTGGAGTCCTTGGCCACACTGATGCCGTGCAGTAGGAGGGCACCGTTGGTGGTGGCGATGTCCAGGGAAAGCCAGCTGGAAAATTGGGACAGACCTTTGTTGGGCCCTGGTCCCAACCATTGTGCCGCCAGCAGATCGGCCCGTTCCAGATCGATCCAAAGGTGGCCCAATTTGGTGGTGTCCATAATGGCGCTGGATCGCAACAGGCCCGTGTTTTTCTGGTGTTGGCCATCTGTCGCTGCCATTTGGTGCAAAAGGGCCAAGGAGGAGCTAAGCACCGGGCGCCCCCGGATGGTGGCGGTGAAGATGGGCACGGAATCCAGTACCATACTGCTGTAGGCCAGGCCATTTTCCTCAAGGGTCCGGACGGTGGAACGGGCCAGGCTGTCCACCGGACGGGGCAAGAGGGAGTCTGCCGAGATCAGGGCATATTCAAAAGCGTTGGCCTCGGGCGCCGAGAACCAGAGCAAGCCCTTGGAGAGCGGGGCCACACCGTCCAAGGGCGCCACCTTTTTTCCAAGTTTTTGTGCCCCTTTCATTTTTTTTAGGGACGCGATCAGTTCGTTGTCCTCCAGCTCTGCCGAAAGGGCTTCAAAGTCGTTGTAGTGCAGCACTAGGATGGCCTCTGGCGGCACCAATTGGTACAGGTCTTGCTCAGTGTCCTGCCCTGGCGTGCAATTGAGAAATAGAAACAGGCCCAAAAGGCACTTAAGAAAGAACCGCATGGCATTCATTTTGGACAAATTTAGGACTTTTAGAGCGCAAGGCGGTATTGATCGGGGAGGAGTTTAAAGGATTTGCGGTGATAGGGGCTAAGGCCATACTTGGCAATGGCGGCTCGGTGCTCTTTGGTGGGGTAGCCTTTGTTGCGTTTCCAGTTGTACATGGGGTACTCGTCGTGCAGTTTTTCCATGAGGGCATCGCGGTGGGTCTTGGCCAGCACGGAGGCCGCGGCAATGCTCATGAATTTGGCATCTCCCTTAACAATGCAGGTGTGCGAAATGTTGCCGTAGGGCGCGAAACGGTTTCCATCCACAATGATATGCGGAATGTCGCAATTTATTTGGTCCAGGGCACGGTGCATGGCCAGGAAGGAAGCATTCAAAATATTAAGGTCATCAATTTCTCCGGGCGCCACGTGGGCAATCCCAAAGTGCGGGCAGGAAGATTCAATGACGGTGCGCAGCCCGTTGCGCTGGACGGGGTTCAGTTTCTTGGAGTCGGTCAAGGTGCTATGGGCAAAGCCGGCGGGGAGGATCACGGCCGCTGCGGTGACCGGGCCGGCCAAACAGCCCCTGCCGGCTTCATCCGTTCCCGCTTCTAAAGCAGTTTGTAAGAATTTTTGCAAAATCATAAGGTAAAGCTATGGCCAGTTCATTTTTTTAACATCTTATTGTGTTAACAAATAGATAAAAAATTAACAAGAAATTGTTTTTAGTGAAGATTTGGTAATAACGCCAATAATTTTAACATTTTAAGGGTTGAGGGTCATTTGGGTCTTGGATTAGTTAACGGTTTTTAAGACTTTTGTAATTAAGCTAATTCAAAAACCAAATTTATGAAACAGAAGTTAACTTGGATGTTAACGCCTTTGCTGGCGTTGTTCATTTCGTTTTCCTATGCACAGGAAAAGACGGTTTCCGGTACGGTCACCGACCAATCTGGACTGCCCTTGCCGGGGGTGTCCATTGTGGTCGTGGGCACAACGAGCGGGACACAGACAGATTTTGACGGCAATTACGTGATCCGTGCCGCACAGGGGCAGCAATTGCGCTACACCTATCTCGGCCAAAAAGCGGTGACCCTCACCGTGGGCGCTTCCAACGTAATGGACCTGCAGATGGAGGAGGATGCCGAGGCCTTGGAAGAGGTGGTGGTAGTAGGTTATGGCGAGGTCCAGAACCAAAAGATGGTGCAGAACGTTGCCCAGATCGGCAACGACGACATCCGCGACATCCCGGCGGTCACGGCACAGGAGCTCCTTCAGGGACAGGCTTCTGGGGTGCAGATGGTGCAGAGCTCCGGTGTTTTGGGGTCCGCGAACGTGATCAGGATTCGGGGCGTGGGCTCCCTGACCGCAGGTGCACAGCCACTCTTCGTAGTGGACGGGGTGCCCTTGAACGACAACGACAACACCTTCAACAACGGGGGCAACGTTGGTCTGAACCCCTTGCAGGACATTGCTCCGGAGGACATTGAGACCTTTTCGGTGCTAAAGGATGCCGCGGCCTCCGCCATTTATGGTTCCCGTGGTGCCAACGGGGTTATTTTGATCACCACCAAGAAAGGACGTGAGGGAATGACCGAGGTGAACGTGAACATGTTCACTTCCTTTACCCAGGGAACGGACTTCATCCCAATGCAGTCCGCGGACCAGGCCCGCCAGTACCTTGTGGAAAGGGGCGTGGCCCCAACAGTGGGAGACTTGCCTCAGGGCAGCTTCAACTGGGTGGACGGTGTCACCAGAACAGGTATTTCCGAAAACGCCAACGTGTCCATACGTGGTGGCAGTAAAAAGACATCGTTCTTTATGAGCGCCGGCTACCGGGATGAGCAGGGCTTTATCATTGGCAACAACCTTACACGTTTTAGCGGACGTTTGAACCTGGACCACCAGGCAACGGACTGGTTAAAGGTGGGGATGAACATTGGTATCACCAATACCCGAAACGACAGGGTGGGCGTGGAGAACAACACTTTTGCCCCATTGACCTCCGCTTACCTCATCTTGCCGTGGCAAACGCCCTTTGACGACGCTGGCAACCTTAGAAACACCGGTTTTGTCCAAAACACCATTGGCATTGAGCGTTTGGAGACGCGCCAGGTGGACAATACCAGGATCATTGCCAACGCCTTTGCCAACATTGACTTGACCGATAACCTTTTCTTCCGATCGGAAGTGGGCATCGATAGGGTGGTCGGCGAAGAGTTCGGTAGGGGCGTACAGCTCTTTGATCCCAGACCGGACGGTTCCCCCGGCGGAAATGCCTTTGTTTTACTCACCAGTGACAACAAATGGCTCACCAACCAGACACTGAACTTCAACGATTCCTTTGGAGATCACACCGTGAGCGCCGTTGCCGGTCTTTCTTATGAAACGTCCCTGGACAACACCATACAAGCGGCATCCCAGAACTTTTTGAGCGATGACCTGAGAAACGTGTCCTCCGGTGGTGAGGCCACCACTACGGAACAGAACAGGACGCAATGGTCGCTCTTCGGTCTGTTCGGAAGGGTCTCCTATGACTATCAGAGCAAGTACATCCTTGAAGGTTCCTTCAGAAGGGACGGTTCTTCTAGATTTGGGGCCAATCGCCGTTATGGTGATTTTTGGTCCGTTGCCGGTGGTTGGGTCCTGACTGAGGAGAACTTCCTGAACGATGTGAGCTGGTTGGACAATTTGAAGCTAACCGCCAGTTACGGTACCTCCGGTAACGATAGGATTGGAAACTTCCCGTCGCTGGGGCTCTTCCTTAACAGTGCCTACAACAATGTGCCGGGCCTTCGCCCACAGCAGGCTTCCAACCCCAATATTGGTTGGGAGGAAAGTACCACCTTGGACTTGGGCATGAGTACATCCCTCTTCAAGAACAGGATCAACCTTAGCGTCAACTATTTCCAGAGGGACGTGAGCAATCTGTTGTTGAACGTTCCCGTGACCTGGCTCTCCGGTTTTGGCAGCATCCAGCAAAATGCGGGTCGCCTCAACAACAGGGGGTGGGAGTTCACCTTGAAGACACAGAACATTGTCTCCAACAACTTTTCCTGGACCACGGATTTCAACATATCCATGGTCGATCCAACGGTTGAGGAACTTCCCGGTGCGGCAGAATCGGAAGAGGGAAGGTTCGTGGCCGGTTCGGCCAACCAACGGGCCATTGAGGGCTTCTCCCCCAACACCTTCTACCTTGTACGCTACAATGGCATCAATCCACAGACCGGTGATGCGGAGTGGCTGACCAAGGACGGTGATGTGACCACAACGCCCAATTTTGACACGGATAGAGTTGTGGCGGGAGATGCCAACCCGGATTTCTTTGGTGGTATGACCAATACCTTCCGCTTTAAAAGTTGGGACCTGAGGGCGTTCATGACCTACAGTGTGGGCAATGATATCTATCTGGATGGGCTCAGGTTCACTGACGCCCCCTCCCTGGCCGGCTCCTTTAACCAGAGTGTTCGAATCCTGGACTATTGGGAGCAGCCCGGCGATCAATCTTACGCACCCGCTCTGGGCAGTTCCACAAACAACGCGTTCCGCCAGGCGAGCACCCTCCAGATGAAGGATGGTTCCTTTTTAAGGTTGCGCAACGTAACCTTGGGCTACAATGTGCCCAGCCGTTTCTTGGGCAACAGTTTCATCAAGGGACTCCGATTCTATGGAACCGCCAACAACGTGTTTGTGATCAAGTCCAAGGAACTTAGGGATGTGGAAGGTTTTGACCCCGAGGTCACCGACAGCACAAACCCTTTGATACAAGGGGAAACCTTCTTTACGGCACCACAAGCCAAAACCTATTTATTGGGCGCCCGTATAACTTTCTAAATGATGAACAAGATGAGAATAGATAAAATTTTGAACAAACGATTGATTCCGGTCTTGTTTGCCGCTGCGTTGATAGGCAGCTGTGACGACCGATTGGACCTGGCTCCAGAGGATTCCTTGACCTCCGATGTGGTCTTTTCTTCCAAGTTTGCCGCCCAGGGAGCTGTGACCGGCCTATATGCCCAGGCCAGGGAGGTTGCCGCAATGAACGGGAACGACTACGTCTATGAAGGCGTAATGAGCGATGAACTGGAATGGACGGGCTCTTTCCCGACCATTGTGGACATTAACATCTATGAGGTACAGGCGCCCAATGGTTCCACTGCCGCTTTTTGGCAGGAGGGCTATGACCTGATCAACCTGGCCAACTTTGTCTTGGACAAGGTGCCGGCCATGGACGAGGCCATCATTACTCAAGCAGAAAAAAACCAGTTATTGGGCGAGGCCAGTTTTATGAGGGCCATGATGTACTTTAAGTTGGTGAACCTCTACGCACAACCCTATAGTTTGGCCAACGGTTCCAGCCCGGGTCTGCCCCTAGTCGTGATGCCCTTTGACGATGATGCCGTTGTCGAGGAGTTCCAGCTTCCCAGAAGCACGGTGAACGAAGTGCACGGCCTGATCGCGAGCGATCTACAGAATGCCATAGACCTATTGCCCGATAACGCGGAGAACAGCCGGGCCACCCAAGGTGCTGCCAAGGCGCTCAAGGCAAGGTTGCACCTCTATAGAGGGGAATGGCAGCCAGCGGCCACCCTGGCGAACGAGGTCATTGAATCCGGTACCTTTACCTTGGCCACGGATTATACGTTCTGGAACTCCGAAAGTACCGAGCATATCTTTTTCATCAACAACAATGCGGTGGATGGAACGTTCGGTGGCACCGGGCTGCACAATTTTGCGGTGCCCGCGCCCGCCGGTAGGGGAGATGCCTTCTTGTCCGAGGACCTGTTGGCCACGTTCGAGCCTGGAGATTTGCGCTTGGAAGACCCAAACAACACCATTGATGGGGACAACACCAACCAGGTGACCAAGACCTTTTCCAACAAGGTGCCCAGTGCCCAGGGCGATGCCGATATGCCGGTACTGCGCATCACTGAAATGTACTACATTAGGGCAGAGGCGAACCTAAGGGGAGGCCTGAGCATTGGCGATACGCCCGAGAACGACATCAACAGGCTTCGGGCCAGGGCTGGCCTTGCCCCATTGGGCACGGTCACCTTGGACGATATCTTGGAGGAGCGCAGAAAGGAGTTCTTCCTGGAGGGCCACCGGAGGGCAGATCTGCTTAGAAACCAGAGAGATCTTCGCCCCGTGGGCAATCCTCAGTTCACCCAGGCCACGTTTGGAGCGGACAGGACCATTTTCCCCGTTCCCGCCAGGGAGCGTGAGAACAACCCCAACATAGAACAAAACCCGGGCTACTAAGCTCAAGATCCTTTAGAATGAAATCCCCTGCCCAAAAAGCAGGGGATTTTTTTTGTGGCCAACTTTCACATTTAGTTAGCAAGCAAAAATGTAACTTTGCCGCTGAAACAAGCTTGTATGAAGCCCCTTTTTGCCCTATTGTTCCTTTTGAGCTGCAGCTGTGCCATGGCACAGACCCCGGGCGAAGGCGAAACAAGGCAAGATTCCCTGTCGGGCCCCGTGGTCTCCCCTCCGGATTCCGTTCCGGGAGCACGGCCCCTTCCCCGCCGCACCCCAAGGCCGGGACCACAGAACGATTCCCTCACCGCCCTGAGCATTGAAGATTACAAGATCATTTCCCACCAAAGGGACACCACTTTTTTGGACACCACCCTGACCATAGACAAGGAGTACAGGTACAATTACCTGCGCAAGGACCTGTTTGAGCTGATGCCCTTTGCCAACATAGGACAAACCTACAACCAATTGGGCCGCGACTTTGAGCGGCACACGCTTTACCCCGCATTGGGGGCCTTGGCCAAGCACTTCAATTATTGGGAGGTGCGGGACATGAAATACTACCACGTGCCCACCCCCATGACGGATATCCTCTTCAAGACCACCTTGGAGGAGGGGCAGCTCCTGGATGCCATGCTCACCTTCAATACCAGTAAGCAGTTAAATTTCAGCATAGGTTACAAAGGGCATCGCTCTTTGGGAAAATACCAGTTTGCCCAGATACAATCGGGAAACTTTACCACCACGGCCAATTACGGCTCCAAGGACGGCAGGTACCTGCTCCGCGCCCACATTGCCGCCCAGGACATTAAATCCGAGGAGAACGGCGGCCTGGTGAGCAAGGAACTGCAGTTTGAGTCGGGCGACCCGGACTTCATCAACCGGCCCAGGGTGGCCGTGCGCTTTGATGATGCGGACAATGTGGTGCTGGGAAAACGCTACTATCTGGACCATAGGTACAAACTGCTGCGTTCTGCCCAGGACAGTACGGGGGCGGAGAGGACCTCCCTCACCTTTGGGCATACCCTTAATTACGAGACCAAGTACTACCAGTACATCCAAAGTGCCGCGGACACCATTTTTGGCGCGGCCCTCTTGCCGGACATCAATGACCGTTCTGCCCTAAAGGCGTTGCACAACCAGGCCAGTGTAACCTTCTACAACCGTACCCTGGGAAGGCTCACGGGCAGTGTGGACGCCTACAATTACAGCTACCAGCTCAATGCCCGTTTCATTGCCCCGAACGGGCAGGTGATACAGGAAGGGCTAAACGGCACCGAGCTGGCCCTTGGCGGCACCTACAGCAAGAACATAGGGGGTTTTGACCTGCATGGGTCCTTTAAGTACAATCTGGCGGGCAACCTTACGGGCAATATTTTTGATGCCACGGCCTCCTACCGCTTCAACGACGACCATAGGGTGCGTTTTTCGGTGCATTCCTCTTCACGTATGCCCAACTTTAATTTTTTGCTCTACCAGAGTGAATATCTCAATTACAATTGGCAAAACAACGAAACATTTGACAAGGAGCGGGTGAGCAGTTTTAAAATGCACATCGATAGCAAAAAATGGGGAACGCTCACGGCAAAATACAGCCTGCTGGGCAACCATACCTATTTTGGCACGGATCCCAACGCCACGGTGGCACCGGGATCGGATTTGGCCAACACCAGGCCCTTGCAGGCAGATTTTGGCATTTCGCACATCAAGGTAAAATATGCCAAGGAATTTAAATGGCGCAAGTTTGCCCTGAACAATACCCTGATGTACCAGACCGTGGGCCAGGAGAATCCCGTGCTCAATGTGCCCCAGTTGGTGACCCGCAACAGCTTGTATTTTTCCTCGGAAGTGTTTAAAAAGGCGATGTTTTTACAGACCGGGATCACCTTTAAGTACTTCACGGCCTACCATATGGATGCCTACAACCCGCTCCTGGCAGAGTTTCAGGTGCAGAACACAGAGAAGTTGGGCGGATTTCCCCTGCTCGATTTCTTCATCAATGCCCGTGTACAGCAAACGCGCATCTACTTAAAGGCAGAACATTTCAATTCCTCCTTCACGGGCTACAATTTCTACACCGCGCCAAACTACCCGTACCGCGATTTTGTGATTCGTTTTGGACTGGTGTGGAACTTTTTTTCCTAGAACGGGCCCAATTTTCGGGTTGGCGTTTTTGGTTACGGACAACGGTTCATACAGCGCAAAGGCCCTGTGCCTAAACTTCGGGTAATTGATTGGATTAGAGAAAGTTGCCACAGCCCTTTTTGGATGCGCTGTACGGCTTTTGCCCGTCTTTGTGGTTCCCCTTTTGCGGGCTGGGTAAAGGATTGCCAAACCACTTTTTTAGCTAAGGCCTTTGAGCCCAGGTTGGAGGCAAAACCTTCTTTAAGACGGGCCAAGAAGTCACTGCCGGAATGTCATTGCAACCCACAAAAAAGCCCCTTTCCAGAAGGGGCTTTTTGGCATTTTGGTGACCTGGCTGGGGCTCGAACCCAGGACCCTCTCCTTAAAAGGGAGATGCTCTACCAACTGAGCTACCAGGTCAGAATTTCAGCGCATCCGTTCCCCGAATGCGGGTGCAAATATAAAGCGATTCCTTTATTTTACAAGCCTATTTCCAATAAATTTGCGTTTTTTTGGAAAGCCAAAAGAATGGGTGGATCTTGTAAAAAATCGGTATCGTGAAAATAGTGTTGGTGGGGTATATGGGCAGTGGCAAGTCCACTTTGGGGAAATTATTGGCCAAGGAACTGAATATTAAATCTTTAGACCTGGACCAGTATATGGAGCAGGTCGAGGGGCAGCCCATTTCCGCCCTGTTCAAGGAACGCGGGGAGGTCTATTTCAGAAAGCGTGAAATGGCCCTCTTAAGGGAGGTTTTGGACGCCACCGCCCCCATGGTGCTTTCCACAGGTGGCGGCACTCCTTGTTTTGGCAACAACATGCAGCACATCATCGGGGCCACGCCCCATTCCTTTTATGTTAAGGCGTCCATTGCCGAGTTACAGCGCAGGCTCTCCAAAAACAAGGAAGAAAGACCGCTATTGGCCAACCTGAACGGTGAAGAAATGCAGGAGTTCATTGCAAAGCACCTTTTTGAGCGCAGTTTCTTCTACAACCAAGCGGCCCATACCATTGTAACGGACAACAGGACCCCGAAGGCCTTGGTGGCAGAGATGGCCCAATGCCTAGTCTAAAAAGACCCGATCGTTCTTGGGGGCAAACGCCACGTTCACATGCTCTTGCAGGGAGGTAGAGAGGCTAATGCCCTTGTAATCTGCCTTTACGGGGTATTTCTTGTGGTTGCGGTTTACCAGTACCGCCGTTTTCAGCTGTTTTAGAGGGGTTTTTAAAAAGTGGTGCACACCATAAATGAGCGTGGTGCCGGAATTGAGCACATCATCTACCAGAACAACGCTCTTGTTGGCATATTCCGTGGCGTCCAGGGAAGTGACCACCTCACTGGCCAACGGGTCTTTCTTGTCCATCGTAACCTTACAAAGCTGGATCTGGGCATCGGTGATCTTGCGCAGCACGCGGATCAACTTTTTGGCAAAGTGCAGCCCCCCGCCCTCAATGCCGGCAATGATGATGGTGTCCTCGTACACATTGGCCTCGTAGATCTGGTAGGCTATGCGCTCTATCTTGTATTGTATTTGCCGGTGCGATAAAATGTCTTGTTCCATAACGGGCGGTTTGTGGTAAAGATAAGGATGTTGGCGCAAAAGGGCCAGGGCACATTTATGGGCTTTCTTGGGATGCTTCGGAACCTTCGCCGGTTTCGGAATCCATACCCTCAGTGGGATGTTCCATATAGTCTTCTATTTCCCGCCGGTCTTTCTTGGTGGGCCGGCCCGTGCCTCTTTTGCGGTAGTACTCCTTGGAGTATTGGAGCAGTTCGGTGTGCTCAAAGGCTTCGGCGGGAGTGGTGTCCTTGCGGTACATGTCCACCAGTTTGGCCCCCACGCGGCTCTTGGGCACGTCCAGTACGGTAAGGGTGTGGTTGATCTGGTTCTTTCGCACCGTGATCTGGTCCGTGGCATAGACCTCGCGCCCGGGCTTCACCACCTGCCCGTTTACCTTTACATTTCCCTTTTTTATGCTGTTGGTGGCCATGTTACGGGTCTTGAAATAACGGGTGCACCATAGGTACTTGTCAATTCGCATGGGTATAAAATGTTTGTGCACTGGACTCACAAAAATAGGGGAAAATTGTATCTTGCGGGCAATTTGGCCATAATCATGGTGCCCCTTGTCTGGGCTTGTTCATATTGGGGCCAGTGCACCCCGGGCCGGAGGAAAGGAAAATGGGCCAACGGCCGGCTGAACGAAATTTAAGTTGTGACGAATGAAAATGGAACGTATTTTTTTTCTGGCCATCCTGTTCTTGTCCCTCTGGGCATGCGGTGATGATGATGAAGGGCCACCGGGCGAGGTGGTGCCCCCCCGATTGTTGAGCGAGGTGGCGGCCGAGGACGATGCCGAGATCGTGGCCTTTTTAAAGAGCCATTTCTACAACTACGAGGAATTTGAAAACCCCCCACCGGAATTCGATTTTCAGGTGAGGTTTGATACCATTGCGGGCGAAAACAGCGGCAAGCAAGCCATTTTTGACAGCCCCAACCTGATAAAGGAGACCATTAACGTGCCCTCTTCCATTTTTGGAAGGAATGATGGGGAGGAGGTGGACCATACCCTTTATGTCTTGGTGGCCCAGCAAGGCGCGGTCGCGGACAGCATGCCCACCATTGGGGACAATGCCATTATACAATATAAGGGCACTTTGCTGGATGGGACGGTATTTGACGCCGTTACCGGTCAGCCCATTCGATTTAACCTCTCCCAGGTGGTTCCCGGATTTGGAAATGGCCTGGAGTACTTCCAAAAAGGAACGGGCCCCAATGAAGTGGGCGATGGTACCATAAGTTATGAGGAATTTGGGAGTGGTGCCATCTTTATACCCTCTGGCCTGGCTTATTTTGCCAGTCCCCAAGCCGGAAGTGGCATTCCCATTTATGCCCCGTTGATTTTTAAAGTGCAATTGTTGGACTATGAGCCCAACACGGATACCGACAATGATGGCATTCCCTCCATTCAGGAAGATGTGAACAACAACGGCAACTTGAACGATGACAATACCGATGTGCAATTTGAGAACCCACGGGCACGGCTCCCCAATTTTCGCGATCCGGACGATGATGGAGACGGCATTCCCACCGCGGAGGAGATCCTGATCGATGGGGAGGTACAGAAAGACGCCAATGGCATGGTCATCTTCCCCGATACCGATGGGGACGGCACCCCCGATCATTTGGATGATGATTTATGATCGTATCCCCATAAAGAAAAAAAGAAAAAGGTGGCCCCGGAAACTATTTCCGGGGCCACCTTTTTTAGCTGTTCTTATAACCCAAATGGTGGGTTGGACTTTCGTCTTGAGGGGGCAACCCCCAATAAAATCAGAACGTTTGCCAGTACGGCATCATCATCGCCTGGGTGATTGGTCAAAAATCAGCACAATGACTGCTTTTGCGGGGATTTGCAGCCGTAATACCTGCCCGTTCCTTTCAGGCGGGGAATTTCTATTGCTTAATCTGGGTTCAATGCATGAACCGGATATAATGCAAAATGCAAAACCGGCCATCCTTGGTCCGTGCCTTAAAACTTGTAGGAAAGGCTCAAAATGACCTGGTCGGGTCGGGTATCCACCCGATCGTTGGTATTGATGCTGGGTAGGTTGTTGTTCAAAAAAGTGATCTCGTTTTCGGAGAAGCCGCGCTCATAACGTACATCCACCCCAAACTTGCCGAGATTTACCCCGGCGCCTAGGTTAAGCCCCACGGTAACATCATTTTCCACCTCATCGATGTCCACGTCCGCAAACTCCGTATTTAGGAGGTATTGAAAAGAAGGGCCCACAAAAATGTTGAGCGGACCAATGATCTTTGCCCCAAAGAGCACCGGAAGGTCCAATTTGTTG
This sequence comes from Maribacter aquimarinus, assembly GCF_047345505.1. NCBI lineage: Bacteria > Pseudomonadati > Bacteroidota > Flavobacteriia > Flavobacteriales > Flavobacteriaceae > Maribacter > Maribacter aquimarinus. The sequence continues at coordinate 7,844 of NZ_JBLFEO010000041.1, read as the reverse complement.
ATCTTTAGGTCGCCCTCGTCATAGCCGGAGGTGGTGCTGGTATAGACCAGTTCCGGACGGATGTACAATCGGTTCCCCAACTTGCCAAATACCCCCACGTGGTAGCCCACATTGCGGTCCGGGGCACGGAAGGCGTCCTGGGCTGAATCGAAAAAATCACCGTTTCCGGCGTAGTTTATACCTGCCTTGATACCAAAGCCCGATCCCGTCTGGGCCAGGGCAAAGCCGCATGCCAAAAGGGCAAAGGCCATTAGAATTGTTTTTTTCATCACTTTTGTTTTTATGGGTTATGAGTGGGCCTCCAAGCATGGATGTTTCCGTACCGTGCTTCTACAAGGGAAACGTGCAACCCCAACCTTTATTGTTTGGGGGCAAGTTGCCAATTTTTAGCCATCTGCCGGTGCTTTTTTGGCGCAAAACGGCACGCTGTGCCCGTGCATCTTAACTTTTCCATGGGGCTTGGGGCCACCATCTTCATAGGCACCGCCAAAGGGTTTGATGCTCCTTGGCTTGCCCCGAAATTAAAATTCAGTTTCTTATGAATGCCTTATGGGCTTGCCCCGCGGTAGTTTGCTATATTTGCAGTCATATTCCCATATACCTTGAAATTCACCCTTCATAGAAGAGACCCGCAGACCAAGGCCCGGGCCGCCACCCTGGAAACCGACCACGGGAAGATAGACACCCCCATCTTTATGCCGGTGGGCACGGTGGCTTCCGTAAAGGGGGTGCACCAAAGGGAACTGAGGGAAGAAGTGGATCCGGACATAATCCTGGGCAATACCTACCATCTTTTTTTACGGCCCAAGACCCCGATCCTGAAACAGGCGGGAGGGCTTCACAAATTCATGGGCTGGGACCGGAACATTTTAACGGACAGTGGCGGCTACCAGGTGTACTCCCTTTCGGCCAACCGGAAGATCAAGGAAGAGGGGGTCAAGTTTAAATCGCACATAGATGGGTCCACCCACATGTTCACCCCCGAGAACGTCATGGAGATACAGCGCACCATTGGCGCGGACATCATCATGGCGTTCGATGAGTGCACGCCCTATCCCTGCGACTACAACTATGCCAAGCGCTCCATGCAGATGACCCACCGTTGGTTGGACCGTTGCATGGCCCATTTGAAAAAGGTACCGTTTGAATATGGGTACGAACAGACCTTCTTTCCCATTGTGCAGGGCAGCACCTATACCGACCTCCGCAAGCAGTCTGCCGAATACATTGCCAATGCGGGAGCGGCCGGTAACGCCATTGGCGGCCTCTCGGTGGGCGAGCCGGCAGAAGAGCTCTATGCCATGGCAGAGGTGGTCTGCGACATCTTACCGGAAGACAAGCCCAGGTACCTCATGGGTGTGGGCACGCCCACGAACATTCTGGAGAACATTGCCCTGGGCGTGGACATGTTCGATTGTGTGATGCCCACCCGAAACGCCAGGAACGGAATGCTCTTCACGGCCCAGGGAACCATCAACATAAAAAACAAGAAGTGGGAAGACGACTTTAGCGCCCTGGATGAAATGGGCACCACCTTTGTGGACCGCGAATACTCCAAGGCCTATTTAAGGCACCTCTTTGCGGCCAATGAATATTTGGGCAAGCAGATCGCCACCATCCATAATCTGGGTTTTTACCTTTGGCTGGTGCGCGAGGCAAGGCGCCGTATCCTGGAGGGCAGCTTTGGCCCCTGGAAAGATAAAATGGTGAAACAAATGGACAAGCGGCTGTAATGCTATCGATCATAGACAAATACATCTTAAAGCGCTATCTGGCCACTTTTGCCCTGATGCTCCTCTTGTTCATACCCATAGGCATCATGATCAATCTGGCCGAGCAGATCGGTAAGATGATAGACAATGAGGCCCCGCTGAACGAGATACTGCTCTACTACCTTAATTTTACCATCTATATTGGGAACCTGCTCTTCCCCATTTTTCTCTTCCTGTCGGTCATCTTTTTTACCAGTAAGTTGGCCAACAATACGGAGATCGTGGCCATTCTAAGCTCCGGGGTCTCCTACGGCCGCTTTCTAAGGCCCTACCTCATTGGCGCCACTTTGGTGGCCGTGATCATGTTCTTCATGAACATGTTCATTGTGCCCCAGGCCAGTATTGGGTTCAATGAATTTAAGTTCAAATACCTAAAAAAGGGAAAGAAAGACCGGGTGACCAGCAATATCTTCAACCAGCTCAACGAGACCGACTTTATCTATGTGAGCAGTTTTGATCCCGCCCGCCAAATAGGCCAGAACTTTACCTTTGAGCGCTTTGACAGCCTTAACCGGCTCAAGTTCAAGATCGCGGCCGCCAACATCCGCTGGTTGGACAAGGACAGCACCTACCGGCTCACGGCGTACAAGAAAAGGACGATCTTGGGAGACACCGCCATTATTGAGAGCAAGCGCAGGTTGGATACCCTGTTTGCCTTTGACATTGGGGACCTTACCCCGGTTTCCTACGTGGCGGAGACCAAGAATCTGTACGAGCTGGACAAGTTTATTGAAGACCAGCGCAGAAAGGGCGCCAGTAACATCAACACCTACATTTTGGTAAAGTACAAGAGATGGGCCCTGCCGCTCACCGCCTTTATCTTAACGGTCATTGCCGTGGCCGTGTCCAGCGTAAAACGGCGCGGGGGCATGGGCATTAACCTGGCCTTTGGCATCTTGGTGGCCTTTGTCTTCATTTTCTTTGACCGCGTCTTTGGTACCCTGGCAGAACAGAGCGGTTTTTCCCCCCTGCTGGCCGTGATCATCCCCAATGTCATGTTTGGGCTGTTGGCCCTGTACCTCTTGCAAAAGGCCAAGCGTTGATGTTCCCTTGGAAAGTGGATCATGGAATGCTGTGGGGAAGGGGCGTGGCGTTGGTGACGCTATAAAAGGCCCGCGAAAAAGTAAAATGGGGCATGGCCCGGCCACCGCTTATTTTTATCTTGGAGTTGGGCGTACAAAGTAACCATTTATGGGTCCATTTTCAACTGGGAAATGGTATTCACCTTTTTAGTGAAGGCCATTGCCGCCAAAGTTTTATCTTTGCCCCTACTGAGAACGTAACCGAAGAACCTATGGAATATCTGGATTTTGAACTTCCAATAAAGGAATTGGAAGAACAATTGGACAAATGTTTGGTCATTGGCGAGGAGAGTGACGTGGATGTGTCCGAGACCTGCAAGCAGATCGAGAAAAAACTGAACGATACCCGTAAGGAAATCTACAAAAACCTTACCGCCTGGCAGCGCGTGCAATTGTCCAGGCACCCCAACCGGCCCTATACCCTGGATTATATAAAGGCCCTGTGCGGAGATTCGTTTTTGGAGCTCCACGGGGACCGCAACGTCAGGGACGACAAGGCCATGATCGGCGGTCTGGGCAAGATAGGCGATCAGAGCTTTATGTTCATAGGCCAACAGAAAGGCTACAACACCAAGACCCGGCAGTACCGCAATTTTGGTATGGCCAACCCAGAGGGCTACCGCAAGGCCCTGCGCTTGATGAAGTCTGCCGAGAAATTTGGCATCCCCGTGGTGAGCTTCATAGACACCCCCGGGGCCTACCCCGGCATTGAGGCCGAAGAGCGGGGCCAGGGAGAGGCCATTGCCCGCAATATTCTGGAAATGACACGCCTAAAGGTGCCCATCATTGTGGTGATCATTGGGGAAGGCGCCTCCGGTGGCGCGCTGGGCATTGGCGTGGGAGACAAAGTGCTCATGTTGGAGAATACCTGGTATTCCGTGATATCGCCGGAATCTTGCTCCAGCATTCTCTGGCGAAGCTGGGAATACAAGGAACAGGCCGCAGAGGCCCTAAAGCTGACCGCCACGGACATGAAGCGCCTAAAGCTCATCGATGAGATCGTGCGCGAGCCGGCAGGTGGGGCCCACGCCCAACGGGACAAGACCTTTACCATCGTGAAAAATAAAATTATCTCCCATTTTGAGGAATTGCAAAAGTTATCACCAAAAGAATTGCTGAACCAGCGCATGGAAAAATATGCCCAAATGGGCGTTTTCAAGGATTAAGCGGCGGTTTTCACAAGCCCATAAAAATCCGGGATAATTTATTCCCGGATTTTTTTTTGTTATCAACATAAAATCTTATTTTATCAACAGGGAAATTGTGGATGAACGGTTAATATCCCGCCACGCCCTTTTCAAGTTAACTAAAGGTTAATTGTATATTTTCGCTGTATGGAGAACACGAAGTCCTTGGTGGGTCGGAAGATCGACAAATCTACCATCATTAGCCTTGAAAGAGGGAAAATACCGCCTCAAGCAGTTGATTTAGAGGAGGTTGTGCTGGGCGCGATGATGATAGACAAAAAAGGCGTGGATGAGGTCATTGATATTCTTCATCCAGAGGTATTTTATAAGGAGGCCCACAAGACCATTTATGAGGCCATCTTCATTTTGTTCGAGGAATCACAGCCGGTGGACTTATTAACGGTTTCCAGCCAGTTGCGCAAAATGGGCAAACTGGAGGCTGTGGGGAGCGATTTCTATTTGGTGAAGCTCACCCAAAAAGTGGCCTCTTCGGCCCATATAGAGTTTCACGCCCGCATCATCCTGCAAAAGTTCATCCAGCGGAGCCTGATCAAAATATCCAACGAAATCATCGAAGATGCCTATGACGAGAGCACCGACGTCTTCGATCTCCTGGACCAGGCAGAATCCAAATTGTACGATGTTACCCAGGGCAACCTAAAGCGCTCTGCCGAGACGGCCCAAAACCTGGTCATCCAGGCCAAGAAACGGATTGAGGAAATTGCCAACAAGGAAGGGCTCAGCGGCATTCCGTCCGGTTTTGACAAACTGGACCAGCTCACCTCCGGATGGCAGCCCAGTGACCTCATTATCGTGGCCGCCCGCCCGGGTATGGGAAAAACGGCGCTCACCCTCTCCATGGCCAGGAACATTGCCGTAAATTCCAACATCCCCGTGGCCTTCTTTTCCCTGGAAATGTCTTCCGTACAGCTCATTACCCGTTTGATCTCTTCGGAAACCTCCCTGTCCTCGGAGAAATTGCGAACCGGTAAATTGGAGAAGCATGAATGGGAACAGCTCAACGTAAAGGTGAAGACCTTGGAAAAAGCGCCCCTCTTTATAGATGATACGCCCTCCCTTTCCATTTTCGACCTTCGTGCCAAGGCACGGCGCTTGGCGTCCCAGCACGGCATTAAAATGATCATTATAGATTACCTGCAGCTCATGACCGCGGGCGGCACCCAGAAAGGGGGCAATAGGGAACAGGAGATCTCCACCATTTCCCGAAACCTGAAGGCGCTGGCCAAGGAGCTCAACGTGCCGGTCATTGCCCTTTCCCAGCTTTCACGGGCCGTGGAGACCCGGGGCGGTAGCAAAAGGCCCATCCTGTCAGACCTTAGGGAGTCCGGGGCCATTGAACAGGATGCGGATATCGTGTCCTTCATTTACCGGCCCGAATATTACAAGATCGATGAGTGGGACGATGAGGACCACACCCCTACCCAGGGCCAAGCGGAATTTATTGTGGCCAAGCACCGTAACGGCGGCCTGGATAACATAAGGCTCAAGTTCATTGGCAACCTTGGTAAGTTCGATAATTTGGAGACCTTTGATTCCCCCTTTGAGTTCCAGAGCAAAATGAATGCGGACGATGACAATCCCTTTGCCACCAAGGGCTTCCCCACCCGTGACGAAGCCTTTGGCAGCGGCATGAACCCCGATCCGGAGGAAGATGATGGCGCCGTGCCGTTTTAAAACAAGCATTCCACACCAAAGTATAGCCTCCGCATTGCCATGATCTTGCCGTGGTATGCCGGCCCAAAGGACCACTTTCCCTGGCCTGGCCCGCCAACCGGATGCTGGACCCACAGGGATGGGTTGTTGGATCCAATTCCCAAATGTTTTCACCCAGATGAAATATTGGAGGTTCGTATTGAACTGTGCAACCCCCAAGAACACCAAGACTTTTGCGATGGGCCACCCGCGTAAACGATTTTTTACGTTACGGTCGGGCCCGCCCGAACGTATCGTTCGGTACGGGCGGAAAGTGGGCTCAGCGATCTGTTATGCAGGGATTTGCAGCCGTAATACCTGCCCGTTCCTTTCAGGCGGGGAATTTCTATTGCTTAATCTGGGTTTAATGCATCATACGGCTTTAAGTTTCTTTTGGCACAGCTGCAAAACCCGGGCTTTCTTTTTTCCTTTATCTTTGGGAAGCGTTCACCATACAGACAGATCATGCGAAACGGTTGGCTCATCCTTTGTTTTTTATGCCTCAGTGGCTCCCTGATGGCCTCTTCCATTTTGATACCCATGGATGCAGAGGGGCAGAAAAACCACTTAAAGGCCTATGGCATCACCTATTGGGTGCTGTCGAAACAGCAAAAGGTACAGTGGCTGCTCAATTACCGGGGCGGTTCCTTCCTTTTGCCCGATGGGGAGGCCATACGTAAGGAATGTCAGATCCGTGGGGTGTCTTTTGAGATTTTGAGCAACGACCGGGCCAATGCCATTTTGGAGGACATTGCCAGTCCGGCGCGCAACCAGGATGCCGTATTCCTGGAGAAGGCACCGAAGATCGCGGTGTACTCCCCAAAGGGGAATCCGCCTTGGGACGATGCGGTGACCATGGCCCTGACCTACGCCGAAATACCCTATGCCACCATTTATGATGAGGAGGTGCTGGAAGACAAGCTGGCCCTTTACGATTGGCTGCACTTGCACCATGAGGACTTTACCGGCCAATACGGAAAATTCTACGGGGCCTACCGGGCCACGCCCTGGTACATAGAGGCCAAGTCCGAAGCGGAAAAATTGGCCAGGAAATTGGGCTATGACAAGGTATCAGAGCAGAAACGGGCCGTGGCCCTGAAAATAAGGAACTACGTCATCGGGGGCGGTTTTATGTTCGCCATGTGCTCTGCCACCGATAGTTTTGACATTGCCCTGGCCGCATCGGACGGTGTGGACATCTGCGAGCCCATGTTCGATGGTGACCCTTCCGATCCCAACTACCAGACCCAAATGAATTTTGGCAAGACCTTTGCCTTCACCGATTTTATCCTGGAGCGCAATCCCCTGAAATACGAATTCTCTTCCATAGACATGACCAGCAAAAGGGGAGACGTGCCCCGGGAGTCGGACTATTTTTCGTTGATGGATTTTTCCGCCAAATGGGATCCGGTGCCCACCATGCTCTGCCAGAACCATACGGCCTTGGTCAAGGGGTTCATGGGCCAGACCACCGCCTTTGACCGGAAGAGCATAAAGCCCACCGTGTTGGTGTTGGGGGAGAACAAGATCAACCAAGAGGCGAGGTACATACACGGAATAAAGGGAAAGGGGTTCTTTACCTTTTATGGTGGCCACGACCCGGAAGATTATCAACACCGGGTGGGCGACCCCAAGACGGAGTTGGAATTGCACCCTACATCGCCCGGTTATAGATTAATCTTGAACAATGTGCTGTTTCCCGCTGCCCGCAAGAAAAAGCAAAAGACCTAATCAATATCTCTTTTTATTGGGAAGAAAGTTAAAAGCTCCCCTCCTTTTTCAAGCCCGCCCGAATGGCTGGTACGGGCGGGTAGGGGAATGAATTCCGAACGCGGAAGAAAGGGGTGGTCCCGGGTGCCGTTATCTCAAAAGTTCGGTTCACGCACGCTTTGAGAACCTTGAAATGGCACCGCCCCCTTGTCCCACGGAGGAAAACCCTCCGCCATCTTTGGTTTTCAAATTCAAGCTAAATAGGGCTTGCTGATTTTCTATCAACGGGAAGGTAAGATATTAACAATCAGCATTTTATTTTTGAACAATCGACGAATTCCGTTGTACAAGTGCACGGGTTTCCGTAACTTAGGGTAACA